>CBFCZO010000165.1:0-6236 GCA_965602675.1 uncultured bacterium | reverse complement strand
GATGACGACGACGGTGACGATGACGATGATGACGACGGCGGGGAAGAAAGCGAGGAAGGTTTCGACCGGAAGGAGTCACCCGCCGACGACGGCGAAGAAAAGATAGATCCCAAAGATCCGCATAGAGATTTCCTGGATAAAGAAGAGTAAGACGGTGGTTCTCCATCAAAAGCGGATAATCCGCCGTCGGCGGACAGGACCACTCTACACGGATTGGCAACGTTGTTTCGGGGAGTATGTGTGAGGGGGCTTTGTAGGGAAATAGCGAATCATACCTTATCTTCTGTGGTGAATATGCTCTTCTAACCGCCCTTGTAATGATAAAAAGACGATAAATCTGCGGCGAAATTGGTTGACAGGCCTGCTTCCCGACCATATATTGAGAATAAGTATCAATTAACGAACGAAATCGATATTTAGGAGATGATTATGTGTGTACTACGTGTGGCAGTCTCTTTGGCGGTGGTTTTCTGTTTGTGCGCTGGGGGGGCGGCGTGGGCCGACCAGTCGATCCTGGTAAGCAAAAAGGTCAACAACATTGCGACAACGATGAGGATGGCTGAGGATCCGCTGAGCGGGAACATCCTGATCGTGATGACGGAACTGAAGTCCAATGATGGGAGCTACGGTCGGGTTTATGCGGTCCTGCTGAAGTTGCTGTCGAGCGGCGAGTTCAAGGTGAGAAAGGTGCAGTTGCTGTCGCCGGCATCGGACTGGCACGGCAGGGGATATCCCGTCTATGTCCATCAGAAGAAGATGTTCCTGGTTTGTTGGGATACCGGCGATCCCACGGCACAATCGGAGTCTGCAAAGATCATGGCTCGCTGGGTGAATCGCAAGACGGGCAAGGCAGTGGGCGAGGCCTTCGACGTGGTCAGCGACACTCGCCGCAACGTGTCGCCGGTGCTCTTGTCAGCTCGGCCGGAAGCCGTAAGCGATTCGGCAGGCCCGACGAAATTCTCGGAATTCCCTGTAGTTGGGGTCTACACAAGCTACAAGACGAACGGAAGCCTAGCCGATCCTGAGATCAGGTTCGGTTTGCATTTGTTGGGGCTCGAATTCAAGGGCACGGAGTTCGATATCATCCGCGACGATCAGCTCGCCCCACTGCGCGAGGAGAAGGGCTTCCAGCTGTCGAAGGTGGTCGAATTCGGCCACGCCAGCCGGATAAATCTCAGCAGCTATCCGAATTACGGCATGTCACTTTTTTTATACGGCTACGACACCGTGTATGACGGCGACACCCGGACGACACGCGGCTTTGCCAACAGTCACCTGCTCAATACGGTATCGACACCTGTCGGCGAGACCCTCTTCGGCTTTGGTTCGAACACACCTTCTAAAATATATATGGGGATGTCGGACGGCGGCGCCCTCGGCGACGCTGGGGCGTATCTATTCACCACCCCGGAAGACGGGATGTTCAAACGTAATTTCGTCGATGAACATCCTAATACATTCAGCGGCAAGTTCGTTGCGATCGAAAAGGATCCTTTCGCTGGGCTGAAAATTGAGTATTCCGGCTTTGTCGGTAGGGAACGCGTGAAACTCAATTTTGCGCCGCCGGGCAAGCCGATACTGGCGTGGCAGGTTTCTGCCGCGGACGACGGCTGGGTTTACAAGCGCAAGATTATCCTGGGCGCATTGGGAAAACCGAAGACCAAGGGCGGGATGATCAAACTGTTTGAGCACGGCAATACGCTGCAGTACATGATCGTCGACAGAATCAGGTCCAGCGGTGCTTCGGCGCCGGCCTCCAAGTATAACGGGATATTGGTCTGGCAGAAGAAGGTCAGCGATACCAAGCACGAACTCTGGGCCAGGCTGTTCAGTGTGAAATAGGACGCGAAAGAGGTTTCGTTTTCAGAACGACGGCGGAGCGGCGCTCAATCGGATGCGACCGCCTCGCCCTTTTTCTTTTCGGGGAAGAGGATGGAGGCGACGATGGAGACGACGAGGACAGCCAGCAATGCCAGGAGCGCAACCCACGTCGGGATTTTGTAGAAGTCGGCGATCAGCATCTTGACGCCGATGAATGCGAGGATGATTGCGAGTCCGTAGTGGAGGTAGTGGAAGAGGGCCATGGCGCGTGAGAGGACGAAGAAGAGTGCCCGAAGTCCGAGGATGGCGAAGATGTTGGAACTGATGACGATGAAGGCGTCGGTGGAAATGGCCAGGACGGCGGGGACGGAGTCGACGGCGAACATCACGTCTGTCGACTCGATGACGAAGAGCACCACGAGCATCGGCGTTGCGAGGAGCTTGCCTGCGCGGCGGACGAGGAACTTGCCGTCGGAATAGTCCTCTGTGACGGGGATAATCTTGCCGAACATTCTGAAGATTGGATTGCGGGACGGATCGACCTTGCGGTCCGACTTGCGGAAGAGTTTGTAGCCCGAATAAAGCAGGAAGGCACCGAAGACATAGAAAATCCAATGGAAATAGTGCAGCAGAGCGATGCCCGCCGTGATGAAGAGGACGCGCATGACGACTGCGCCTAAGATGCCCCAGAAGAGTATTTTGTGCTGGTGGAGCGCGGGAACGGAGAAGTAGGTGAAGATGAGGAGGAAGACGAAGAGGTTGTCGACGCTGAGCGATTTTTCGACGAGATATGCGGTGAGGAAATTAAATGCCGCGTCGTGGCCGTAGAGGAAGTAGACGACGACGTTGAAGATCAGGGAGACGGCGATCCAGACGACGCTCCAGATGGAGGCTTCGAGGAGGCCGACCTCGTGCTCACGCCTGTGGAAGACGCCGAGGTCGAGCGCCAGCATGGCCAATACAGTTACGCTGAATACGAGCCAGAGAATCATATAATTACCAATTCTTAGCCATTACGAATTCGAAGGCCAACTCCTTCCGCGGAGTTGGTGCCGCATACTAAAGGATTTTGTCCCGGGTTTCCACGACGATATTTAAAACGGCCGCACCCGTCAGGGCACGGCCGTTGTTTCGGCTTCTTCAGGTTTTGTTACGCGCTGCGCTCGACGCGGCCGAGGAGGCGGTCGTACTGGCGGTCGACGGTCTCCTGGATGAAGTCGATGTCGGCGTCGGTGAGGTGGGCGAAGCGGCGTTGCAGCTGGAGGTACTCGCGCACAGGCACTTTGACCGGGTCCTCGACGGTGATCGTGTAGTTCCTGCCGTCCTCGATCTCGTAGAGTGGGAAGATGCGCGAGCGGACTGCGAGGCGGCTGATGCGGATAGTGAGGTCGTCGGCCAGCTTCCAGCCGGGCGGGCATGGGCTGAGGATGTGAAGGAAGCGCGTTCCCTTGATTTTCATCGCCTTGTTGAACTTCATCATGAAGTCCTTGGGGTAGGCGAGTGAGAGCGTGGCGGTGTAGGGGATGCGGTGCGCGGCCGCGATCTCGAGCATGTTCTTTTTCGGCTCGGCCTTCTTGTTTTCAGCCGGCGTGGTGGTTGTCCAGGCGCCCCAGGGGGTGGCCGATGAGCGCTGGATGCCGGTGTTCATGTAGGCTTCGTTGTCGTAGCAGACGTAGATGAAGTCCTCGTTGCGCTCCATGGCGCCGCTGAGCGCCTGCAGGCCGATATCGAAGGTGCCGCCGTCGCCTCCCCAGGCGACCACGGTAACATCGTCCTGGCCCTGCTGATCGAGGGCGGCGCGGATGCCGCTGGAGACGGCCGCGGCTGTCTCGAAGGGGACGTGGGCGAGCGGTACGGAGACGCTGGAATAGGGGAACGGCCCGGCGATGATCGACCAGCAGCAGGCTGGGATCACCAGGACGGTTTTTTCGCCAAGGGCTTTGAGTGCGTATCGCATCGAGAGGCTTGCACCGCAGCCCGGGCAAGCTACGTGCCCCGGATAAAGCAGTTCCTCTTCGGGCATGAATTCCTGAATCATGGCATCACCCCTATCCATGTGTAATCGGCTTTCGGCCGGTCGGCTTCCTCGGTTTTTCGGACGATCTCCTTGATGGTGTCGGGCGTGATGTCGCGCCCGCCGATGCCGGCGATGTAGCCGTAGAGCTGGGGTCGGACTTCAGCGTTGTAGAGAGCCGCCTTGATCTCCTGTGCGAAGCCGCCCCCTGCGCCCCAGGAGAAGTTGCGGTCGAGCACGGCTATCTTCTCCACGCCGGCCAGCTTGTCGCGGATCTCTTCAGTCGGGAACGGGCGGAAAGTCTGCATCTTGAGTTGGCCCACCGGCATGCCCTGCTCACGCAGCTCGCGGATGGCGACTCGCGCGGTGCCGCTTGCCGTGCCGGAGGTGACCAGGGCGATCTTCGCGTCGTCGAGCATGTAGTCGCTGGTGAGGCCGTAGCTGCGGCCGAAGTGCTCACCGAATTCTTTGCCGACGTCGACAATCACCCGCTTGGCCTCCTCCATCGACTGTTGCAGCTTGACGCGGATCTCGAAGTACTGGGCGGGGGTGACGAGTGCGTTGAAGGCATGCGGATCTTTGACGTCGAGATTAGGCGTGAGCTTTGCTTTCGGCAGGAAGGCATCAACGTCGGCCTGGTCGGGCAAGTCGACCATCTCGAAAGTGTGGCTGAGAAAGAAGGCGTCGAGGTTGATCATCATCGGAATGCTGACTTTCTCGGCAATCTTGAAGGCCATGATCGTCCAGTCGAGCACTTCCTGGTTGCTCTCGCAGTAGACTTGCATGAAGCCGGTGTCGCGCTGGCTGAGGCTGTCGTTCTGGTCGGCCCAGATGTTCCAGCCGGGTCCCATCGCGCGGTTGATGTTGGCGAGGACAATCGGCAGCCTGCCGCCGGCAGCCCAGTGCAGCACCTCGTGCATGAGGGCGAGGCCCTGGCTCGAGGTGGCGGTGAAGGCGCGCGCGCCGGTCTGGCTTGCGCCGACGCATGCGGCCATCGCGCTGTGCTCGCTCTCGACCTTGATGAAGCGGGCGTCGAGTTTGCCACTGGCGCAGAGCTCGCTGAGCTCTTCGACCACCTGTGTCTGTGGTGTGATCGGGTAGGCGGCGATGACGTCGACGCGGCTGAGCATGGCGCCGTGGGAGACGGCGTGGTTGCCCATCATAACTTTTTTCATTGCCCCACCTCCTCGAAGCTCATTGCCGAGCGGGGACATTCGTGGACGCATACGAGGCAGCCCTTGCAGTACTCGTAGTCGATCTTGAAGGGGGCCTTGCCGGGCCCTTCGCCGCCGCCGGGGGAGCGCAGCACGGCGATGTCGGGGCAGAAGAGGATGCAGTTGTCGCACTCGATGCATGCTCCGCAGTTGAAGCAGCGCTTCGCTTCGGCGATCGCCTGCTCTTCGCTGAGGCCCTTGTTGACCTCCTCGAAGGTCGATCTGCGCCTGGCGGGCTCGATGTGCGGCATTTCGGCGCGCGGCTCGGGTGTGAAGTAGTCGGGGTTGAGGTCGCCGTAGCGCACGACGTCGTGAATCTGGTCGGGACCGAGGCCCATGTATTTACCGGTGGATACGGAGCCCTTCTCGCCGACGCGGATCTTCTCGAAAAGCTCGCTCTCTTCTGTGGAGGCTCGCAACAGAAGGTCCATGCCGATCGCGGCTTTCTTGCCGGCGCCGATGGCGTCGACGACGGTGTGGGGCTGGTCGATGAGGTCGCCGCCGGCGTGGACTTTATCGAGCGAGGTCCTGCCAAAGCGGTCGACCTTGACCTTTTTCCACTCCGTCTCGAACTTATCGCCGAGTGGCTCTGGCTCGGGATCTTCGCCGATGGCGGTGAGGATGGTGTCGATGGGCATTTCGAACTCGCTGCCTTCGATCGGCACCGGGCGGCGGCGACCGCTGGAGTCGGGCTTGCCCAGCTTCATGCGGATGCAGCGCATCGCGGCAACCCTGCCGTCCTTCTCGATCACCTCGACCGGCGCCGTGAGGAACTCAAATGGGATCTCCTCGGCTTCGGCTTCCCTGATCTCCTCCTCGATGGCGGGCATCTCGGCGCGGGTGCGGCGGTAAACGACCACGGGCTCGCAGCCGAGTCGCAGTGCGGTGCGGCAGGAGTCCATCGCCGTATTGCCGCCGCCGATCACGGCCACCTTTGGTCCGATGTCGGGCGGGGTGCCGGAGCTCACCTGATGCAGGAACTCGAGGCCGCTTATGACGCCGGGCAGGTCCTCGCCGGGGATGTCCATGCGCTTGCTCTGCCAGACACCTGTGGCGAGGTAGACGGCGTCGAACTTGTCGCTCAGTTGCTCGACGGTGAAGTCGGTGCCGAGGGCCTTGTTGTATTCGAAGCCGACGCCGATGCCCTCGATGTTCTCGATCTCGATGTCGAGGATTTCCTGGGGCAG
>CBFCZO010000164.1:0-6237 GCA_965602675.1 uncultured bacterium | reverse complement strand
ATTTCGGGAAGGCGGGATACAACGGCATCACGGTGTTCCACGTGCCGGAGGAGCGGCTGGCGATAATCAGCAACTTCGTCATGCACGACCAGCACCTCGCGCCGCACCCGAATCCGAGTTACACCAAGCTGGATGTGCCGCGCTGGATAGCCGTCCTTGAGGAACTGCTGAGCGAAGAAGCTGGTGTGGAGAGAGTCTATTGCGGGATGGGAGGGATGTTTACGAGGGAGCGAGCGCTGAAACGCCTGGCCTACATCAAGAAGCTCTGGGAGGAAGTAACAGCTCTTGAGGCTGCGGGGCTGGAGCTGGACGAGGTGCAGGAGCGGCTGTCGCTGGAGGCGGCCTTCGCTTTCGTGAAGGAGATGGAGACATACAAGAACCACGGCGACGACTGGATTCGCCCCCAGCACATAAGCCACGTCAGGGTATTCTACCTGCAGCACAAGAAGCTGGCCTCGGAGGCCGTTATGAAGAAGCTGGAGGGCTCGAGTGTCGAGTCGGCGTTGGCCGAATACAAACGGTTGCTGGATAATCCGGCCGGCCTCTACTTCGACGAGCCTTCGTTCAACGCGATGGGGTATTACCTGCTGAGCGGCGGGCGGATTCCCGAGGCAATCGAGCTGTTCAAGCTGAATGTGGCGGCCTTTCCCGAATCGGCGAACGTCTACGACAGCCTGGGCGAGGCCTACATGAACCACGGCGACACCGAGGCGGCGATCGCGAACTACAGGAAATCGCTCGAGCTGAATCCCAATAACGAAAACGCTCGAGAGAAACTGCTCGAGCTGGGGGCGGAGAAGTAGTATCGGGATGGGAAGAACGCTGTAAAGGTTCCCTATTAGGTGAAGTTGGAAGGAAGACGCGGGGGCAGGCCCCGCTTTCAGCGGGGCTGGGATCTGCACTGGCCCCGGGCTGTGGATTGGGCAACCCTTCCAGGGTTGATTTGTGTGTGGGGCGGCGGTGTACCCAGGGTGACGCTTCGCTGACCCTGGGCTATTTTGGGTTGCCCCTTCGGGGCAATAAGCGGGGGCGGACCTTTGTGGGGCGGAAACCCCCGCGTGCTGCGGGTGAGGGGGATAAACTGTATCGATCGGTTCGTAGTTTTTATAAAGATACAGGATGGAGAGCCATGTACAGCCGCGAGATTGAGAAACTGCTTAAGGAGATGGAGGAGTACAGCCGGGAACACGAGCGGGTCTACGCGATTCCTCGGGAGGAGGGCGTGTTCCTCAACATGCTGGTGAGGCTGAAGGGTGCGCGGCGGGTGGTGGAGCTGGGGACGTCGTCGGGCTATTCGGCGATCTGGCTGGGGAGCGCCGCGGCGGAGCACGGCGGCGTGGTCGAGACCGTTGAGTTTGATCCGCAGAAGGTGGCGTTGGCGAGCGAGAACATCCGGCGGGCGGGACTGGAGGATGTGATCCGGGTGCATCATGCCGACGCAGCCGAGTTTCTGGAGGCGCTGGAGGGGGAGGTGGATTTTGTGTTCATGGACACGGAGAAGGAGGATTACCTGCGGCACTTCAAGCTGGTTTTTCCGAAGCTGGCGCGGGGAGGGCTGGTGGCGGCGGACAACGCCGTGGACCTGGCGGAAAACATGCGGGATTTCCTGGAGTATGTGAAGGGGTTGGAGGGGGCGCAGTCGGTGACGGTGGGGATCGGGAATGGGGTGGAGTTGACGTATAAGCTGTGATACGGCGGTCACTCGCTTCAAATCTCTTACTTTACAAGTAAGCAACAGTACCGCGTAGACAAATCGAGCTGGAATCCTACGAGACAAGCCTTCGGCTTGTTTTGCTCGCGGGCGGCGGCGAACACTCGCTTACTTTAGAAGTAAGCAACAAGTCCGCGTCGCTAGAATCCAGTTGAATTCAATCCAAATCATTCGCCTGCGGCGAATTCATCGGCTCGCGGGATGCGGGAGTATAGCGTTTGATGGTGAATAAGAATGAAAGAATGAAGGCATGCCCCCGCGTGCTGCGGGGCAGGCTTTTGCGGGATGCGGGGGCCGTAAACGACCGCCCTACAAGGTTCGTGAAAGGTTATTGCCGGTTGAGGCCTTTTTGGTTTCTTGACCGGGGAATCGCGGCTTTCTATGATGGGGTGAGCAGGTGGAATAAGACTGACAGAAAGCTGTTCCCGTCCCGGCTTCCCGGATTAGAAGGAGCGCGATTTTTCTGCGCGCGGGGGGGGCGGCGATGCGGGGGGTAGAAGATGGAATTCGGCCTGATCGAGCAGATCCTGATTCCGGTATTTATAGTGCTGACGCTGGGCTGTTTCGCCTGGGCGGTTTTAAAGCGTGTGAAGATGGCGCTGGCGGGCGCTCCCGACGGGGAGAAGGAGGGGGCGGGGAAGGCGATCGCGCGCTTTGTAAGCGAGGTGATTTTCCAGAGCAAGGTGATCAGGGACCGTCCGGTGGCGGGGACGCTGCACGCGCTGGTGTTCTGGGGCTTCCTTTTCTACATCCCGGTGACGATCCACCACTTCCTGCTGCCGTTCACTGGGGGGTATTTGTACGGTCCTGTGGGCGAGGGCTACCGGGCGTTTATGACGGTGGTGAGCGTGCTGGTGGCGGTGTCGATCTCGGGGCTGGCGTTCCGGCGGTTCGTGATGCGGCCGGGGTATTTCGAGAAGAAGCTCTCGGGGACGTCGGCGATCGTGTCGGCGTTCATTTTCCTGCTGATGGTGACGTTCCTGCTGGAGCCGTACGCGGCGGGCGACGCGCTGGCGGCGAAGGCGAACTGGTGGGTGCACGCGGCGTGCATCCTGCTGTTCCTGGTGGTGATCCCGCAGAGCAAGCACCTGCACCTGGTGGTGGGCCCGTTCGACCTGCTGATGAAGCGCAAGCGCTTCGGGCAGGTGCCGGCGTTCGTGATCGACCTGGAGAATTTCGACGAGGAGATGGCTTTTGGGTTGGGGAAGCCCGCGGACGCTAGCCGTGAGGTGCGCTTCGACGCGCTGAGCTGCGTGGAGTGCGGGCGGTGCACGGAGATGTGCCCGGCGAACCGGATCGAGAAGAAGCTGGACCCGCGGTCTTTGATCCACAACCTCGAGGGACCGCTGCTGGCGGGCTCGGAAGAGATGGTGTTCGAGAAGCTGATCGACGCGGAGGCGGTGTGGCAGTGCGTGACGTGCGGGGCGTGCGAGCACTTCTGTCCGCTGGGTATCGAGCACCTGCCGCTGATCCTGCAGTACCGGCGTAACCTGACGCTGGAGCAGACGGAGATCCCGGCGACGATGCAGAGCACTTTCCGCTCGCTGCAGACGAAGGGGAACGTGTGGACGGTTGACCGCGAGCAGCGGGGCGAGCAGATCGAGGCGATGGGGTTGCCGGTATACGAGGCGGGGAAGGTGCTGATCTGGTCGTCGTGCTTTTTCCTGACGCAGGAGTTTGCCTCGGTGGTGAAGCGGTTTGCGGAGTTATTGGATGCGGCGGGGATGGAGGCGGGCTTCTCTCCGAAGGAGATCTGCTGCGGGGACCCGGCGCGGAAGTGCGGGGGCGAGGACCTGTTCCAGGAGATCGCGATGGAGAACATTGCCTGGATGAAGGAGCAGGGTGTGAAGACGATAGCGAGCCAGTGCCCGCACTGCCTGCACACGATCTCGACGGCCTACGCGCAGGTGGACCCGGAGTTCGAGGTGGAGGTCGTGCACCATTCGGAGTTGTTGGGGCGCCTGCTGCGGGAGGGCAAGCTGGCGAGCGCGGCGGCGGGGAATGGTCCGGCGACGATTCACGATCCGTGCTACGCCTCGCGCTGGAAGATCGGGGATGTGGAGGCGGTGCGCGGGCTGGCGCGGGGCGCGGGTGTGTCGCCGATCGAGATGGAGCTTTCGCGGGAGCGTTCGTACTGCTGCGGTTCGGGCGGCGGGGCGCACCACTTTTTCGAGGACGACGACGGGAAGCGTATCGACGACGAGCGGATACGGCAGATCCTGGAGACGGGGGCGGGGACGGTATACACGTCGTGCCCGTTCTGTTTCAACATGATTGGCGAGGGGTTGAAGAAGGATGAGGCGGCGGAGAAGGTGAGGGTGGAGGATATTACGGCCTTACTTTACAAGTAAGCAACATTCCGCGTGGATACATCACGAAGGAAACAGACGAGCGGGCCTTTGGCCCGGACGATCGCGGGATACAATGGTGCCATGACAGAGTCGTTCATCGCGTCCGCGCCTTGATCTTTATCGCGGTTGATCGCTGGTATTTATTTGAAGCAGGGTACTGATGCAAAGAGGGTCAGTCCTATAATTCTAGGCTGACGTGGTCGAGAAGGCCCCGATATGTGCTGGGTGATTGCTTTTGGTTCTAATACAAATTTCTAGAATTATAGGAAGGCTGACCCCTTTGCGCCCGGCGTTTGTGCATTCTAAAGGTTGAATTGTATGGGGGGTGTGTTCCAAGGGTGGCCCGTCTGCTGCGGGTCTGACCCGAGGGCGAAGTACGCTGCCGGGGGAGGATGCTTAATCCGTGGCGGTATTTCGCACCGCAAGGATGAATGCTGCGAGTAGCAGCGGACAAATCAGCCTCTGCATGCCTTCAATATAATCGATGGAAGTGTTATCCAGGTTGTATTTGGTCGGTAGAATAGCAAGAGACGTCTCGACGGAATGTCTGACGGCCTGTTCGAGGTTCAGGTCGACCGTTTCGTTGACGTAAGCTTTCTTCTCTTCGTCATTGATTTTGAACACCGCGGTCTGGTCCATATAGATCAGACCGAAGATCAGGATGCTGATCAGCCAGAATACCAGTGCTCTTATCCAGCGCAGTCCGAAGCCGTTGAAAAAGCGGTAGATGAAGAGGAGAATCTTTTCGATAAGGTTCGAGTCGCCATGGAGTTTGCACTCCAGTTCGCCGGCGCGCATGCGGCGGGCTAGACCCCTGGCATGCTGTTTTTCCATCTCGTGCTTGAGGGTTCTGTAGACAGTCTCGGCCGCGCAGAACTTATCTTTCTTGTTTCCTTTAGGGAAGTAGCGAGCGTATCGCTCTTCATGAATAGCCTCGTTGGGGCGACCCCAGAACCGCGATGACCATCGCCAGCCCCTCGTTGTCGGCTTGCCGAAACTTATGCGGTCAAAGACAATCTCACGTATAAATGGTCCGTCGAGAGCGACTGTGCTGAGGTCAACGTTTATAAACCTGGCTCTTTCGAGGCAGACGTTCGAAAGAGTTGACGGCTCGTTGAGGTTGTCATTCCGAAAAACAATGTTGCGGAGTGTGAGGCCTCGCCGATGCGTGAGGTTATCGGCTGAAATCCGTCTTATTTCGGAGTTCGTAATCGAGAGGTTGCCCATTATTTCAGCAGCGCTAATAGACAAGGATGACGGAAGACGTTCTTTCGCCGGAAGAATCTTGATAAAAATATCCCCCTTTATGAGAGAGCGAGTTAGATCTAGTGAGGAATTACTGGATAATACATCGAAGAAAAATTGTCCGCCACTGAAAGTGGTTCTTGGGAACCAGGCTCCGCCTTTGCAGGTCACTCCAAGGAACCAAGCGCCGCGGCTGAAGGTGGCTCCAGTGAAATAGGCCTCGCCGTTGAAGGTGACGTCTGTGAAGTCGGCGCCACGGCTGAAGGTTATTACAAAGAACGAGGCATGACCGTCGAAAGTGGCTCCTACAAACCTGGCGTCGCCGCTGAAGATAGCTCCTGGGAACCCGGCGTCGCCATAGAAAGTGGTCCTATCGAATTCGGCGTGGCCGCTGAAAGTGGTCTTATTAAAACTAACTGGCTTATCGAAATCGTGATTGCTGAAGTCAGAACAGCCTTGGGGAAAGCAAAAGCCTATAAAATCGTAGTAAGATATAGCGTTTTTTTTACCGCCCAAGAGATATTCTGTAGGATTGCCCTCTTTGAATAGATCTATCTCCCTCTTGAAGGCTTCTTTCTTTTTACCTTCCTGCTCGCTGTGGAAGAGGCAGAATTTTTCGTCGGGGCCGCCGTCAACCCAGACGTGACGGGTACATTTGTAGTCCTCGAATCCTGGGGAATTCTTGATTTCGTAGGCGCAGGTTTTTTCTTTGTTATTGTTTTCAGCCATGGCCGGTCACCGCCGTTTATAAGAATTGATACATGATAGCGCAGGGAGGGGGTGAAGTCAGCAATTAGGCTGCGGCGGCCACTCGCTTCAAATCTCTTACTTTGCAAGTAAGCAACAATTCCGCACCGATGAGATCCCAAAGGCTTCTGACGGTGCAGACATCCGGCTCCGTGGAGCTCTGCCGCGACAAGGGAATGTCCG
>CBFCZO010000163.1:0-6270 GCA_965602675.1 uncultured bacterium | reverse complement strand
GCCGCGGGGTTGTGAATCACCGACGCTTCCATTACCCTCTGCCGAAAACCGGAGGCAACTGGTGTCGGACGAGGCGAAGGGCTCATTGGCGATCTCGCTGGCGGGTCTGCTGTGGGGCTTCAACTACGTCAACGCGAAGTTCGCGATTTCGGAGATCGACCCGTTCGCGCTGACGTTGCTGCGCATGGTGGTGGCGACGCCGCTTTTTTTCGTGGTGCTGACGGTGGCGCGCCGGCCGGCGCGGGGGGCGCTGCGGGATTGGAAGACGTTCCTGCCGCTGGGCCTGACGGGGGTGGCGGCGAGCCAGTTGCTGTGGATTTACGGGCTGCAGCACACGACGCCAGCGCACTCGGCGTTGATGTTCACGCTGCTGCCGGTTTTCACCGCTGTGCTGGCGATTTTTTTGTTGGGCGAGAAGGTTTCACCGCTGCAGGGCGTGGGCATCGGAACGGCGTTTGCGGGCGCGGCGTTGTTGGCGACGGAGGGGGGAATCAGCCTGGAGCAAGGCTACCTGGCGGGCGACCTGCTGACGCTGGGGGCGGTGTTCACGTTTTCGCTTTACACGGTGCTTTCGAAGCCTGTGGTCGCGGCCTATGGGACGCGGCGGACGCTGGCGCTGACCTACCTTTATTCGCTGCCGTTTGTGGTGCCGTTTACGCTGATGCCGATGCTGGAGCAGGATTGGGGGGCGGGGCGGGTGACGGCGCTCGGCTGGGCGGCTGTGCTCTACCTGATAGTTTTCGCGACGGTGGGCACGAGCCAGTTGCATCAGTATTCGTTGAAGCACCTGCCTTCGACCAAGGTGGCGATTTTTTTCAACTTGCAGCCGCTTTTCGCGGCGATTTTTTCGGTGGCGCTGGGTTTTGAGCGGCTGAGTTGGGGATTTTTGATCGCATCGGCGTTGATTTTTGCCGGACTTGTTGTTTTCCGCCTAAAAAAGCGTTAAAAATTTGCCGTTTTCCGCAGGAAACTCATTGAGTAATGGTGGGGGGATGTGCATAAAGGGCGTTAATCACAGATGAAACAACAAGTGTTAAGTTTTTTTGAATCAAATTGTATTTAATAGTTGCAATAGATGTGATCGCTATCTATATTGAGTCGTATACCTTGCTGGGAGCGGTAGCTATTACGCGACGATGCATGTTTTAGAGCATTAGGCTGTTCTTAAGAAAGAGTTTGGTGGTTGCTGTAGGGAGTTGAATCAAAGCAGAAAAGTGTAGAGATAGCAAAGAGTTGTAGCGTTGCGTAGTTGTATACCGAGGTTTCAGGCGGGGCGTGGGGTCCCGTGAAGACCAACTTTAACCAGCGAGGTGACAAATGTTAGTATCTAGTGGTACCCGTGCGAAGGCAGTTGCGGTTTTCGCGGTAGTTGCGCTGATGATGGTGATCTGGCTGCCTTTTGGCATGCCGTTCGCGCCGAGTGACAGCTCGAACTTTGATTTATGGTTTGGGTTGCACGGGAAGGGTAAGGTAGGAATTGACAACGGATCGGGCTATTATATCGCATATCCGGATTACGGAGATAACGATCCGGCGGGACCTCCACCTCCTCCGCCTGGTGGTTAAATCTCAAAGGTCTGAATGGTGGATTGGGGCGTAGTACATTATTGGATAAACACCTTCATTCTGGGGGTGTTAGGATTGGCGGTGCTTGCGCACTCGCGCTGGCGGCGCTACATCTGGTTTGTGTGCTACGCCCTTATAGCCTCTGCTTCGACGGTTATCTACCTGCTCTTTTTCTACACCCATCCGTTCTACCTAGCCAAAATAGTCGTTACGAACCTCCTCGTTCTTGGTGCGGTGGTCGAGCTCGTGCGCCGGGAAAGCGGCAGTGAGCCGCTCTGGTCCTGGGGTGCGCTGCTCTGTCTCGTCGTCGTCCCTTTCCTGCCGATCGATTGGAACCTGCGCTACGCCTTAGCCCCCTTCTGTCTTTACGCCGGGCAGGCGTTTTCTCTCGGCATTGCCGTCAGGAGCGGCAACATTCTGCTGATCGGCATGTCGGTGATGGGTCTTTCGTATTTCGCAGCCACAATCTTCAAGCTCTTCAGCGAGTTCCAGGAATTCTGGTCGGCGTTGCGATATCTCGATCCATGGTTCTTCACGATAGTAGTGTCGTTGATGCTGATGGGCATTTATCTACCACATATTGTCCGCGCCTTTAGAAAGATGGCCAGCTCGATCGCGAATTGGGGATTACGGTTGAGACCGCTTGAAGCAGTTGCTGCACAGACTCCGGCCTCGCGGTCACCTCTGAGGATTGTTGATCAAGCCGATGTTCACACCTTTCCTCCCGCGGAAAGGTTGGATTCAGAGGATGGACTGAGCCAACCCGGCGCCTTGCGTTTTTTGATGGACGAGGTTCTGGAGCGTTTCGACTCGATGGAGGAGGCTCTGGCCGTCGCGGCGACGATATCGATGAGCACGCGCAAGACGTTTCTCTCGTTGTCCGACCTGGCGGTGTATCTCGGAGTGGACGAGGAAGTGGCGGACAAATTTGTCGAGCACCGCAAGATAGCGAAGATCCAGCTGACCGACGATGCGAAGGACTGGGTGGTGGCGCGGAGCACGGTGGACGAGGTGCTGAGCGAAGCGCTGTAGAAGTGAAGCCTTCCGTTTTTTAATTCCCAGACAGGTTTCGGACGAGGAATCCCTGCGCGCAGATTGGCGCGGGGGGTATCCGTATACGTTTGTGAGGAGGCGGACAGTGGGGCACAAAGGGATGAAGTTGGGTTGCCCTTTCAGGGCAAATTGTTTGCGGCGGCATTGTACCCAGGGTGGCGCTTTGCTTACCCTGGGCTAGAAATTGTGCAGCCCCGTTGGGGTTGATTGGAGTGTGTGCATCATCAGAGGTGGGTAGAGAAACATATCGGCAATCCGGTTGAGGGGATGGAAATGATTATCCCGCCGTCGGCGGGATCGGGCGGATTGAATCCCGCATGTAGCGGGACAGGATTCGCCCCTACAGTCAGCGGGCAGACTGAGGCGGGGGCGGGGAGCGGCGGCGGGCGCGGGCGCGGAGTTAGCCCGGCTGGTTGAATAGTTTGCCCCAAATTGATTAGTTTTAATTTTTTAAGAGTAAGGGAATTGCCACACATTTATTGTTCCTTTTATTTCCCTGTTACTTGACCGGGAAAGGATTATGGAAGAAAACGAGTGCAATAGTGTTGCGGCCGAAGGGTTCGTTTCCATAAAGGAAGCCGCACACATTCTGCGCATCAGTCCCAAGACGATTTACAACAAACTGTGGAGGGGAGAGTTTCCGCTGAAGCCATTCCACTTGCCGTGGAACAGGCGGGACCTCTTCTTCGACCGCGGCGAGCTGCTGTCGATGGCGGCTGGGAAAGCGCATCCCGAGGGTTCGGCGGTGGCGCGCCTGCTGGAGTCGATACGCGCGCCGCTGCGCCCGGTGTTGGTGGCTTTGCACGGTCCTGCGTTTTTCGAGCCGTGTAACGAGAGCTGTCCGATGCTGAGTTTCGTGGAGGTAGGCGCGTCCTGCCTGAAGGGCTGGTGGCGGCGCTTCGACCTGCTGCTGGTTCAGCAGCAGCGGGTGACGATATCTCTGGCAGCGGCGACCGCGGAGCACTTCCGGGCGGCGGCTTTGCTGGCGGCCGTGGTGGCGGTGAGAACTGGTGATTGATGAGCGAGACTGTGGAGGTGGCGGTGGTGGTGCGGGGAGTTAACGCGAGGGTGAGTTATTTCGCCAACCGGCATTGCCGCGTTCGGATAGTGGGCGAGTGGCCTGCGGGAGAGTGCTACGACGCCGTGGTTGTGGTAGGCGAGGCGCTCAGCGAAAGCGAATCGAGGTTACGGGGTGCAGCCAGGCGAGGTCGTCGGCATGAAGGTAAACCGGCGGGTAGGCCGGGTTGATGCTGAGCAGGCTGTAGGTGTCGCCGTGGCGCTCGACGAGGCGGAGCCAGGCTCGGCCGTCGCGTGCTCGCACGACGTGGAGCCTCCGTGGCACGAAGGGTTGCGCGGGCGAGACGACGACGCGGTCGCCCTCGCGCAAGAGGGGCTCCATGCCGTCGCCGCGGATAAGAAGCGCGTAGGCGTTGGGATCGGCAAGTTCGGCGGGGGCGGAGAGGAATTCGTCGGCTGCGCCGGGGGGGAAACCCTGGTCGGTGTAATCGAAGGCGAGCTCGACGCCGCCGGCTTGTGCGGTGCCGACCAGGGGTAAGCGCGCGGGGGAGGGTTCGGCTTCACCGGTGGAGGCGATGTCGCCTGCGACGATGGCTCGCAGCTGCCGCCACTCGGCCGTTTTGTCGACCAGTGCCACGATTCTCTCTGGCGGCTCGCCGAAGAAGCGGGCGATTTGGAGGCAGCGGCTGAGGCTGGGGCTCTGGCCGTCCTTGTAGGTGCTGATCTGGCTGGGGTGGACCCCGAGGTACTCCGCCAGGCGGGCGTGCATGGCATCGCGGCGTCCGCCGAGCTTTGCGCGCAGGAAGTCCGCGAATTTTTTAAACCTCCTCATAAGTCAAGGATAGGTTCAATTCGGCCCGATGTCAATTGATAAAACTAAACTAAAAACTATTCTTACTTGACACAACTCAACTAAATCTTTAGATTGGGTTCAAGACGAATCCAGGCAGATAGGTAAAGCGGTCTCAGCGAGAGGGTGCCCGTTTTGAGAACAGGGAGAAACCACGAACGGTTTCAGAACAGAGGTGCACTATGGCTGAGGCGGCAGGTCGAACGGGAACGGAACTCACAGCATACGCAGCACTTGCGCAGGCGACTCCGGAGCAGGTTCGCTCGGAGATGAGGCTCTTCCGCCGCAAGGCGGTGAAGCGGATGATCGAGCGCTACCTGAATTTGCTGCTTCACATCGGCAATCCATCGTCGTGGGAGTATCTGGAGGAGGTGGCGGTGGTCGGTTTTCTGCAGCAGCACCAGCCGCTGCGGCAGGCGGGCGACGACGACATCATTTTTTACATCGATTTCCAGTCGGCGCTTTGGCAACTCGACCCGCGGCTGCGTGTGACGTTTGCGCTGCGTTATATCTGGGACATGACGGACGCGGAGATTGCGCATTTTCTGCGGTGCGCGCGGCGGACGGTGCTGCGGATAGCGGACCGGCTGAACGATCAGTTGTATGAGTTGCTGCGGGATTATTGCGCGGCGGAGGAGGGTGAGTTGAAGGATATTTTGATGTGCCGGTTCTAGAGGGACGGCGAGCACTCGCTTCAAATCTCTGCGTTGCGGCTGCTCTGCTCTCCTCGGAGTGACTTGCGCCACGCCTGCGTCGCCCATCGCAGCCGCGCCTTGACCTTTATCGCGATTGATCGCCGGCAGTGGGCTTCGGTAGTCCTGAAATGGGGAGGCTAGCACTCGCTCACTTTAGAAGTGAGCAACAGGTCCGCGTCGCTGGGATCCAGTAGAATTCAATCCAAATCATTCGCCTGCGGCGAATTCATCGGCTCGCGGGATGCGTGCAGCGAGATTGGAGGGGGGTATCGCGCGGGGCGCGATAGGGCGGATTGAATCCGCCGCGGCGGACGCCCCTACTGTTGCTTTGCGAGGTCGTAGCCAGTATCGCGATTGGTCGCTATTGGCGGCAACTTACTTTACAAGTAAGCAACTCACTTTAGAAGTGAGCAACAGTTCCGCATAGATGCATCCAGCAGGATTCATGTGAGACAAGCCTGCGGCTTGTTTTGCTCGCGGGATGCGTTGGTGCCTAATTCTCACTTTAATTTTGGGATTTTAAGGTGAGCAATATGTGCAAAGAGGTCAGTCCTATAAAATTCTAGGCTGACGTGCTCGAGGGGATGCCTGCCATATCTTAAGTGCTGGCTTTTTGTTCCAATGGAGACTTCTAGAATTATAGGACTGACCCCTTTGCGCCCCGCGTTGTTACATCCCGAAGGTGTTGGTGGATTGTTCAACCCTTACAGGGTTGTTGGAGGGGCGGTGGCGCGTTCCCGGGGTGGCCCCCGCCTCTGGCGGGGCAGGGCTTTGATTACCCCGGGCTAGGAATTGTGTAACCCCTTCGGGATTGTTCGGGCGTTCCTTTGCGGGCGCTAAACCAGTTAGGGCGCAGACAGGAATGTCCGCGCCACCAGATGAGATGTTTTCCTCGCAGACAGGAATGTCTGCGCCACTAAATTGGATGGCAGGACAGGGCTGGGCGGAGGATGCCCTTTTTGCTCGCAGACAGGAATGTCCGCGCCACTAAATTGGATGGCAGGACAGGGCTGTGCGGGGGACGCCCTTTTTGTTCGCAGACAGGAATGTCTGCGCCACTAAATTGGATGGCAGGACAGGGCTGTGCGG
>CBFCZO010000162.1:0-6367 GCA_965602675.1 uncultured bacterium | reverse complement strand
GGCTCCCTGCTCTCGATCTACGAGGACCGCAACATCGCGGCAAACGATGTCTTTCAAGCCGCGCCGTCGCATCTCGTGCTCCACCTGGGCTGCGGCGATCAGCTTTGAGTCGAATCGGGTGACGAGGTCATCGACCAACACAACTTTGTCGCCGTCCCCGAACTCGCCTTCGACGAGGGCGTGCTGGCCGTAGCGCTCGATCTCGTTCTGGAGTTGCTCGAGAGTCTTCACTCCCTCGATCTTCCGAGTCATAGCTGCGGGGATATCGCTGGCGAGCGAGGCGGCCACGGCGATCGGGATGCCGGCAAACGCTATCCCCACCAGCCTTGCAGCGTCGGGCACCCTGGATTTAATCAAGGCCCCCAGGCTCGCCCCAGCGAGGCGGAGGAGCTCGGGAAAGCTGGAGATCTCGCGCAGTTGAATGTAGAACGGGCTCCAGAGGCCCGAGATCAGCTTCCAGCCCTCGGGCCGGTGGCGGAACCACGTGCGCACCATCCCCTTCTCATATAAAGCGATTATCAGCTCTTTGCCGGCCTCGTCGATCATCGATTCCCCCTCAAGCCGGATAAACCGACTTGGCTTGCTCTATTTCGCTCTTCCTGCGTTTGTCGTCCCAGCCGAGCTCTGCGGCCATCAACGCCGCGCAGGCCTGGAGGCACTCGTCGCCGGGAAAACCTGCCGAACCCAGGTCAGTTCGGCGCAGAGTTACGTCGGTCAGCTTGACCGCCATCTCCTGGCTCACGGCGTGGCTCACCTCGGCCATCAGCACTTCGCACGAACCGGGGAGCTTTCGGCCGAGATCGGGACTGTCGTCGATCTCGGCAAGGATGTTCTTGTGTTCGGCTCCGTAGCTGTGCACCAGGTGCCTGACGACATCGCCGTCGAGGCCGTTGGGTTTGCCTGCGACCGCCCGCTCCAGGTATTCGCTGAATCTGCCGATTTGGCCGCCGACCAGAACCCTGTCTAGGGTGCAGCTTGCGGCCGGTTTACGCTTCAGTTTCCTGAAGACCAGGTCGACGGTTCGCTCGGCGACATTCCGTGCGGTGGTGTATTTCACGCCGACAACGCTCAGCAGGCCTTCGATTTTGTCGGTGCGGGCGTGATCCCACATCTTGTGATGGCTGGTGAGTTTGACCTCGCCCGACCTGTTGTCGACGCTGTCCATGGGGATGATGCCGTAATGGACATAGCCGATGTCGTCGAGGCTCAACTTAGCCCCGGGATATGCGCGGTTAACTTCCTCGACGAAATCCGAAACCATCTCCTCGCCCGGGGACCAGCCATTTGGCTCGCCGTCGAACGGCAGGTGCTGCGTGCCTGCCAAGGTGTACTGCCGCCACGGGGTAAGGAAAAGGACGCGCGAGCCGCGGTAGACACCGCCTGAATTCCTGCGTTCGAAGGGACTGCGCACGCCCACGGCGTGATCGCCGAGGAAGCGGCGTTTGATCACCAGGTTCATTGCCGTGGAGAGCTTAATTCTTCTTTTGTTTGCGGAGGATCCGGGATGGCCGCGGAGCAGCGAGAGAACGCTGTCGATGCCGGCGCCGACGGTGTTCAGCACGATCTTCGCGCCGATTTCGATCTCGCCGCCGCCGATCAGGTCGCGGGCCCGCAGGCCAACCACGCGCGGTCCATCGGTGATGAAGCCGCCGGCTTCGACGTAGTTGGCCACCTGCGCTCCGGAGCGTGCCGCCGACATCACGAAAGCCAGCTCGAGCCGCTCGGAGTTGTACATCTGGGCGTCATGCCAGACGGCAGCGCCCGTCACCGGTCCGAGGCCCTCGATCGCCTCTCCGAGGCCGGGAGCGAGCCTGAGGCACTCCTCCCTGCCGACCACACGGCCCCGCGGTATCCTCTTGCAGGGATCTTTGATCTTGCGGTTGAGATCGGCGCTGAGGATGTCGTTAAGCAGCATGGCGAAGCGCATGACCGTCTTGCTCTTCATCAGCTTGCTATAGGTCGGCATCAGGCAGGGCAGCGGATGGACGAGGTGGGGCGCCATGCGCAGCATGAACATCCGCTCGCGGACGGAGGTACGCATCCTCGGGATGTCCAATGTCTGCAGGTAGCGCAGCCCGCCGTGGACGATCTTGAGGCTGCTGGAGGAATTGCCGGAGGCGAAGTCGGCCTTGTCGAGCAATGCGACCGAGAGGCCTCGCGCGGCGGCGTCCCAGGCTACAGCGGCGCCGTAAATGCCGGCACCGACTACTACCAGGTCGAAGGTGCGGTCTGTCAGTGCTGCGATATTTCTTTTCACGAAGATTCCTGCTTTCGGAGAAAAATCACTTGGTGGCGAATCCTATCAGGTGCGCTCCCCAGCGCCGGACCATCGGCTTGGGCACAAGTTTGAAGAAATTGACGAAGAGGAGGTTGTAAAACACACCCTTCGCTCCCTTCTGCAGTCTCGATTTGACCGGGAAGCGTTCGCCGAGCACCCTGGATTTTGAGAAGCCGGACAGCATCCGCTTGAATTGTTTCGCGGTGTTCAGATGGAACGCGGGCGCGTCGGTGTGCTCCAGCTTCACTTTAGCGACCTTGGACATGAATACCAGCCAGCCCTTGCGATTGTATAGCTGGCCGAAGAACTTCCCACCCGGTTTGAGCACACGCCGGGCCTCGTCGACCATCCGCTGCGGATCAGTGGTGTATTGCAGAGCGCCGTGAGCGTAGACGAGATCGAAGGTGTTGTCGGGAAATTCGAGCGCCTCCCCGTCCCCCACCGCGAGATGACCTTCGAGGCCGTTGATCTCGAAGTTCTTCCCGGCGAGGTCGATAGCCGACGGTGCGAGGTCGATGCCCGTCACGTGCGCGCCGCCGCGTGCGAAGCGGGCGAGGTCGAGCCCGACGCCGCAGCCCAGTTCGAGGATCTTTTTTCCGCTGTAGGCTTCGAAGTCGACCAGCTTGAGCAGGTAGCGGTTCTTGTCGTAGCGGTATTCCGCCAGGTCGTGGTAGAAGCCGGCGGTGCCGGGCGGATTGTCGGTCATCTCCAGATCGTGGATCTGCCCGTTCCAGTAATCCCGGATGGCGGCTTTCACCTCCTCCGGGCTCTTCCCTTCCTCTTCAGCCATATTCCTTTTCCGATCTCCAGACGCCTGGTGCAGGCAAGCCGTCGGCGAAACGCCCCGGCGGCCAACCTGGCAATCTTACGGAAATCGTAGGGAATGGCAAGGAATTGATAAGCCGGATTACTGCAGCGACTCAACGTAGGCCTTTATCCCCCCCAGGAGTCCCCGGGCGATGCGGTCGCGGTAGCCGCTGGTCAGCAGCAGTTTGCCCTCGACCGCGTGGTCGATAAAGGAGATCTCCACGAGCACGCTGGGAACGTTGGCGCCGATGAGGACCACGAACGGCGCGCTGCGTACGCCCCGGTTCTGAGCGTAGCGATTGACCGGCTTCGTGTTGCGGTAAAGATTCGTCTGCACGAAGCGGGCAAGCTCGCGCGACTCCTCCTTCTTGTTATTAAGCGTGATCTGCTTCAGCAGGCCGGTTAGCTTGGCCTGGTTGAGTTGCGAGTAGGCGTTCTCCTTACCGGCCAGTTCCTCCGCTTCCTTGTCGCTGGCGAAGTTCATGAAGTAGGTTTCAATGCCGCTGCTGCGGCCGCGCTTGCGGCTGGCGTTGGCGTGGATCGAGAAGAAGAGGTCGGCTTCCATCGTGTTCGCCAAAGCGGTCCGTTGCTCCAGAGAGATATACTTGTCGCCGTCGCGGGTGAGCTTAACGTCGATCCACGGCATATCCTTCTCGATCAGCGATTTGAGCCGCTTGGCGACATCGAGGACGACATCCTTTTCCTTCAGGCCCTGGACTCCCCTGGCACCTCCATCCCTGCCTCCGTGGCCGGGATCGATGACGATGGTGCTGATCTTGGCGCCGAGCTGGCGGGAGATCGAATAGGAGCCGTCGGCGGTGCGGTCGGCGCCTTCGACCGTCGGCTCTTTTTCGCCGGGAACCTTGCCCGCCGCCGAGAGGTATGACGGCCCGCTGCCGACGCCGTAGAGGTCGAAGACGATGCGGTAGGGCGAGGGCAGGGTGAAGACCTGGTAGCGGCGGAAGCTGTCGAAATCGAGCACCACACGCGCCACAGCAGGATTGTTCTGCGCCAGCCTGATGCGCTTGAGATAGCGGTTGGAGATGGCGATTGAATCGGTCTTGAGTTGGCTTTCGGCAAGATTTACACCAAAGAGATCGAAATACACACGCGGATTGGGGGCCGGCAGCTGTTTATACTCGAATGTGGTCTCTCTGCTCAGCTCGATGACCACGCGGCCGTTGTTGCGACCGAAGCTGGTGCGGATGTCGGTGATAGATATCGGACCGGTGCTTTGCTCGACAGCCGGCTCGGGATCCTTTTCGGCAGGCTCTGAGGAACCATCGGGCTGAGGTTGATCGGTTCCCTCCCCTTCCGAACCGCCGTTCCCGCCGGTCTGTTCCGTGAGTGCCTGGATCCGCTGCCTTGCCGCCGACGTCTTGTAACCCTTTGGGAAGCGCGCGATCAACTCCTGATAGATCTCCAGAGCCTGCACGGTGTCGGACAGGTTGTGCTCCTGTATCTCGCCGATGGCGAAAAGTGCGGCCTGCTGGAGATAGCTATCAGGGAAATCGCGCAGGACCGTGCGGTAACTGGAGATAGCCTTATCGAGGGATGAGCGGTCGCCGAAATTTTCGTACATCTCCCTGTGGACGCCGCCGGTGATGAAGATGATGTCGTCGACGAGTGGATCGTTGGGGTAGGAATCGATTACGAGGCGGTAGGCGCTGATGACCCGCTGCCAGGCGGCGGCATCGCTGAACATCGATTCATCCGACTTCAGGTCGAAGTAGGCCCGCTGCGCCCTGTCATAGAGCCTTACCGCCCCTTCGTCCAGCTCACTCGCAACCAGTGTCACCGCGAATATAGCGAGGATCAGGAGGGGGAGACCAGTTGTTCTCATATCTTTTTCGACTCAACCCGTGTGTCTGCGATAAAGCCCGTAAAATCAACACATTATAGCATATGGGGGTTGGGGTGTAAAGGCGCAAATCGGATTCACGTGCATCCACTGCCCTACACAAAAGCATAGTGCGGATGCAGGCCGGGTTTGTTAATAGGTGCGCTTTACTTTGACGGCGGCTGCTAGCGGCCGCGGGTCAGGGGGATGTCCTCCCCGGAGCCGAATTCGATCCTGGAGCCGAGGTACCACACGCCGTTGACGCAGCGGAACAGACCGAACTCGGGGTAGCCGTCGCAGTCGAAGTCGCCTATGACAGGCACGTCGCCGGTTTTGCTGGATACCTTGGCCTTGAAGAGGCCGTAGACACGCCAGACACCGCTCTTGCGGTTGAGCATGGCGATGTCGGCCAGACCGTCGCAGTTGTAGTCGGTAGGCACCGGCACATCGCCCCCTCGGCTGTAGCGGACCACCTTGTCCACGCCGCCCCCGCCGAAGGCGCGGATGGACCAGGCGCGGTCGGCCAGACTGTAGACGGCCAGGTTCGCACGGCCGTCGCCGTCGTAGTCTCGCGGCAGCGGCACGCAGAAGCCCTTGCCGGAGAAGGCTGTCGTCTCGGTTGTGCCGGTCGAGCTGTGTCGAACGATCCATTCGCAGGTGGAGCGGCGGAAGAGGGCGGCATCGGTGAGGCCGTCGCCGTCGTAGTCGGCCGGCACTGGCACGTCACCCTTTTGGCCGAAGCCCTTGATCCGGAACTGCTTCCAGACTCGCCAGACTCCGTTGCCGGGCCGCCAGTAAGCCAGGTCGGCGATGCCGTTACCGTCGTAGTCGCCGGGGACGGGCCAGTCACCTTCCTTGCCGAACTTCTTCTCGAGGATATCGAGGACCAGCCATTTGCCCGTCGAGGGGCGGAAGAGCGAGATATCGCAGGCGCCGTCGCCATCGTAGTCGGAGCAGTGGGTGATGAGGAAGGGGATCGGCTGGGGCCTGACCTTGACGACGCCGGAGCCGATGGGCACGACGACCTCGACGTCGGGGATCAGCCAGCCGGGGGCGGGCATGAAGGTGACGGTGTAGCTGCCGGGCGTGAGGGGGACGGTCTCGCCGCAGGAGTTCCACGAGCCGGAGCCGGAGACCTGCCACTGCAGCCCGGGGATGTCGACGTGCAGGCCGCCGAGGTGGACCAGCAGCAAGCCGGGAGCGGCCTCGAACTCAGCCTTGATCATATGGTTGCTGCTGACATTGTGAAAGGTGTATGACGAAACAACGCCGACTGAAGAGCCGTCAACTATCACATCGGCGATCTCGTAGCCGGGATCGGGTGTGATGTTGAATGTTTTGCTGGAGGAGCGTATTACGCGGACCTTGCCTGAGGGCGAGATCGAGCCGCCGGGCCCGGCGGAGGCCCAGATCGAGTAACCGGTATAGTCGGAGAAGATGTA
>CBFCZO010000161.1:0-6469 GCA_965602675.1 uncultured bacterium | reverse complement strand
GCGAGGGTGAAGAGAATGAGGGAATCCACGGAGACGTCTCCCAGACGCGCCGACATGGTCGCTTTTGAATAAGAGAATCGGGGGATATCGGCTGTGAGGGATTTGCGCGAGAGATATCCCCTGCCCTGGGAGCCGTAGATGTGCGGGCTCTCGGAATCGAGGGCGTCCTGGTTCTTAAGGAAGTTGAACAGCACTCTTTTATAGCGGCCGACCTGGGAATAGAAGTCCTTGACGGTGAGATAGCCGGTGCCGGCGATTCTGGAGATGGCGAACTTGTAAACCATGTTGGGGGAAAGGCGGGAAACGCTTCTGGCAAGTTCCGCCTGGGCGTACATGTCTCTCAAGTGGGAATCGATGCTACCCTGGATGCTATTGAGGAGGACGTCTCTTATTTCGCCCCATTTATACTCTTTTTTGAAACCATCGGTTCTCGCCACCTCGTAATTCCTGTCCCACGCCCCGACCTCGTGGTATCGACGGTTGAATTCGCTCCAGTGTGAGGAAATCTCTTCCGACAACTCCTCCTGCTTTTTAATGTAAATCATCTCTCCGGCGATGGGGCGTGAGGCTCCCGGGATGAGGACGACGAGGGCGACCCAGATTAGTAGGAGGATGACGAGGCTGGTGATGGAGTTTCGGTTGAGTGATGAGATGAGCACACCGAGTGCGCAATAGAAGAAGAGGAAGACGGCGGAGAGGATGATGAAGCAGGCGAGGATGAAAGCCTGCTCGAAGTCGAAGGTGATTACGCCGGTGAAGTTGAGGAAGAGGCTGTTGAAAATCAATCCGACGAGGAGTGGGATAGCGATGGTGAGGGCCGCGGCGATGATTTTGCTGAGCACAATCTGGTATCTGGGGACGGAATTGGAGAGCAGGAGGCTCAGAGTGCCCCCCTCCTTTTCGCCGCTGATGGAGTCGAAAGTCATGACGACTGCAAGGAAGGAGAAGATGACGCCGACGAGAAAGGCGAGATCGATGTCCCAGAGGCCGATGAATTCGACTCTTTTTCCGCCAACATTCTCGGGAAGGGTAGCGATCAATGGGTTCGTTCCGCGACTGATGGGCATGTCGTCGAGGTTGTTGTCGACGACAAAACGCTGTGACGAGGCGGGCAAAAGAATATTCATTTGCGTGGCGGAGAGTTGGTCGGCGTTCTCGACGGCGGCAATTGTGTTTTCCAGCAGCCTGTTGATGGCGTTGCGGCTATCGATATCCGCTCGATAGCGAGTGGTATAAACGAATGCACTAAGAAGGAAGAGAACAAACGCGAGGATGTAGATCACAAGGATTCTTCCCTGCTTGAGGTGCCGCCGGAGCCAGAAAATGATAAGTTTGCTCATCTTATTCACCTCGGATCGTAACTGAGGAACCTGATGTAGCTGACGACCACGACCATCGCGAAGACGACCACCAGGAGAAAGATCTCGAGCCAGATGTACTTGAAAACGTCTGCCAGCGGAAGCGGGCTAAAATCGAATCTCGGCATTGCGCTGAGGTCGAGGATGGCATCAGGGTGTCTGTACATCTCCATGATCCAGCTCTGCAGTTTGGTATAGAAATCAGGATCTTCCTGGGTAATGTGCCCCCGCTCCTCCAGGGTAAGTTCCTCGAGCTCCCTGATCTTGTCGCGATAAGAGGCATCGTCCCTGTCAAACGTGAACCACCTTTTTGTTGAATAGCCGCCGTTGCTCCTGATGAAGCTGATGACCTCCTCCCTGTAGAGCCGTGCCTGCTGCATAAAGGCCTCGTGGTTTGCGGCATCGACACGAGCCAGGGCGTTGACGACGTTTCCATAAAGCGTGGAGGGGGAGAGCATGAGGAGGATGTTGCTGAGCGTCATCTTTTGCGCCCGCCCATCCCGAAAATCCTTCTCGAGGTCGTAGCGTTTGACGGCGTACTCGAACTGGGCATTGATGGCCTGCACCTGTCGCTCGAGGTTCAATTTCAAGTAGTTATCCCCCATGACCGTGAACCTGATCCTCCCCTCCCGCGACAAATAATAATCAGCAAAAAATGTGAAATCTCTGAGCGGGACGAACATCTGCATCTTGTCGGCATACTCATTGTCGAGGGCATCGAGGCTGCGCTGATAGTCGACCAGATCTCGGCTGAAGCCGAATGAGGTTGAGAGGAATCCGACCGAATTGGGCAGAACGATGACGAGCAACACCCAGGCGAGCATGCAGACGATGAGGGCACTCGAGGTCTTGCGTGTGAAGGCCGAGACGAGCATTCCGAGGGCGATGAAAACGGCACCGAAGACAATGCCGGCGGCGACGATGAGGGCGATGGAAATCCACTCCCCGGCCCCCGGTGAGCGCGGCAGGTTAATCAGGTAGATGAAGAGGGAGATGATGGAGGCGGTGATGACGATGATGAGGAGTGCGAAGAATGCTCCGAGAAATTTGCTGAGGAAGACGGTTGTTCTTTTAATGGAATTGGAGAGGAGGAGCCGGAGTGTTCCGCGCTCCTTCTCTCCGCTGAGGGCGTCGAAGCTCAGCAGCAGGGCCATGAGTGAGACGAGGATCTGTACGATGTTGGTGTAGTCGAACTCGTAGAGGAAGGCGAGGAGGTCTTTGGAGCCAGCGTCGCCGGCCTCGTCAGTGGTCAGTACGGGAATACGTGTATGGGAAATCCAGACGCGCTTGCCCCAGTTGGTGCCCATGTTAGAGCCGAAGACGGCCAAGATTGAGGGCTCCTTGATGATAGTGGGCCTAACGCGGGACCAGACACGCCTGCGCTCCAGATCTTCCCTGCTCTCTTGCTGAGCGGCGCTGACTCTGCTGAGCTCGAGCTGGAAGTCCTGCATGAGGACGTATGTGATGAGGCCGAAGACGAGGTTGCATGCGAGGAAGCCGATGATGAAGCGCATTGTGACGAGGTTTTCGAGAGTTTCTTTTTTTAGCAGCGTCCACATGAGCGATCCCCAAGTTTGTCCCATGCTCATAGGAGCAAAAATCCTGCCAGAACGCGGCAGAAAGAGGGCTCCGGATAAGCCGCGTTTTATCAAGGGATTAGCGTAAACGTCGGAAACCAAACAAATCAACAGTCACTTTCGGATTACGACCTAGCGTCACGCAGGGATTACGCTTTGGCAAGCGATCGGTGCGCACTCCAGAAGCACTTTCAGGCGAGTGGGCGGGAAGGAGTCGAACCGCCGATGCCGGTAGATCGCGGCGGCGGGTGGAATCCCGGACTCAGCTTCGCATGCTCTGTGGAGGTCTACAGCTCGGCCAGTTCGGCGAGGAGCTCGGAGATGAGTTCTTTAACCGTGACAATTTTGTCGAGGCGGTAGGCGTTATGGCCGCAGAAGATGAGGCCGTGGTCCACGTCGCCTGCGCAGGAGTTGAGTAGTGCCAGGGCGATGCAGTAGCGGGCATCGCCCATTTTACAAGTGGCAAGGCATTTGTAGGGGCAGTTGACACTGAGTTTTCCCGCGCGCACGTCTTCGAGGAACTTGTTGTTGATGGCCCTTCCGGGCATTCCGACGGGGCTCTTGATGATGACGATGTCCTCTTCGCGGGCGTCGATGTATGCCTGCTTGAATTGCGGCGCTACGTCGCATTCCTCGGTACAGACGAAGCGTGTGGCTATCTGAACTCCCGAAGCCCCCAGAGACAACATTCGGGCAATATCCTTGCCGTCATAGATACCGCCGCCGGCAATCACAGGGATCTTCTGGCCGTATTTATCTTCATAAGGCTTGATCGCCTCGAGCACTTCAGGCAGCAGAATTTCGAGTGAAAACTGCTCGGGGTGCTCGAGCTGTTCGGCGTTAAAACCGAGGTGGCCGCCGGCGAGCGGCCCTTCGAGGATGAATCCGTCGGCGATCCTGGAGTAGCGTTTGTCCCACGTGCGCAGGATGAGTCCCGCTCCCCTGGCTGAGGAAACGATGGGAACGAGGTAGACATCGTTCCCCTCGACGAGGCCCGGCAGCCTTGAGGGTAGGCCTGCACCGAAGACGATGATCCGGATTCCCTCACTCACGGCGGTTTTAATCAGGTCGTCGGAATTGCTGAGCACACCCATAACGTTGAGGGCGATGTGCCCTTCGGTCATGCTTTTCGCTTTTTGGATTTCTATAACCAGGCCTTCATGGGAGGCGCGCTCGTATTCGGTAAGCGATGTTTTGACGTCTCCGATTCCGACGCTGGCGATGGTGCCGATGGCGCCTTCATTGGCAACTGCGGAGGCAAGCGAGGAAAGAGAAACCTTCACGCCCATTCCGCCTTGAATAATTGGCACGTCGGCGGTGATGCTTCCGATTTTCAGTTTTGGGATTTTCAAACAAAACTCCTATATCTAAACGATCAAAACCAGCCTCAAACCTTAACGACGGGGGCCAGTCGTTTCTTTCGCCACTAATCCGATATCGATTGATCTCGAAGTACGGCTTATCGGGTTTTCGATGCTCTCCTATCCGTCTGCAGCCAGCGTGGGGCTTATCTCTTCTTTTTGTGGGATAGAATCAGGTCGAGAGAAGCTGAATGGGAATGCGTTGCTGAGGTTTCCTGAGTATCCCGCTTGACCAGTACAGAACTCCTTGTGTTTGATTCGGCCCATAAGAGGGCCGTTCACCCGGGCCGAAACATCAAGATCGGGCATGACCATAACGATTATGAAGCCCGGATAACAAACAGGCTACAAGAAATCCGAGGAATTATCCAGACCAACGATAACATCCGCGGCATCGAACACCGCTTTCCCCGACCGCCCGTATTCGCTCGACTTTCAGATTTGCAGGAGCTCTTTTGATAACGATGCTTTGCCCTGCGCGTTTGTCACTCAAGCCTGAAGCGCTGTTTCCAATCTCTTAGTCCAAGAAAGTTCACGATATTCATACAATAATCGACTTTACACCCTATAATGCATGGCGTAAGCATTCGCGTTCACCGACCAACACAGGAGGCGATCATGTACCGTTTAGTCACTCGACGGGGGCTGTTACTCGTCATAATGATACTGCTGCTGGGAACGCAGGCTGTCGCCCAAGAAAAGGCGCTGATGGACAATCCGCGCGTCCAGGAGGCGTTTCACCTTCTCGACATCTGGCTTGAATCCCAGGTGGAATACGTGAGGCTCCCGGGATTATCCATAGCGGTGGTTCACGATCAGGATGTCATCTGGAGCAACAGTTACGGTTACGCAAACATCGAGAAGCAATTACCGGCCCGGCCGGACACGATCTACAGCATCTGCTCGATCTCCAAGCTGTTTACCAGCATCTCGATAATGCAACTGCGCGACGCCGGCAAGCTGCGGCTGGACGACCCGATATCGAAGTACCTCTCCTGGTTCGACATCAAGAAGGCCGATCCGAACGAGCCACCGGTAACCATCCGCAGCGTTTTGCGGCACTCCTCGGGCCTTCCGCGCGAATCGGCGCAACCGTACACGGGCGAGCCGGACCTGCCCTGGGCGGATCGGGCCGATATCATCAAGAACCTTCCGGAACAGGAGATGCTTTATACGCCGGACACGTACTTCCAGTATTCCAACCTCGGCCTCTCGCTGCTGGGGGAGGTTGTGGCGTCAGTATCGGGCACGTCGTATCAGGACTACGTCACAGAGAATATCCTCAAACCGCTCGGCATGAGCGACACCACGCCATTCCTGCCCGAGGACCAGTACGGCCTTCGGCTGGCGATAGGCTACAGCAGGTGGCCGCGCAAGGGCGAGCGAGAGCGGCTGCCGTTCTTCCAGGCAAACGGCATCACACCGGCGGCGGGGCTGGCCTCGACCGCGCTCGACATGGCGAAGTTCGCGTCATGGCAGCTCAGGGCGCTTGACAACAGGGACAACTCCCTGCTGAGCGGCTACACGCTGAAAGAGATGCAAAGGGTGAACTGGGTCGACTGGGACAGGGGCACCATGTGGGGGCTGGGATTCATGAACTGGCGGAACAAGGATGTGACCTTTGTCGGCCACAGCGGTGGCTGCCCGGGCTACCGCACGAAGGTCGCCATCAGCCCCAAAGATAAGATTGCGATTGTCAGCATGATAAACGCGGCGGATGCCGCGGTCGGCGAGTATACCGACAAGCCCTACGAGATCATCGCCCCTGCTATCGCCGAAGCCCTGAAAGCCACCGAGAAGCCGGAATCCGCACCTGATGATCTGAAGCAATACACCGGTCTCTACATGACGCACTGGGGTGAATCCGCTGTGTTCATCTGGAAAGGTGAGCTGGCAATGATAATCCTGCCGACTGACAGTCCGGCAGACAGGATCGGGAAACTCAAGCAGATCAGCGGCAACTTCTTCCGGCGGGTCCGCGATGACGGCGAACTCGGGGAGGAGGTTATCTTCGAGATGGACGAGAGCGGAAAGGTCAAATGGTTTAAATCGGCGAGCTTTTACTCGATGAAAGTCCGCTGAGCCTGACCGGAATCAAGGTTACCTGGGAGGGGCTGTCGTTGATGAAATATTTCGGTTCGAAGGATGCAGGGAGGGCGTACTTGCAGCCCTT
>CBFCZO010000160.1:0-6533 GCA_965602675.1 uncultured bacterium | reverse complement strand
CATCATGAAGGAAGGCAACCTGGTGATGAGCAAGACCCGCGATGAGCTGGAGACTGAGAACCTCGAGCAGATCTACCTGGAATACATGCAGACCTGAATATTATAACCATGCAAAACGAAGCCTGGTGTTGATACGACAGAGAATGTCAACAGACGGCGACACGCGAGAAGACATTTGCATTGATTGAAAACCGCCGGAACGGTGGTATTTTGTCTGTATGAGTGAACAGCTTGCCTTTCTGATTGCTGTCATTATCCACGGCTGCATTTTTCTCATCCTGTTCCTGGTCTGGTTTTTTACACTCAGAAGAAGTTCCGCCGGCACGTGGAGCCCCCTGGTCCGGTCCAAGATCCTGCTTGAGCAGAAGCTGGTGCTCGAGGCGATTTCGGCAGCTAACGCGGAAAAGAATTTGCACAGCCTGCTGGTATCGATCGGGAAGCACGCAGCCGAGATAACGGGATTTGAGGAATGGGTGCTCTGGCTGAGGGAGGAGGGCACGAGATTCGGAATCGTTGCGGTTGATCTCGAGATAAATCCTGAGGCGCAACAGGCCTTGTCGCGGAGCAGCGATCCTGAGTTGTTTTCCTGGGTGATACAAAACGCCGCGCCGGCTCGGATGGGAGGCTTCGCCAATAAGTTGGCATCGACCGGCAAGATGGGCCAGACGCTGATGCGTTTGAGCAACGGCCTGATGATTCCCTTCACAGACGGAGCGCGAGTGATCGGGTTTGCCATCGTGGGCGGAAGGAGGCAGTCACGTGAGAAGCGGAGCAACCAGTGTCTCAGCCTGTTCGGCGCCTCGGCGGCGATACTGATAAAAAACCGGCGGCTTCACGAGCAGGAGAAGTTGTTGAGGGAGAGGCAGGAGAGAGCGGAGAAGCTGGCGAGCCTGGGCAAGGTGGCGGCGGGGCTGGCGCACGAGATTCGCAATCCTCTCGGTTTCATCAAGGTGTCGGTGCAGCACCTGCAGTCGAAATACGAATTCGCGGACGAGGACCGAGAGACGACCGACGATGTGGTGGACGAGATAGACCAGGTGAGCAGCCGGATCGAGGAACTGCTGGTGCTTGGGCGTATCGATCCACAGAGCTTCTCGGCGGTCGAGCTGGGCGGTGTGATCAGGAGAGCGGTCCGCCTGGCGGAGAGCAAGGCGAAGGCGGGGGGCGTCGAGATCGATCTCAGCCTCGAGAGTGAGGCGGTGCTGATCCACGGCAGCGAGGACCTGCTCCGGCAGTTGTTTCTGAACCTGATTCTCAACGGATTGGAGGCGATGCCGAGCGGAGGAATACTGACAGTAAAAAATGTTGTGGCCGACGGCAAGGCCGAGATCGAGGTAAGAGATTCTGGGAGCGGGATACCCGAGGAGATCGCCGGGAGGATTTTCGATCCGTTTTTCACGACCAAGGAGACGGGCACGGGCCTTGGATTATCGTTAGCGTTCAACGTGGCGCAGGCCCACGAGGGGACCCTGGAATTGAAGGAAACGGGGCGGGACGGCACATCCTTTGTGATCAGCCTGCCGTTGGCGGATACGAGTGTGGCAGGATAGGGCAGGGAGGAACGTGAGCGAGAAGGTACTGGTAGTCGATGACGAGCGCAAGATGCGGAGGATCCTGCGCAGCGTGCTTGAGCAGCGCGGCTATGAGGTTGAGACAGCGGGCGACGGCAGGGCGTGCCTGAATGCGGTGGGCGAGTTTCAGCCCGATCTGATCCTGCTCGATCTGAAGATGCCGGGCATGGACGGAATGCAGACGCTGGAAGAGCTGCAGAAGCGGAGGTTTCGCGGGAAGGTTGTGATTCTGACGGCGTACGGCACGATCCCCGTGGCCGTGCAGGCGGTGCACAGCGGCGCCTACGACTTTCTGACGAAGACGTCGGATACGGACCAGATACTGATCACGATAAGGAGGGCGTTGGAGCAGGTGCGCCTCGAGCGGCGGCTTGAAGATGCGGAGTCGAAGCTGGTTGAGAGGTTTTCGATCGAGGGGATCATCACGCGCAGCGCGGGGATGGAGAAGCTCCTGGAGTTGGTGATGAAGGTTGCGCCGACCGATGTGAGCGTGCTGATTTCGGGGGAGAGCGGAACCGGCAAGGAGTTGTTCGCGCGGGCGATCCACCAGCACAGCGGGCGGAGGGAGCGTCGGTTCGTTGCGCTCAACTGCGGCGCTATTCCGGAAAACCTGATCGAGAGCGAGCTGTTCGGCTACGGCAGGGGCGCATTCACGGGGGCGGTGCAATCGAAGCCGGGGTTGGTGAAGCAGGCCGACGGCGGCACGCTGTTCCTCGACGAGATCGGTGAGATGGGGCTGGACGCGCAGGTGAAGCTGCTGCGTTTCGCGCAATCGGGCGAGTTCATCCCGGTGGGCGAGGTGAGGCCGCTGAATGTCGACATCCGCCTGATCGCCGCGACGAATTCCGACCTGGAAGGCGCCGCGGAGAAAGGCGATTTTCGAGCTGATCTTTACTACAGGCTGAATGTGGTGTCGATGAACATTCCGCCCCTGCGGGCGCGGCCGGAGGACATCCCGCTGCTGATAGATCATTTCATCGTCAAGCTGGGAACTCCCCTCGGCAAGGACGATTACGGCTTCACGCTCGAAGCGCTGCAGGCGATGCAGGTTTTTGATTGGCCGGGCAACGTGCGGGAGTTAGAGAATGCCGTAAACGGAGCGTTGGTGATGGCTGATGGGTCGCCGGTGGGGGCCGAGTACCTGCCTGCGAAGGTGCGCGGCGAGACGGTGGTCGCGGTAAAGTCCGGGTCGGGGTCACTGCCCGACAAGGTTTCGCAGAGCCGGGCTGCGGTCGAGAGGAGGGCTATTGTCGAGGCGTTGGAGGCGAGCGGCAACAGCAAAACGAAGGCGGCGAGAAAGCTCGGCATCAGCCGGACGACGCTGTTCAGACGGATGAGGAAGTACGGGATTAGTACGGATAAATGAGATCATAGTTAGTTGTTTAATCAATGGCGACAAATCTGGTGCAAAGGGGCTCATTTGATCCTGCTTCGGGGTGAAGTATGATTCGTCCAGGGGCAGGTTGATTTCGCCTGTCTTAGGATCAGAGGAAATTGAATAACCGCTAGCGAAAACAACCCCGTCGGGTAATTCCTGGATCGCTGACAAGAGCGCAAATTGAAGTGATTCCAAGGTGTCAGCCAGTTTCTTCCTGTAAAGATAGCTCCTGACGATCAGGTTAAGTTTACGAGGTGTCAAAGACACACCTCTACCGTTACGGTTGCTCATTGTCACCTCCGTACATGAAAAAGGCCGCGAGGATTCGCGGCAGCCGCGCAGCACTTGCCTTTGGGCATCGATAGGGCTATTGTATTACGCAGACGCTATCGATGAGGATTTTCCATGAAAACTGTTACTGTTTCGCCGAAGTACCAGGTAGTGATCCCGAAGGGCATTCGCGAGACTTGCGGCATATTTCCGGGTCAGAAGATGCAGGTGTTCCTGGTAGGGAATCGGATCGAGCTTGTCCCCGTGCGGAAGATCAGTGAGATGCGAGGCTTCGTAAAAGGCATCGATACGGAAGTCCCGAGGGAGGATGATCGGCTGTGAACATTGTGGATTCGTGCGGCTGGCTCGAATTTTTCGGTGACGGATCCGGAGCCGAGTTCTATGCACCCGCGCTTGAGCAAGTTGAGCTGTTGATCGTGCCGACCGTCTGCCTATACGAGGTTTTCAGGGTTGTGATGAGGCAGCGCGGGGAGGATGCGGCGATAGAGGCGGTAGCCACGATGCGTCAGGGCATGGTAGCTGAGCTGGACGACTCGACTGCCCTGACAGCGGCGCGGCTGGGGCACACGCTGAAACTTCCAATGGCCGATTCAATTATTCTCGCGACGGCGCAGATTCACGAGGCCGCCATCTGGACGCAGGATTCTCACTTCGCCGGCCTAAAGGGTGTTAATTACCGGGAGGCCGGTTAACTGAAGCCGATTGCGGGCATGATGCCGATTCCATTCTTCCGGCTTGCAGTAGTTCTATGTGCGAGATGATTGATCCGGGCCTGGGCCGGCCGGTTGGTGGTGATGATATGGAGCTCTGGATGGATGTCCGGGGCTTTTTTAATGTTGGCGGCGGCGTCTGATTTAAGGGTTTCGACGGTTGTATCGCCAGCGGCAATTCTGACGCAAAGGGACACTATTGCTTCTGCTCCGGGGCGAAGAGCGATTCGTCCAGTGGCGGGTTGATTTCGACGTCGATGATGGTGGTTGCGCTGTGGAAGTTCTTTCCGTCGGGCAGGGTATGTTTGCCCTCGGTTCGGAAGGGGAAGAGGATGTCGCCGACGGGGCGGTAGTCGCTGATTCGCTGGTTTGCGTTTCCGAAGTAGAGGCTCGTTTCGGTGTCGAAATACAGGTCGCGCGTCCTGCCGCCGGGTAATTTCATTTTGAGATGAAAAATATCGGTGCAGTCGATATTTTCCCTGCCGATATACTCCAGTTCGATACCTCGCTTTTGGTGGTCGAGGAAGGGCCCGAGCCAGTCGAGGCAAAAAGGGATGCGGTGGTCGATTTGCTCCCACTGCTTCCAAGGTTCGTCGGCTGATTCGCGCGTTTTGCGCCAGGATTTGCCGCCCGAGACGACGATGCAGGTGAGACCGTTGCCGGCTTCGAAGCGATAGAAATCGGGGCGCATGTAATAGTAGGTGCCGCGTTCGGTGCGGTTTTCTTCGACATGGCGGAAATCGCGGACGATCCTGAGGGTTTGAATCGAGTCGAGGGCCGCCTGGCCGCCGATGGCCTCGATGTATTTTGCGACGATCTCATCGGCTGTCTGCGCGTGCGCTCCGGCAACGAAAAAAATCAGAATCAGAACTGTGTGAAGTAATCTGCTCGATAGCATTTAGCGACCCCCATAGTAATCGGTAATGGGGTGTTCAACTCGACAATGGCGGCTTGGGCCGCAGTATCGAGGACGGCCGTTCCCGCCTTTTGTTACAAGAGACGCACAACTGTGGCTGAAGTTACAGATATTTATTTAGCACAGGATGTAATATTATTCATTCAAATCTGAGTTTGCATGGTTTGGGGTTCTTTTGACGGCATTCCGCTTACATCTTGGCAGGAGGATGCTATGCGCAGAATATTGGCAGGTTTGGCAATCATTTCGCTGGTTGCTTTGTTCATTTTTTCCGCGTTGGCAGCGGATGAGAATGCGAATGCGGTCAAGGAATTCAAGATCAAGAAGATCAAGCTGAAGGGCTTCACAGGCCAATTCATCGAGCCGCTTGGGATGCTTGTGCCGGATGACAACGTGAGCCTGGTAATCGCGGACGACTATGACGAGGCCAACGATTTGAATTGGGTGCGCACGTTCAAGCTGACGTCGAAGGACAGGGCGCGCAAATCGAGGATGATCTTCGATGCGGAAGGCGGCCGGGTGCGCGACTGCGCGGGATTCTGGTTTTCGGGAGGAGGCGCACCTTTCATTGGGAGCGCTTTGGTGATTCTCGCTGTTCGGCCCGCGGGCACCAGCGATGTCGTTTGCATCGTGGCAGTGAATGTAAGCGGATCCGGCAAGCGGATCGGTGACGCGAGAGTGATTGCGGAGTTTACCCCGCCGGCAGACTCCTACTTCGACGAGGTGCGGCTGGCTGCGGGAAGGCGGGAGCTTACCATCGGTGTCATTGTGGGACTCGGTATCTACGAGCGAAGCGACACATTCAGCGGCCAGCGGGCGTGCGAGGCGTACTTTTTTGAGTTGAACGCCGACGGTACCGCTCAGACGCCTACGCCGGTAGAGGTGGACCTGCCGGGCGACGGCGATTACAGGCATGTCCGGCCGTATCGACTGATGTGGGACGGGAGCAAGTGGATGCTGCCGCTTGTGATGACATCATTTGAGTTTACGCCGTACGACGAGGGCAAGGATTACAGCGAGATCACAGGCTATCAGCTCTACATTCTGACGGCCAAGCCCAATGGCACGGGGAATTCGTTTGACTTCAAAACGAAGGTTACCGCCAAGGCGAAGAGCATTCAGTATTGGACGTCATTTCCCACGCCGGTATTGCTTCCCGCTTCCGGCGGAGCAGCCATAGGCGCTACGGCGCCGGAAGAAACCAAAAGGCTTCTCTATACTGTGGCCAAGCCAAAGGGATCAAAAACGGTCAAGCATCACGCAAAGAAATTTCAGTACTACCTGCAGGAACTGGACGACGACGGGGGCAGGGCTGGAAAGAAGAAGAAGGTAAAGGCGATTAAATGGGTGCGCCAGTTTACAAACGAGACAGGGCTTATCTGGGAAAACACGCAGAGTTACTTTTCCAACGCGGTCGTGGGTTCGGACGGCATGATATACATTGTCCATGCGCGCGGGGCGTCACTCTACAGGAAATCCGATAAGAAGAATCTGTACGAACTGCAGCTAGATTATTATTCCTTTGTTCCGGAGACGGCGGAAGGGGAGTTGGTTGCCACCTCCAATTACGTGGGGAAGTGGTTGAACGGCCGACCAATGCTGCAGGTGAACGGCTCGATGGTGCAGGTGTTGAATCAGCTGAGGGACGAGAAGCAGGGCAAGCAGGA
>CBFCZO010000159.1:0-6589 GCA_965602675.1 uncultured bacterium | reverse complement strand
CGACTCCTCAGGTGCCGGCCAATATGACGCTTACCTGCTGAAGCTCGACTCCACCAGCGCAGAAGTCTGGAGCAAAACATACGGCGGGGCTGAACCGGACATGGCGTATTCGCTTTGCCAGGCGGCCGACGGCGGCTTCATGCTCTTTGGGTCTTCCGCCTCCCGGGGCACAGGCAACATGGATTACTACCTCGTCAAGACCGACGCCCAGGGCAACTTGCTTTGGGAGAAATCGTACGACAAACAGTTTGTCGACTGGGGAAATTCGATGATTAAAACATCGGATGGCAACTACCTCCTCGTCGGCGACTACGACAAGCGCAGTGGAGAGGTGGATATCCTCGACGCCTACATCGTAAAGGTCGATCCCGAGGGCAACGAGATCTGGAGCAGCACTCTGGGCGTGTCCAGCTTCTACGATCACGGCAATGCCGCGGTCGAAATGCCCGACGGCGGCTTTCTGATCTGTGGAGCCACCAAAACCGCCGAGAAGAACGTCTATGATGTCCTTCTCGCAAAGCTCGCGGCCGACGGAAAAGTCGTCTGGAAAAAATCCCTCGGGGGTGATGCCGCCGACTGGGCTCTCTCAGCCTGCCTCACAGCATCGGGCGAGGTTGTGCTCGCCGGCCACACCGATTCCTTCGGCGAAGGCGGCTACGAGATGCTGCTGCTGAAGCTTGACCTGGCTGAGGGTAACTAGACCCGAACCGGCAACATATTGGTCGGAGCGTGAACATTCCTATCCACGCAGCACCCCATGCAAGTCACTGTAGTCCCGCCCAAGGCGGGATTTTGCGCCTCCGTGTTTCTTTACTTACCTCTGACGAAGCGTTCCCCGCAGAACAACCCTGAAAGGGTTGCACAATTTGTAGCCCGGGGTAAGCGAAGTCCTGCCCCGCGGAACGCGGGGGCCACCCTGGGTACATCTATCCCGCGAGCAAACGGGCCGCAGGCCCGCTCGTCTGATTCTTCTAAGATCTCAGCGACGCGGACTTGTTGCTCACTTGTAAAGTGAGGCCGCTGCCTGATCCCTTACAACCCTGTACTATCTCGCATTAAAGCTACCGGCGATCAATCGCGATAAAGGTCAAGGCGCGGCTGCGATGAGCGACGCAGGCGTGGCACCACCTCATCCCGCGAGCGACACGAGCCGCAGGCTTGTCTCACAGGAGTCCTGCTGGATTTATCTACGCGGACTTGTTGCTCACTTGTAAAGTGAGGCCGCCGTTTACCCCAGGCTGCCGACAACCCCCTCCACCGCCCCGAGTATCTCGCGCGACTTCACCAGCTCCTTCATACGCGTGTGGTCGGGGTAGAGCGGGCGGTCGACGTCGAGGAAATCGACGTACTTCCGGATCACCTCCTTCGCCTTCGTCACACCCCGCCCGAAAGCGTAATCCCGGAAATCGAGAGCCTGCGCAGCCGCCATGAACTCGATGCTAAGCACCACGTCCGCGCAGTCGAGGATCTGGAAGTTCTTGATCGCCGTGTTCATACCCATCGAGACGAAGTCCTCCTGGTCGGCCGCCGCAGGGATCGACTGGATCGACGCCGGCATCGAGAGGATGCGCTGCTCGACAATCATCGAGTCCGCCGTGTACTGGCTCAGCATCAGCCCCGAGAACATCCCCGCCCCCTTGGTCAGGAACGCCGGCAGGCCGATGCTCAGCGCCGGGTTGTTGAGACGGTTCATCCGCCGCTCCGACATCACGCTCACCATCGTCACCGCCACGCCCGCCATGTCCATCGGTAGCGAAACCGGCGTGCCCTGGAAGTTGGCGCCTGTGAGCTGCATGTCGTGCTCGGGGAAGAAGATCGGGTTGTCGCCCACGCCGTTCAGCTCGATCTCCACCTGCGAGCGGGCATAGGCCAGCGAATCGTGCGCCGCGCCGATCACCTGCGGCGTCGAGCGCATCGAGTAGGCGTCCTGAACCTTGCACTTCAGCTTGCCCTCGTAAAGATCGCCGCCCTCCACGCACCTGCGGATCGCCGCCGCGCTGCGCATCGCCCCCCTGAAGCCACGGATCTCGTGCAGCATCGGATGGTAGGGCAGCATGTTCGCCTTCAGCGCCTCCAGCGTCATCGCCGCAGCGATCTCTGCCTGCTTCAGCCACTTGTTCGCGTCGTAGAGGAACAGCGCGCTCATCGCCGTTAGCAGGTTCGAGCCGTTGATCGTCGCCAGGCCGTCACGCGCCTCCAGTCCGGGGATCGGAATCCCCGCTTTCTCCATCGCTGCCTTGCCCTCCAGAAGCTCGCCTTCGTAATAGGCCTTGCCTTCGCCCAGCATCAGCAGCGCGATCTGCGCCATCGGAGCCAGGTCGCCGCAGGCCCCCACCGAGCCCTTCTGGCAGACGAACGGCGTCACACCCTTGTTGAGCATCTCAACAAGCGTCTGCGTGATCTCGAGGCGGCAGCCGGAGTTGCCGTGGGCGTGCACGTTGATCCGCCCAAGCATCGCCGCTCGCACGTAATCGATCGGCGCCGGATCCCCGACGCCCGCGGCGTGGTTGTAGATCAGATACTTCTGGAAATCCTTGATCTGGTCGTCGTCCAGAACCACCTCGGAGAACTCGCCGATGCCCGTGTTGACACCGTACATGATCTCGTGGGCGTCGATCTTCTTCTGCACCATCGCCCGGCAGGCCTTCATCCGCTCGATCGAATCCGCAGCCAACTCCACCTTCTCCCCGTGCCGCGCGACCTTCACCACATCCTCGATCGTCAGCCCCGTGCCGTCTATCTTCAATGCCATCGCATCATCTCCCTGGATTACTACTAACGATTATTATTCCGGTTTGCGGCGGCATTCCGTCGCGAAATTCGATTATATCAGGAAATCAGATACCTGAAGGTTTACTTGCGCGAAACGCAGTAATATCACATCAAATCAGGCATACATCGCCTCCCTACGGAATAAGATCACCGTTCCCGAAAGGTCGTTTCATTTGGCGCCTGGAACGTTATCGGCGGCAGGAGCCGAAATCCGCGCCATAACGTTGTATAATGTCTCTAACCACGGGGGAAAGAACCTGAGTTAAGAGTTGCCGTCTTTGGCGGGAAGTTGTCCGCGATTGGGGGGGGAGTTATGAGTCGTTGGATTCTGCCGCTGCTCGGCGTGGCCGTCATTGCCTCGCTGCTCCTTTACCTCTTTCTGCGGCAACAGCAGCACGACGCAGCCTCTCCGCCGCAAGTCCAAACCACGCTGGCCGGAGAGTCCGGCATCCTCTTTGACGACTCCTCCGGCGGCTACAGTCTCCTCTGCCCGCCGGGCTGGACCCTCAGCGACAACACGAGCGCCGAACACATGATCCGCGCCGACCTCACCCGCGGTCCCGACACCGGCCTGCAGATCCGCCTCCACTCGCTCCGCGGCCCCACATTCGAAAGCTTCGCCCGCAGATATATCGACGACTTCGCCCGCGACATGCGCGACCACTGGGGCGGCACCGTCAGCGAACTCCACCGCCGCGACACCAAGCTCGGCCCGCACAGGTGCTACATCGCCGCCTTCCAAGCGAACAGATCCGACGGCAGCGAGTGGTTCCTCAAGGAATACATCGTCCAGCGCAGCAACAAGGTCGTCGCCTTCCAGTGCGGCACGAAGATGGCGGAGCGGGAGAAATACGAGCCGGCTTTCGACTCGGTGGTCGAGTCGTTCGGGTTCGCGCGCTGACAATCGTCGGCGGACAGGGGGATAGTATGGGCAACAACAAACAGCACAGGGGTTTGATCATTGCCGGGCTGCTCGGAACCATCATTTTCGGCATCCACCTCAGCACGAGCCTTTTCAGCACCTTCTTTGCCGACACTAACATCTGGTGGACTCCCTCCAGGCTGGCCCTACCGTTGAGCGAGACAAAAGATGTCTTCGAGCTCAGCATCGCGGGCAAGCCGTTGGAGCAGCACCTCTCTGAGGGCACACTCATCGCCCTGGACGGCTCGGGCGGGCAGTACATGGTTCTCGCCAGGGACATCTCCGTCCGCCTCAACAACTGGCGGAAAATTCAGATCCAGACCCTCGAAGGAGCCGTCTTCTCCGCCTTCTTCTTCGGAGTCTGCCTCACCTTGCTCCTCACCGGCCTCTACTGCCGTCCCGGAACAAAGCAAACGAATGACGCCGCCGAAGCCCCCTGATCTCCTCTCTCAGGCCTCTTCAAACCCTGCCAAACTATAGTAGGGGCATCCGCCGCGGCGGATTATGCACCCACATTGGCTAAATAATATTAGGGGCGGAATTTATTCCGCCCGCTCCCGCCACCAGCCTGCCACGCCACAGGCGGGGGCCACCCTGGGTACCATTAAATTCCCTCTTCTTCTTCTCCTCTGCGCCCTCTGCGTTCTCTGCGGTTCAATAATCTCTCCAACAGGCCGTCTGAAGCTGGCCTTTGTACTTTGCTCATCCGTTTTTACCTCTGGGCGAGGGAACCTTCAACCTCCATGCTTCGTTTGCGTTAGTGAGTACTCTGTAGGGGGTGAAATATAATGAGCCGCAGAATTCTAGTTGTATCTCTGTTTCTGATGATGGCGACCTGGGTCGCGCTGGCGGCAAGCCAGGATAATTCGGAGCGTGAAAAGGCTGAAAACAAGGCGAAGTATACCTGGTCGTTGACCAAGGACGCTGCCAAGCGGGCCGAGATTAGCAAAGCGCTCCTGGATCAGTACCCCGATAACAAGTACACGGTCCTGGCCCTGTCCCATGTGATCAGATACCGGCATGGCGAGCTGGGCGACACGCGTGCGGCAATCGCCTACGCCGAGTCCATTCTCGCTCAGGTTGGTAATCAGGAATCGAAGAAAGGGATCCGTTTGCTCATCCTCGATCCGCTCGCGAACAAAGAATTCAGGGAGAAATTCATCTCGAATGCGGATTTGCTCATCAGTGAAGAAGGGATGAATTGGAGCGGCTACTATAAGTTGTTGCCGGCGACGGCGCGGATGGAAGAGTGGGAGTTGCTCCTGCGCGAGATAGACGCCGCCGGGCGGTTCATCGTGGCGTTCGAGGCCGGGCCTTACAGGGCCAGGTTCAGCGAAGAAAGATTCAAAGAGCTGATGGACACCTACAGGGGATACGCACTTCTTCACAAGGCTTGGGTTATGGCCAACACGGGCGCCCTCGACGACTCCTTTCCCCTCTTCGAGCGGGCGCAAACCCTCGCCAGGAAGACTATCTTCGGCACTGCCTTCATGGAAGACAACCATATCTATTGGGGCAGGGCCCTGATGATGAAGGGCCGCTACGACGAGGCCGCCGAAAGGTTCGCCGTAGCCTGTTTGCACCCGCAAAGGGACGGGCTTGTCGAATTGGTGAGGGAGGCGTACGTCGCGAAAAACGGCGGCGCCGGCGGATTCGAAGATTACCTGGAAGGCCTGCGGCTAAAGCACAGCAAGGTGGTGGGCAACTTCTCCGAGACCGACTTCCAGGGCGCCTCTTTCACTTATGAAAAATTGAAAGGAAAAGTCACCATTCTGATGTTCTGGGCCCACCCATGCGGATCCTGCCATGATCAGTTGCTCCTGCTCAAGCCCCTCTTCGAAAAATACCGCGATAAGGGGCTGGCTTATGTCGCATACAATCTCGAGCCGGATTTCGAAAAGGATCGCAAGTTCATCTCAGACAACGGTCTCGGCTATGCCTTCCTCGCCGTCGACGAGGGTGAGGACGTGCGCGACTACAGGACCAGTTTTGGCGTCATCGCTTTCCCCACCACCTACCTGGTCGATGAACAGGGCAGGATTCTCTACTACTTCTTTGGCTTTAGGGACGGCGACGAAATCAGGATAGGGGAGTGCGTGGAACGGATGCTCAACATCGAATAGGACGGCAGTCAACACCTCCAATCGCTGCCCAGCCGCAGGCGGGGCCGAGATCCCACGAAGGACTGCCCTCAATCCTTTTCTTCTTCTTCAATCTTCGAAGGACCACCGTGTAGGGAGGTCGTTTATTTATCCGCCTGTGGAGGACGGCCTCCGCCTCCCGCCAGCGGCGGGATTCAGCCCTCCGCCGTTCCACCCTTCGCCGAAGCGAAAAACCACCCCGCCAACGCCACCCCGATCAGGTCCGCCGCGCCGATGATCACCACCGCCTGTAACTCGCCCCCCACGTCGCGCACCAGCATCAATATCGACATCGCCCACACCGCCGTCAGCAGCGTCACCACCTTCATCATCAGGATCGACGCCAGCAGGTAGCCTGCGGGCCGCCGCATCAGCAGCAGCGCGCCGCCGATCAACGCCAACGGCACCATCAGCCCCAGGTCCATAGCCTGGATCACCGGCGACTGCGACGTCTGCTGCTGGAAAAGGAAGCTCGTCTCCCGGCTAATCGTCGCTTCGATTATCGTCTTCACCCAGATCAGCCCCAGCGCGCACCCCATCACAATGCTGTAGATCCCCACCGTCCGCCGCGGCGTCCGCTCCCCGAATGTCGCCTTCACTTGCCCCATGTCCAGCCGCGACACCCCCAGGATCAGCGCGATCAACGCCAGGCAGTAAGCCGCCGTGTAAACCAGGAACAGCGCGTTGAACACCGTCCCCACCGCGTACATCAGGTAGGTGTAGACGAAGTAGAACAGGATCCCCAGCCACCCCA
>CBFCZO010000158.1:0-6642 GCA_965602675.1 uncultured bacterium | reverse complement strand
TGGCGCCGCAACGGCGAAATCTAATCCCTTTGCACCGCTTGCCAAGAGGTGGCATGGGCATCCCGCCCATGATATTTCTCTTTCTCACCCCTGCCCCTGCGCAATACCCCGCCCTCGGGTCAGACTTAGAATTCTAGGCCTCGACTCCTTCCAGCCTTCAGCAATTCTCACCGTAAGCAAACATCATCTTGCGGAATCCTTGAATTCTAAGCCTGACCCCTCGCATCTCGCCCCCTCCCCCCAAGCTCTTTCTTCTTTTTCACCATCAAACGCTACACCACCGCCTCCCGCGAGCAATCGGGCCGCAGGCTCGCTCGTCAGATGCCTTTGAGATGTCAGCGACGCGGAACTGTTGCTTACTTGTAAAGTAAGTTGCTCACTTGTAAAGTGAGTTTAATTCGTCAAACTTCTTTAACGCTCCTGTTACGAGGTCAGAGCCATGAGTCACAACGTCACACCACAACCCGCCGAACAGCAGTGGGATCGATACGGCCGCACCGTCGCCGAAGCAACCACAGAGGTCCGCGCAGGCTTCATCCGCGCCGTCTACGGACTCCTCTCAGTCTCCCTGGTCTTCGCCATCGCCGGCGCATGGCTCTCCGCAACCACCGACCTCAAAATCTGGGTCGTACAGAACTGGATTCTCATGCTCGTCCTCTACATCGGCACCATCGTCGGCGCGTTTCTCCTCCGCCACACAAAACCCATCAACATGCTCCTCATGTACGGCTTCACCTTCGTCTCCGGACTCTGGATCGGGCCCGTCGCATACATGTACCCCGGTCCCGCCCTCAACGCCGGAGTCACCACCGCCGCCATCTTCGTCGGCCTCTCCGTCTACGCCCACGTCAGCAAGCGCGACTTCAACTTCCTCGGCGGATTCCTCTTCATGGGCCTCATCGGCGTTATCATCATGATCCTCGTCAACCTCTTCATACTCCACAGCCCAGCCATCGCCTTCGGAGTCTCAGTCGCCGGCGTCGTCATCTTCTGCGGATTCATCCTCTACGACACCTCAAACATCATGAAGCGATACCCCCCCAACGAATACATCAGCGCCACACTCTCCCTCTACCTCGACGTGCTCAACCTCTTCTGGTTCCTCCTGCGCATCTTCATACAGTTCGCCGGAGACAGATAACAAACTCCACACCGCCCCCCGCACATTCCCTGCAAGGTAATGTAGGGAGGTCGTTTACGGCCTCCGCCCCGCAAAGGTCTACACTCACTCTTCTTCTTTACCCCCAAAGGACCACCGTGTAGGGGGGCACATTTATGGCCCCCGCTCTTCTTCTTTCTTTCTCCCCTATCCCCCGCTGCCGTTACCCCCCCTTGGCGGACTCCGCAGCTCAATCCCTTTCTTTTTTTCGCCTCTCTTTTCCTCTTCTTCTCCTCCGTGTCCTCTGTGATCTCTGTGGTAAATCCCCCCGCCCGGCCAACTTCTGCGCTAATATGGACCCACATCCACACGAGGGACATCGCCGGTGGAACTCCTCATCCAGGCAATCAAGGCCGGTCAAGCCCGCCGCTGGCTCGTCATCGTGCCGCGCGGCATCGCCCTGCTCCGCCTCCGCCGCGAGCTGGCCGACTCCCTCGGCTCCGTCTTCGGCCTCAGGATCACCACCCTCCGCGGCCTGCTCGAAGACCTCGCCCTGCGCCTGCCCCTGCCGCGCACCATCTCCCAACTGGCCGCCGAAGAGGCCCTCGGCCAAATCGCCTCCACACTCCCCGAATCCACCTTCTCCGACCTCCTCCGCAAGCCCTCCGCCCAGCGCGCCGCGCTCAACACCATCCGCGAACTCAAAACCGCCGGCGTGCAACAAACCAACCTGGCCGAATCGGGCCTGGATAAACTGCGCTCGATCGCCGCACTCCGGACGGCCTACGACGACTTCTGCGCCCGCCACGGCCTCATCGACCCCGCCGACCGCGACTCCGCCGTCATCGCCGCCGCCGAAGCCGGCAACATTGCCCTGGACGGAATCGAGAACCTGCTCGTTACCGGCTTCGTCGCCCTCCCCCACCATCACCAACGCCTCCTCAAGGCCCTCTCCCGGCAATGCCGCATCCATCTGCGCCTCCCATCCGACGGCGGCAGAACAGGCCTCTTCGCCGAAAACGACGACCTCCTGCGCCGCGCCGAAGAATGGTCCGCCCCCAAAGGCAAGCCGCCGACCGCCCTGCCCCTCAATCCTTCCCGCGGCGAGGGCGTAATCGGCCGCCTGCAGAGACGCCTCTTCGCGCCGCTCACCGAAACCCTGCCCCACGACCCGGCACGAATCACCATCGCCGCCGCCCCCCGCCGTTACGACGAAGTCGAGGCTGTCGGCTGCCGCATCGCCGAACTGCTCGCCAAGGGCATCCCACCCGACCGCATCGGCGTCACCATGCGCAACCTGCCCAACTACGATCTCTTCATCCGCGACGTCTTCGACCGCCTCCGCATCCCCTTCTTCTACCGCCGCGGAATCCCCATCCTCCAGGCGCCACCCGTCCGCCTCGCGATGAAACTCACCGAGCTGGCGGCGCCACGCGTCCGCTACCACGAACTCCTTGCCCTGCTCCGCTCACCCTACATCGCCCTCCATCACGCCGATAACCTGGCGGCACTTATCATCGACTCCAAGCTCTTTGACGAAAAACCCGAGCACTGGGCATCCGGCCTCGCCTCGGCCCTCGGCAGTGCGGGCTCAGCCACCCCCGATAAGAACGCCCTGGCCGGGCTGCAAAGCCTGCTCGCCGACTGCCTCTCCATCCAGCGCGGCAAATCCGGCCTCGCGCACTTCAAACAAATCGTCTCCCGCTACGTCCGCCTGCTCCCCGACGACGGCTCGGAGCTCTCCGATAGGGACCGCCGCGGCTGGGAGAGGTTTCTCGAAGTCCTCGACGAGACGATCCGCCTCACCGGCGAACTCGAGCCCCTCGGCATCACCCCCGCCGTCGATCCCCTCGAACGCCTGCGCGAACGTCTCCGCGAGGAATCGATCCCCGCCCATCGCATCCCCGCCGATTCGGTCTACGTCCTCAACTTCTTCGACATGGGATACGTCGGCGTCGATTTTCTCTTCATACTCGGCATGGACGACGGCTCCGTGCCCGGCCCGGTCCACCTCTCCAACTCCCTCCTCGCGGAGGCCGACATCCGCCTCCTGCGCCAAAGAAACGCGCCCGGCGCCGCCCTCCTGCGCGACTCGCCCGAGCTGCGCCGCTCCGAGGAGCAGGCCTTCCTCCTGACCGTCTCCGCCGCCGCAAAAAAAATCGAACTCACCTATCCCCTCCTCGACTCCGACGGCAGGGAAACGACACCCTCACCCTACCTCGGCGAAATCCAGGCCATCCTCGGCATTCAGGACCAGGAACCCCGCCGCCTGCCCGGGGGCGACATCAGGTCCATCGAACAGGTCCCCCCCTATCCGCTCGCCCTGCGCAGGCAGATCGCCCGCCGCCTCTTCCGCGCCGACCTGCCCGAACACGATCCCCTCGCCCTCCCCGCCTACAACCATCTCCTCGCCATCCAACAAGAACGGGAGTTCCTCCGCCGCTTCCTCGAGATTTACACAATCGAAGACCGGCGCTCCAACGCACTCTTCAACTCCCCCCAGGGCCGCCGCGCCCTCGCCAACCGCTTCTGCGGAAAAATCGAGAACGACGAGCTTCGCCGTTGGGTCGCCGACCGCTTCGCCCCAGCCTATCTCTGGTCCGTCAGATCACTCGAAAAAATGGGCGTCTGCCCCTTCGACTTCTTCCTCTCCTATTGCCTCGGATTGCGAGAATTCCACCTGCCCGAAGAGGAACCCCCGCCGCTCGACGAGGGCTCCCTCTTGCACGCCGTCGCGCGCGAATTCGTACAGCGCAGCCGCTATCCCCTCGATGACGAAAAATCCGCCTCGGACCTGATGGCCTCGCTCATCGAGAGCCACTTCAACCGGGTCTTCCCTGCCCGGGACTACGAATTACCCCTGCCCGTCCGCGTGATGCGGCTCCGCATGGAAGCCATGATGAGGCTGTTCGTCGAGTTCGAAGCCGAAATCCGGGACCGCACGCCGATCGAAACCGAATACACCTTCGGCACGCCTCAGGATCCCCTGCGCCTCCAACTCCCCGGCGGCGAGATGCTTCTGAGGGGGCGCTTCGACAGGATCGATCGATGCGCCGGCGGGGATTTGTCGTACCACGTAATCGACTACAAACGCGGCGGAGTGATCACCTCGTTCCCACCGAGTCTCAAGGGCCACAACCTGCAGATGCCCCTTTACATTGTTGCAGCCTCGCATCTCTATCAAGTGCCGCCCGACGCCGTCAGGGGAGGCTTCTACAGCTTCCGCTATGGCCAAATGAAGGACATCGAACCGGCCGCTTCCTCCAGGTTCAGCGATTGGGCCTACTTCTTGGGCATCGCCCCGGAGCCGAATCACGGCTGCAATGCTTACGACGAGGACACACAACCGAAGCGATTGACCGAACTCATCGAGGAACTCATCGCCCAGGCGCGGCTGGGCTATTTCCCCGTCGAGGGCCGCAACGGAGCCAAGGTCCCCGACCTCGCAAACCTCGTCGGACGCTGGCTCGAGGTCCCGCCCGAATTCGAATCGGAGTCCGGCGAATGAGCGACGCATTCAACTGGAAGCCCGACCAACTGGCCGCGTTGCAGGCCGAGGGCGACCTCGTCATCACTGCCTCCGCAGGCACGGGAAAAACCTTCATCCTCGTCGCCAAATTCATCCGCGAACTCTTCAAAATCATCCGCGACACCCCGCGGCAGGAACTCCAACGCCCCGGCGCCTCGCCCCTCAACCGCATGGTAGCCATCACCTTCACCGAACTCGCCGCCGCCCAGCTCAAACGCGAAATACGCCTCAAGCTCTCTCCGGCTCTCTTCGGTGATTTCGAAAAAATCGAACAGGTCTTCCCCGACGAGGCAGGCGCGGGCCTCGTTCAGGACTACCAGCAGGATTTTTTCGCCACCCTCATCCGCGAGCTCGACGCCTCCTACATCGGCACCATCCATAGCTTCTGCCGCCGCATCCTGCGCGAAAACTTCTTCGAGGCCGGCATCAGCCCCTCCTTCGGTATCCTGGCCGAAGAGACCACGGGCCGCGCCGAAGAACTCCAGCTCGAGGCCGCCACAGAGGCCCTCGATGCCGCCCTTCTATCCCACGAATATCTCTGCGCGCTCGCGGCCAATGCCGGCTTCTCCTCTCTGCGCAACGAGCTGATCTACCTCGCCGACCGGCTACGCACCGACGGCTACAGCAGCATCGATCCCGACTCGATCTGCGCCGAACTGCAAAGCAGGTGGATCGAAGCCGGACGCCGCATCAAGAGCCACGTCAGCACCCTCCTCAGGCAAATGTCGACCGAGTTGGCCGGCCTTGGTCACTTGAAACCTTCCAAAACAAATCAGCCGATCCTGGACGGCCTCTCCTCCCTGATCCTTGCCGCCGCACCCTTCATCGAAGACCGCGAATCGCTGCTCTCCGCCGAGGCCGGCGATGTCCTGGAAGATCTCAGGGGCCTCAATCTTCTCAAAGGAAATGATTCTTCAAGTCTCAATCAATTTCAAAAAGCTTACAGAGAGCTCTACGACAACGGAGTCCCCAACGATTGCCCGGCCCTCAAAACAATCGTCGGTATCTCGGCCGACGAGCCGAACATCCGCTCTCTGATGGAAGCCGTCCGCATCTACAACGAAATCTACGAGCAGAAGAAGGACGCTCTCGATCTGCTCGACTTCAGCGACCTCCTCCTCCGTGCCCGCGACCTCCTGCGCGACAACGAACACGTTCGCGAGCGCTACCACCGCCAGTTCACCCACATCTTCGTCGACGAGTTCCAGGACGTCGACCCCCTCCAGCACGAGATCATCGGCCTGCTGCACAAGCCGGGCCCCGGCCGCGCGCTTGTCGTAGTCGGCGACGGCAAGCAGAGCATCTACCGCTTCCGTGGAGCCGACGTCCTCAGCTTCGAAGACATCGCTGCCAAGGTCTCCCAAAAAGGCGGAAAGCAGATCCAACTGGAAACCAATTTCCGCAGCAACGCCGCTCTCATCCGCGCTTTCAACCCTCTCTTCGGCCACCTCTTCGAGCAGGAGCGCAAGGCCAACCGCTTCCAGATGGAACGCGCCGACATGATCGCCCACTACCTGCACGAGCCCGGCCGTCCCGCCGTCGAATGGCTCCGGCTCGAGGATTACGACGCCGCCAACGAGGGCGTGGCGATCGTCAAGGCGATTCTGCGCCTGACCGACGGCTCGGCCGCAAACCGCAACGGCGAATCCCTCGGCTTCGGCGACGTCGCAGTCCTGCTCACAACCTATTCCAACCTCACCGTCTACGAGGACGCACTCCGGCGCCACTCAATCCCCTACGCCGTCGAGGGCGGCCGCGGCTTCTTCCGCCAGCGCGAGATCTGGGACATCGCTTCTTATCTCAAGCTGCTCTGGTTCCCGCAGGACGACTACTCCCTTGCAGCCGTCCTGCGCTCGCCGCTCTGCCTACTCTCCGACGAAACTCTCCTCCTGCTCGCCCAGCAGGAGCTCCTCGATGGTAAAAAGCTCTTCGACGGCCGCCTGCCCGACGCAGCCTCCGACGATGAGAACGAGAGATTCGAATCGCTCAAAAGCCTCGTTCTGCGCCACCGCTC
>CBFCZO010000157.1:0-6845 GCA_965602675.1 uncultured bacterium | reverse complement strand
GCCACCCTGGGTACCCTCCCGCCCCAACCAATTTGCCCTGTAAGGGCAGCCGGGACGAAACACAACACCACCCCCCGTTGTTCCCCTCCGTGTCCCCCGTAATTTTATCCGCCCCAGGCGGGATGTCCTCCCGCTGCCAATGGACTCCCCTCCCCGGCCCCCCTCACAAAAAAATCGGACCCCGCTCGCGCAGGGTCCGTGATTATTGTAGCTGAGGATTTTTGTGGTATGCCGCTCAGTCGTCCTTCTTGTACTTCCCGTGGAAGTAGTCGTAAGCCGCGCGCGAGATCTTCCCCGCGGCGACCTCGAACTTCCAGCCCTCCGAGAACAGATCGTTGCCGAAAACGCAGACGACCACATGCCCGGCTTTGTCGGGCATGAAGATTATCCCGGAGTCGTTGAGCACGGTCCCGCGCCCGTCGCGGCCCAGGCTGCCGCCCTTGCGCGCCACACTCACGCCGAAGGGCATGTAGCGCGTGATCAGGCGGGCGCCGGTGTGGTGGCGGCAGGTGGCCAGCAACGTGTCGCTCGTCTCCCGGTCGACGATCTCGCCCCTTACCATCTTCGCCCAGATCTGCCCGATCTCGTACGGCGTGGAGACGTCGTGCAGCTCGGAGTCGAACTTCTTCAGCCGCTCCTGGCGCTCCGCCCCCATCCAGACCTCTGACGGCACGCGGCGCAGCTCCTCCCGCGTCAACTCCTTGTCCGCGTCCAGGCCGAGGTAGGCGAGAATCAGCTTGCGGGTGTCGAGGTCGACGATCGTCTTCGTCAGCCCCAACTCCGCCATGTAGGCCGCGATCCGCTCCGGACCCACCAGGTCGAAGAGGATGTCGGTGGCCGTGTTGTCGCTCACCGCTATCATCAGCAACTGCAGGTCGTTGATCGACGGGTTCAAGCCCGCCTTCATTGCCGGCAGAAGCCCGCTGCCGTAGGTCTTCATCCGCTCGGTCAGCACCAGACGGTCGTCGAGCGAGTAGTAGCCCTCGTCGATCGCCTTGAACAACGCCACCAGCAGCGGCACCTTGAACACGCTCGCCAAACCGAAATACTCCGACTCGGCGATGCCGAACTCCTCCCCCGACTCGACGTGCAGCACATACACGCCGACTCTGCCCTCGATCCCCGCAGCGGTCTCCTCAGCGATCTTCTTTAACTCCTCCAGGGATGTGACCGGCGGAAAGTCGGCCTCCTCCTGGGCAAAAGCCACCGCTGCAACTCCCAGCAGCAACAGAATCGCCAACGTCTTCTTCATTTCCTCCTCCTTCGATTTGTCTGTCTGAAACTCAAACTGCTTCTAAACAAAGGAATGCAAATAGCGTTCCCGTAATTTGCACGCGAAAATCGCCGGGATTGGCTGAGGATTTGCATATACCAACATGCGGGCGGACTGCCTGCAGGCGGGCGGAAAGCTCGATAATTTGATATTAATATACCGGGTGGAAATGCAAACTCTGGAGAAGGACATGAAAATATCGAATGTAACCGTTTATAAGGCCGACATACCCCTGCGTGAGTCCTTCAGAATCGCAATCATGGAAATTACCAACGCGCAAAACGTCTTCATCAAAATCGAAACCGACGAGGGGCTCTACGGCATGGGTGAGGCCAGCCCCTTCTGGCGCATCTGCGGCGAGACCCAGGCCATCAGCCTCGCGGCCGCGCGCGATCTCGCCCTGCTGATCAAGGGCAAGGACCCGCTCGCGATCGAGGCGCGCATCGCAGACATCGAAGGCTACCTCGACAACAACCCCACCATCCGCTCTGCCTTCGACATGGCTCTCTACGATCTGCTCGGCAAGGCCGCCGGGCTGCCCCTCTACGCGCTGCTCGGAGGCGAAAAACGCGAGCTCGTCACCGATCTCACCATCGGCATCAACGACCCCGCCTACATGGCCGAAAGCGCCAAGGAAATCGTCGCCCGGGGCTTCAACGCAATCAAGGTCAAGCTTGGCACCACAGCCGACGAAGACATCGCCCGCATCAGCACCATCCGCAACGCCGTCGGCCATTCCATACCCATCCGCATCGACGCCAACCAGGGCTGGGACTTCAACACCGCGCTCGAGGTCCTCAACGCCCTCGAGCCGATGGGCATCCAGTACTGCGAGCAGCCGCTCGTCAACTGGAACTACATCGACATGGCTCACCTCCGCCGCCGCACTACAATTCCCATCATGGCCGACGACGGACTCAAGGATCACCACGACGCCTTCAAGCTCTGCAGCCAGGACTGCTGCGACTACCTCAACATCAAGCTCTCCAAGGCGGGAGGCATCCGCAACTCCCTCAACATCTGCGCCGTCGCCGAGAGCAGCGGCAAGGCTTGCATGGTCGGCTGCATGCTCGAGAGCCGCCTCGGGCTCTCCGCCGCTGCCCACTTCTCGTCCGCCCGCAGCATCGTCAAGTTCTGCGACCTCGACAGCGCCCTCCTGCTCGCCGACGACCCCATTACCGGCGGCATCAGCTACAATGGCGACAAAGTGACCCTGCCCGACGAGCCGGGGTTGGGAGCCGACGTCGACCCCGCATTCCTCGGCAAAATGGAATCGTTCACCATCTGACCGGAACGCAAGCAATTTCGGTCCGCAGACATTTCCTGGAGTCTCGTATGCACATCATGCAAAGCCCGCCCAACGCCGAGGCAATCATCGACGGCAAAACATACCTCTACTTCGTCGGCACAGGCTATTTCGGCCTCCACGGCAACCCGCAGTTGATCGAGGCCGCCTGCGAGGCCACCCGCAAGTACGGCATCGGCAGCGCCACATCGCGCTCGGGATTCGGCGAGAACCCGCCGTTGCTCGAGGTCGAGCGCCGCGCCGCTGAATTCTTCGCCGTGGACGATGCCTTCTACTACGTCTCAGGCTACTGTGGCAACGCCGTCCTCATCCAGTGCCTCCACGATATCTACGACGTCCTCTTTGTCGACGAAGTGGCCCACTACAGCGTCCACGACGCCGTCTGCCAGAGCGGCAGGCGCAATTATCCCTTCCGCCACCTCGATCCCGGCGATCTCGCAGCCAAACTCCGCGACAACCTGCGCCCCGGCGAGAGGCCGATGGTTATCAGCGACGGAGTCTTCCCCATCTCAGGAGCCATTCCGCCGGTACCCGATTACCTCGAGGTCCTCGCCGGCTACGAAGGCGCCTCCATCTGCCTCGACGACGCACACGCTACCGGCACTATCGGCCCCAACGGACGAGGCACCTACGAGCACTTCGGCCTCACCGGCGACAACCTCCACTTCAGCGGCACCCTCAGCAAGGCCTTCGGAGGGCACGGCGGCATCATTGTCGGCAGCCGCGACTACATCGCAGCCGTCAAGGCCCGCTCGCGCCTCTTCAACGGCGCCACCCCACCGCCCGTACCCGCGGCAGCCGCCACGGCAAAAGCATTCGAGATCGTCGGCAACGATCCGGGCATCAGAACCAGGCTCTGGGACAACGTCCTCCTCGCGAAAAATGGACTGCGCAAGCTCGGCTTCTCCCTCGACGATACCCCCGTGCCCATCATCTGCCTCGAGATCGGCAAAGCTCCCGACATGCAGCGCATTCACCACCAACTGATGAAGAGGGGCATAGCTATTGCATACACTCAATCGTACTCGGGTGTGGGCAAGGAAGGGGCGCTGCGAATTGCGATCTTCGCTACACACACCGAAGAAATGCTCAACAAACTTTTGAACGAGCTCGAAAAATTGATATAATGGCAATCGAACCGGCTGACACTCATTCAAGTTCACGGGTCTTGCCGCGGCTTGTCGCTCTCGATTTGCCTGCCGACTTCAACCACTAATGCGATCTCCGGTGGCGAATATGGCCAGGGCTGTAGAGATTAGACGGATCGAAAAACTCGATGAAATCGATAGCCTCATTGATGTTCAAAAAGAAATCTGGGGCTTCGATGAGCTCAATATCACCGCGCCCGAGTTGATCATCGTTCACGCAAAGCTCGGAGGCGTCGTCCTCGGCGCCTTCAACCAAGACAACAAAATGGTCGGCTTCGTCTACAGCTTCCCCGCGGAGAAGGGCGGCGAACTCATGCAGTGGTCCCACATGCTCGCTGTCCTGCCCGATTACCGCGGAACCGGCTTGGGCAAACGCCTCAAGTGGAGGCAGCGGGAAGAAACACTCAAGCGGGAGATGGATCTCTGCTGCTGGACCTTCGATCCCCTCCAGACCGTAATCAGCCGCTTCAACATCGTCAGCCTCGGAGCCCGCGCCAACGAGTACATCGTCAACGCCTACGGCATGAGAAACGGCAACTTCGACGCAGGCCTCCCCACCGACCGCTTCGTCGCCCGCTGGGATCTCAACCACCAGCGCGCCCTCGACTGCATCGACGGCCGGCCGCGCAGGGCTGCCGGCCCACCGCAGGATATCTCCTGTGCTCTCAAGACCATCGACGACAAAGGAATTCTGCTCCCCTCCGGGCCGGACGTGGAAATCGATGACGAGCTGGTGAGCGTCGACGTGCCGCTCGGCATGAACAGGCTCAGAAAAGCCAACCTCGATGCTTCGATGAGATGGCGGCAGGCCACCAGAGAGGTGTTCACCGCCTATTTCAAACGTGGCTACTATCTGGTCGACATCCTCACCCCCGCAGAAGCCGGCAACGAGACATTCCTCTACATCTTGCGCAAGGAAGAAAACTGACCGTTTGTTTCAATTTGAAATATTTCTTTCAATCAGAACTCGCCCCGTGACCTTCTGGCGCGCTTGATGTGCCCCACTTTTCACCCGTACTGCTTAATTCTCTTTTCTTTTTAAGGAATTTATTTTGAGAATTTAGGGACCGGGCTTAGGTCCCGCCCGGTCCCCGTCACGCGGGGGCGTCTTCGAAAACAGCCGGTCTTTCGTCCGCTCAAGTCAGCTCGAAACTGGTTTTGCTCTGGGCACCCCTGGTTCAACTAAGCACGTCGAGCAGAGATCCCCCGCGCTTAAAGCAATGAATGATCTACGGCTGGCGGCAGAGCGTCCTGCTTCCGCATCTCTCCATCCGTATGCGAATTCCTGCTGCGATCGCGAAACGCTCGTTCCACCATATTATTAATACTGCAATCCGCGTGCCAAAAAAGATGTTTCGGCCGGAAACGGCCTCAGGAAATCATCGAGCCCGCGCGAGACGCCTTCCACACCCCCAGCGTCAGCACCGGTATCACGAAGACGAACAGAAAGCCCCAGGCAATCGTGCCGTAGCCCTGCGCTATCAGCCCGATCAGCCCGAACTGCGAGATCACAGCCCCTGCCGCCAGCAGCGCAGTCGCCACCGCAGGCCGTATCCACGACGGCATCTCCCGCTCCTTCTGGTCATACACCGACTTGATCCGGTCGTTCACCGCGTGGATGCAGCCGCTGCTGCTCTCGATCAGCGTGCCGAAAAGCATGATCTGGTAGGCCAGCTGGAACAGCGGCGAACCGAACACCCCCAGCATGTAGTTCGTCGGCACCGCCTCCCCCAGCACCGCCGGATACTGCCCCACCAGCGACAGAAACAGCAGAAAGGCCGGGAAAATCCCGATCAATCCCGCCAGCACTCCCGCCCAAATCGCCTGCTTCCGCTTCTCGATATAGCGCGTCGCAAAAAACACCACCGGGATCACGCCCATGTTGTAAAACGCGTACTGAAATCCCCCCACCAGCCAGCCATCCTTTACTTCCCCCGCACCCAGCAGCGACGTGATCTTCCCCCCGAACTGCATGAACGCCAGCGTCACGAACACCACGAACACCGCGTACAATATGAACGACCAGTAGCTCAGCGCCACCTCGATCAGCCGGCTCCCCTTGAACACCAGGATCCCAGTGCCCAGCAGGATGCCGATCACGCCGACGTAGTAATGCAGCCCCAGCGTCTCCTCCAGGATGTGCCCCGCCGACGAGGCGATCACGGCCATCAGGATCAGCAGGTAGGTCAGGTAGCAGATCTCGAACAGGAACCACCCCCGCCCCAGCAGCTCCTTGAAAAACGTCCGGTAGTCGTAAGCCTTGAACGCTCGGCAGAACTCAAACGTCGCGGCGCACAGCACCGACCACATCACCGTCGACACCGCCATCGACAGCAGGCCCCCGCCCGGACCGAAGCTCAGAAAATACTCCACAATCTCACGGCCCGTGCCGTAGCCCCCCGCGATCACCACCGACTGGAATATCACACCCGGCAGCAGATACTTCCGGAAAAACGGACTCGAAGTGATCCTCATCTCCCCCCCCTGGGGAATGAATGTCTTGCGGTTTCATGGTGCCGGCGGGGGGATTCGAACCCCCACGGCCATTCGGCCAAGGGATTTTAAGTCCCTTGCGTCTGCCAATTCCGCCACGCCGGCACGGCTTACTACAAAATCAGTGCCCGGTCTTTGCACCGGATACGAAGAATTTTAACATCTACTCCCACACCCGTCGAACTGATTCCCGTACCCACACCCGCAAATCCCCGCCAGCCCCTGTAGGGAGGTCTCCGCCCCACGGAGGCATGCCCTCGCTCCTCCGTGCTTTTTTCATCATCAAGCGGCACGATCTCGCATCCCAATGTAGGGGGGCACATTTATGGCCCCCGCATCCCGCAAAGGTATGCCCTCGATCTTTCTTGCTTATATTCATCAATCTGCAAAATCCCGCATCCCAATGTAGGGGCGTCCGCCGCGGCGGATTACGCGGCCCGATCCCGCCCCCCGGCGGGATACACCCGTGCCATTCTACCCCCTGCGCAAAACCCCGCCCTCGGGTCAGACTTAGAATTCTAGGTTACCCCTACGGCCAAAAACTTTGATTTTTCACTTCGAACAAAGGATGATCAGCATCACACTGGAATTCTAAGCCTGACCCCTCAGACCTCGCCCCCAAACA
>CBFCZO010000156.1:0-6922 GCA_965602675.1 uncultured bacterium | reverse complement strand
GCGGCGGAGACCGGAGGGAGCAGGGTTGCTGTCGGCTCCCTGCGCTACATGGAGAGGCTGGAGATCACAGCGTCGGCGGAGCAGAAGGCCAAAGCTGAGGAGCTTGCGAGCCACGGCAACACGACGATTTTTGTGGCGGAAAACAAGCGCATCATCGGTATTATCGCCGTTGCGGACCCGTTGAAGGCCGGATCGCGCGCTGCAGTCGAGCGTCTGCAGCGGATGGGATTGAAGCTGACTCTGCTGACGGGAGACAACAAGCGCACCGCCGGAGCTATCGCGGGCGAGCTCGGGATCGACAGTGCGGAGGCGGAGGTGCTGCCTGATCAGAAGGCGGAGGTGGTGAAGAAGAAGCAGTCGAATGGCGAGAGGATCGGCATGGTGGGCGACGGGATCAACGACGCCCCCGCGCTGGCGCAGGCGGACATCGGCATCGCCATCGGCAGCGGGACAGACGTGGCGATCGAATCCTCTGACGTCACGCTGATGCGGGGCGACCTGGGCGGGGTGGCCGACGCGATCGAACTCAGCCGCGCGACCCTGAGGATAATCAGGCAGAATCTTTTCTGGGCTTTCTTCTATAATGTGACAGCCATCCCGGTGGCTGCGGGGCTGTTGTATCCCGTTTTCGGTTGGCTGCTGAGCCCGATTGTGGCTGCCGGGGCGATGGCTTTGAGCTCGGTGAGCGTTGTCGGAAATTCATTGAGGCTCAAGCGGTTCAGGCCGGGGAGAGCGAAGTGAACACAATGCCCGAAGCCGGAAGCGAGCCACAGTACGGAGCGCAGATGATCTGCCAGCACGGGCGTGTGGAGCGGATCGAGGGTGATGTCGCTTACGTGAGGCTCGAGGCGCCCACCAGTTGCGAGGGCTGCGGCTCTAAGGGCACTTGCGGTGTGGTGTCGGCTGAAGGCAAGGTGATCGGAGTGAGAAACGACGTGGGGGTCACGGCTGGGCAACGAGTAGAGCTGAGCGTCCGCCCCGCGGCGTTGCTGACGGCCTCGTTCCTGCTTTTCCTGGTTCCCGTACTGGCATTGGTGGCGGGCATTATCGCCGGCTATGTGCTGGCCGAGCAGTTCGGCTGGGAAGGGCGGGAATGGATCGGCCTGGGGATCGGCGCGGCTGCGTTCGGGGTGGTGCTGCTGGTTATCAAGATGTTGAATACACGTTTCGAGCGCTCCGGAAGATACGAGCCGGTGATCAGTAAAATCCTGGATTGAGCCCGGCGGACGGCCGGCTGCAGTCATTCTAAAATCCACGCTCTAATAATTATTGTTTGAATCCGGGTAGCCGACGGGAGTATTGTAGAGGAAACCAAACAGCGAGCGTGTTCCGATGGCTAAGTTATTGATGGTCGAACCCAAGGCTCCCGGTCTGCACATTTACTCGAAGTATCCCATCCCGCGCCTGGGCAACGTGATGCTGGCCACGATGGCGAGAGAGCGGGGTTGGGACGCCGAGGTTATCGTCGAGGAGCTATCCGCGTTCGACGTGAACGAGTTGCCCGAGGCCGACCTGGTCGGCGTTTCGTCGATCACATCGACCGCCCCCCGGGCGTACGAGATCGCGGATGCCTATAGGAAGCGGGGAGTTCCCGTGATCATGGGCGGCCCCCACATCAGCTTCCTGCCCGAGGAGGCGATACCGCATTCAGATTTCGTGGTGGTGGGCGAGGGTGAGAGGCCTTTTACTGATTTTCTCACCACATTTGACAGCGGCGGGAGCTACGAGGAGATACCGAACCTGATTCACCGCAGCGGCAGTGAAGTGATCAGCAATCCGGTCAGTCCCGGCCTGCACGATCTGGCGGGCCTGCCCGCCCCGGATCTCAGCCTGATCAGGTCGTACAGGGACAAGGGCAAGCGGATGATTATCCCTGTGGAGACTTCACGCGGGTGCCCCTTCAACTGCGAGTTCTGCAGTGTCACTAGGCTTTTCGGGCGGAGGATGCGCTTCCGCAAGATAGACGATGTGATCGAGGAATTACGCTCGGTGCAGGAGCATGCCAGCGTCATCTTTTTTGTAGACGACAATTTTGCGGCGAACAAGGCAAGGACGAAACAGCTTTTACAAGCGATGATCGATAACGGCATCAAGATGCGCTGGACAGCGCAGGTGCGGAGCGAAGCGGCGGACGATTTCGAGTTGCTGGATTTGATGAGGCGTTCGGGCTGCCTGGCTGTTTACATCGGGATCGAATCGATCAACGACAAGACTCTGGAGCGGGTGAAGAAGGCGCAGAAGGTCGAGGGGGTTTCGCGTTCGATCGAGCGTTTCCATCGTTTCGGGATCAAAGTGCACGGGATGTTCATCCTGGGCTTCGATGAGGACAACGAGAAGTCGGTGAGGGATACCTGGCGTTATGCCAAGCGGACTCATCTGAACTCGGTTCAGTTCCTGATCCTGACGCCGGTTCCCGGCACGCCGCTATTCAACCGGATCCGATCGAGCGGCCGTCTGTTGACCGAAGACTGGTCGCTCTACGACGCGCACCACGTGGTGTTCAGGCCGGAGCGGATGATGCCCCTGCAACTGCAGAAGCTGCAGATCAAGGCGCACGAGACGTTTTACGGCCTCGTCAGGGGGGTGAAGCACCTGTTCAAGTTTAAGTTCTTTGAGTATGCGATCGCGCGTTACGCCCGGAAAATCAATCATGAGTGGAAAAAAGTCAACGGGTTGTTCATGAATTGGCTGCGGAAGATCAATCTAAAGGGCGGTAAATAATAGTTGCAGTGATCGGTTATTCAGGCGGTTTCTGATCTTTTTCGTCTTCGGAGTCTGAATCGTCCTGCTGTGGTTTATCCGCGGGCTGGGCGTCATCCTTGACCGTCTCATCCTTCTTGACCGCCGGCTCCTCCGTCGCCGCCTGATCCTCCGTCGCCGCCTTTTCCTCCGATACCGCCGCATCCTCAGTTGCCGGCTCCTCAGATACGGTCTGGTCCGCGGTTGCCTCTTCATCCTCGGTCGCTGCCACTTTCTCCGCCGGCGCCTGATCTTCCGTTGCCTCCAGATCACTCATCGAGGCTTCGTCCTCTTCTTCCGTATCCGTATGGAAGACCATTTCCAGGACTCCCATCTCGATCAGGTCGCCGGGGTCGAGGATAATCTTCCCCCCGTCCTCGAGCTCGATGCTGTTGACTCTTGTGGCGTTTTCCAGCGAGTAGTTGATAAGCTCGAATTGCCCCCCCGAGTAGACGAGCTTGGCCTGGTTCTCAGCCACGGAGTCGTGATTGATGTGAAAGTGTCCGAAGTCGGTGGATTTCTTGTTGCCGAAAGTGAATACCTTGTGTGTTTCGTCCTTTGGCAGACGGAAGTAGAGTTCGCGTAGTTCGTTTTCGCCGCCGACAATTTCCATTCTTCCGGGCAGCGACAGTTCCTTGCCGGGAAGTGGATAAAAGACCTTCACAAGCTCTCCAGCGATCTTGTCGCGGTCATCCGCAACGACAGGCTCCTCTTCCTCGATGTCTTGATCCTCCGGAGGCTCCTCCGACGCTTCCGCAGCCTCTTCTTCCGCCTCCGCGAGCGGGGATTCCCCGGTATCTGCTTCCGCTTCTACAAACAAGCCTTCCTCGTCGGCTTTCTTCACTTCCATTTCTTCCGATTCGACGGTGTGGGCTCCAGGCACGGCAGCGGCAAGTTCCGGCTCTCCCGGTTTTTTCCTGGATTTGATGTACAGGAACGCTCCGGCGGCCGCTCCCAGCAGGAGTAGAGTTATGCCGGCGGCGACCAAGATGAATATCAAGGGATCCACCGCGCCAACTGCTTCGAGCGTCTGCTGTTGGGAGAGGTCTTCGCTGGTGAACAGCGGATTTTCCTCGTGCCCGGATTGCTCGATGACTTTCGGCGGCGGAACGAATCTTTCCTTTTCTCTAAGTATCAGCTCTCGATCGGGAGAGTGAACGAAGTCGACGATGCCCTCGACGACAAGGAGTTCCTCATTGCGGGGTAACTGGAGCGTAGTGGAAATTTTAATCGTCCTGCCGGAATCATCGCGCAGGAAATAGTAGTTTTCGGTTCTGTATGGTGTCTGGATCAGGCGCACGACCTGGCCTTCAATCCTCGCAACGCGGTCCTTGACGGGATTTGTCCTTATCGCAACGATGCTTGTGTAGGGGGCGTTTTCGGGTTCGACTTCCTGGGAGGGCGCGAGACTGCCTGGGGAGAGAAACAAGGCGCAGGCGAGGAGCGCCGTGGTCGACATCACCGACTTTCTTGTTCGGTGAGAGTTTCCACAGGCATGTGGTGTGCTATGCAGCGGGCGTGGGTCGGGTCGTGGAATCACTTCTGCGCCGTAAGCCGTTATTTTCATGAATTTTATCATATTTGCAGCTGTATTGCATGAACGACGGGGTGATGGATTTCCACTCTATCAGATGCGTTTAAATCGGGCGCGAATGATGGAAGCCGGCTGATGCTTCCCGGGAGGGTGAGCGTATTCCCTTTCGCTGGCCGGATTGGGGAGGGGGGATGCGGTCCACGAGCTTTGCTGATTTGGGGGATGCGATGCTTAAAAAACGCACTCGCAGCACGGTGGGCAGATCTGGGCGGACAGCGCGCCGGGCGAGGGCGCGACCTTCTATTTCACCCTGGGCAGCTGATAGCAATCCACATCGGCGGGCGTTAAGGGCAGAACAGCAGCGTGAATACGGGGAACGTTTCGCGCCTGAAACAGCATATTGTTTCACCTCTGAAACATCTGGGGCGAAGAATTCTTCCCGGTCGATCTAACTGTTGTGGAAGCGAGACTTATTTTTCCTCACTAATCCGGCATAATTGGCACGCGCATTGCTTTTTACGGCATAGGGCCGAATAGTGTTTCTCCAGGTGGACGGACGGTCGGCCCGGAAATGGAGTTGCCGGAGGGAAAGATGTTTGCGCACCTGTTACAGAAAGAGATCCGAGAGCACATCCAGACATTCAGGTTTGCGGCGCTGCTGATCACTTTGTTCGGTTTGACAGTGCTGAGCGTTTGGGTGCTTGGTGATGACTACGTTCGCCGGCGCGACACGTATAACAAGCTGGCGGAGCAGGCCGCGATTCAGACGCGGGAGTGCAAAGTACCCTCGCAATTGCAACCTGTGGTCCACTACCCGCCGTCTCCGTTAGGAATCTTCGCCAAGGGCGAGGAGAAGAGGCTGGGCAACGCGGTGACAATCGATCGCTGGGAGGTGCCGCGCGACGCTTCCGACAGCCTGATGGATAACGTATTGCTGGCGGCCCAGCCGTCGTTCGACTTTCTGGCGATTCTAACTGTGGTAGCCAGCCTATTCGGCGTGTTGTTGACTTACGACTCGATCAGCGGAGAGCGCGAGCGGGGCACACTGAAGCAGTTGTGCTCGACGACAACCGGCAGAGGTGCGATCTTCACCGCCAAATTTGCGGCGGGCTCGCTGGTGCTGTTCATCCCGATTCTGGTCAATATGCTGATGATGGTGCTGATCCTGCAGTTTTTCCACAACATCGGTTTTTCGGCGATTCAGTGGATGTCGATCGCGGTAATGACCCTTTCGGCTTTCCTTTTCGGGGCGGTCTTCATAGCGCTGGGGCTCCTGTGTTCGGCGTTGGTCAGGCGGGCGTCGATATCGCTGATTCTCGCATTATTGATCTGGACGATCAGCGTGATCCTGGTGCCCAGGATCGGCTCGGGCCTGGCCACGACGATCCACCCTTTGCCTTCACCGTCGGAGGTGGATTCGTTGAAGAAGGTGACAGAGGAAGAGACGAGGCAGCGGGCTGAGGATCAAGAGCGGGAGATGCGTTCGAAGGCCACGGATATGGGATTCTGGGGAACGTTCAGCACCACCTATCGCCAGCCGGTTCTGCGCTGGGGCACTCCGGACGCATTCCGGTTATTTCAGGAGGCAACACGGATTGCCGAGCCACTATGGCAGAGGCGTGCGGAGGTGATCTGGAATCTGGAGAAGGAGCATGAGGCTGAGCTTGTGAAGCAGGCTGAGCTGGCGGATTGGCTCAGCCTGGTATCGCCGTCCAGCCATCTGCGCAAGATATTCAGCACTCTTGCCGGAACGAGTTACGAGTATTACGCGGACTTCATGGACAACGCCCGCCGCTTCCGGCGCGGCTTCCTCGACAACCTGGAGAGTAAAGGCTATTTCGGCAAGAACGCTCTTGCCTTCGCGACGCAGATACCGATGGAAGTGGGATTGGATACCGAAAAGATGGACGCGTGGCTGGGGGCGATCAGGAATAATCTCGGGGAGGGGGCGGGATGGGAGGACGTGATCAGTGAGGACAACTGGGATCCTCTGCCGTCGGACATCGTTCCCGCATTCGAATTCAAGGGTGATGAGCCGCAGACGGGACTTGTACTGTGGCCCTTCTCTTCGCTGGCTGCGATGCTTGCGATCCTTTTCCTAGCGGGATTATTCGCCTTCCACCGTTACGATATTCGTTGAGGTGAGCCGATGCTGCTGATAGCAAGACGCCAGTTGATGGATGGTTTACGCGACGCCAAGTTCCTCTTCTTCGCGACGCTGGTGCTGGTAGTTTTCACCGCCAACGGTTTTATTTATTCGGATTGGTACGGCAAGAGCATCCACGACTGGAATTATGCCTCGTCGAATAACCTGAAGGTGGTGCAGGAGCGGGCCGACAATTTACAGGAGCTGGCCAACCACGAGCAGATGATGGTCAAGCCTCCGTCGGCATTGGCCTTCATCGCCGACGGCGGCGAGCAGATGCTGCCCAATGCCTTCAAGGTCAATGCATTCTACGTCGGATCGGTACAGAAACTCAGCCGCGACAACAAGGTGCTGCCGGTGCTGGGGGCGCTGGACTGGAGTTTCATAGTCGGGAATCTGATGACCTTCGTTGCGGCGTTGATCGGCTTCGGAACCATCTGCGGGGAGAAGCGCGACGGGACTCTGCGCCTCCTGCTCTCGTATCCGATTTCGAGGATCAAACT
>CBFCZO010000155.1:0-6964 GCA_965602675.1 uncultured bacterium | reverse complement strand
ACACTTTTTCCGCCTGTATTCACAAATTGTGCGGGTTCCCCGGGGATAATGGTAAAAAACCGTAAAAAAATGAGACAGATATGGACTCAAGTTCTCGAAAAATACCACGAATAGTGTATACTTGAGTACAAGATTATCCGGCATTGATTTTCTTGATTTTTGGCAGTTGTTAAAGAAGATTTATGGATAGCGGCAATCTCGCAGAGTGGGGCGGCAGGAGGTATCATCCCTTCGGGATCTACCTGAAGGAGCGCTTTGGGCGCAAGGTGTGGAAGGTCTCTGTCGACGCGGGGATGACCTGCCCCAACCGCGACGGCACGATCGGCAGCGCCGGCTGCGCGTATTGCGTGCGCGATGCCCATTTCAAAGGTCCGCTGCACAGCTACGTACCCGCGCAGATCGCGGTTGGAATCGAACGCCTGCGCGCTCGCCGCAAAGCCGATCGATTTATCGCTTACTTCCAGCCCGGCACAAACACATTTGCGCCTGCGGAGCACCTGCGCGCGGTCTTCGACTCGATCCGCGGCTTCCGCCATATCGTCGGTCTCGCGGTCGGCACGCGTCCCGACTGCGCCGGAGAGAACGTCCTCGATCTGCTCTCGGATTATACGCCCGACTACGAGGTTTGGCTCGAGCTGGGCCTGCAGAGCGCCCACGACGCCACCCTCAATGCAATCAACCGCGGCCACGACGTAGCCGCCTTCCTCGATGCCTATGAGCGCGCCCGCAGCCGCCCACTACAGATCGTCGTCCACCTGATCTTCGGCCTCCCGGGCGAGGGCCGCAAGGAGATGTTGGAAACTGTCCGGCTCGTTTCCGAACTTCGCCCCGACGGTATCAAGATCCACCCGCTGCAGGTCCTGCGCGGAACCGAGATTTCGCGCAGCTACAAGGACGGCGAATTCGAGCCGTTACAGCGTGAGGAATACATTTCGCTCGTTGCCGACGCCCTCGAGATTCTCCCCCCGGAGACCACCGTCCACCGCCTCACAGCAGAGGCGCCGCCCGACCTGCTCCTTGCCCCCGACTGGTGCAGCCGTAAACAATCCCTCCTTGCAGGCATCGAGGCCGAATTAAAGAGCCGCGGCACCCGTCAGGGCAGCCTTGTTTCGGTGGACGAGGAATAGTCGCAGGTCCGGTCTCCGTAAGAATTGCAGCGGCGGAGCTCCCCCTTTATCATGACCTACCCGCTGATACTGGCGGGCAATAATAGTCCGCGTCGTTAAACAGGAGATAATTGAACATGGCACTCAGCGACGGACTGATCGACTATAGGCTTGGTAACGGCCTGCGGGTGCTGCTTCGCCCAATGCGTTTCGCACCGCTGGTCTCGGTGTGGGCCTGGTACCACGTCGGCAGTAAGAATGAAGGCCCCGGCATCACCGGCGCCAGCCACTGGGTCGAGCACATGAACTTCAAGGGCACAGTCAACATCCCACGCCGGCAGATCAAGGGCCTGATCGAGCGCCAGGGCGGCTTCTGGAACGGCTACACCTTCATCGACCAGACCACCTACATGGAAACCCTGCGCAAGGAAGGCCTGGAGGTCGCGCTGCGGCTCGAGGCAGAGCGGATGCACAACAGCCTTTTCGAATCCGACGAGGTTGCCTCCGAGCGCACTGTGATCATCAGTGAGCTTCGCGGCAACGAGAACGATCCCTCCGAGCTACTTGATCGCGAGACGGTCGCCGCCGCCTTCCGAGCACACCCCTACTCCTGGCCGGTGATCGGCTGGCAGGGCGACCTTGAGGCGATGAGCCGAGACGACCTCTACAACCACTATCGCAGCTACTACAGCCCTGATAACGCCGTCGTAGTCGTCGTCGGCGATTTCGATGTCGACGAGACCCGCGCTCTGATCGACAAGCACTACGGGTCAATCGAGCGCTGGCCCGACGGACGCCGGCCCGTCACTACTGCCGAGCCGCCCCAGCTTGGTGAGCGCCGCGTTGAGGTTCGCAGGGTCGGCGCCACGCCGTTGCTGCAGATCTGCTACCACGCCCCCGGCTTCAACGACGAGAACTTCTTCCCGCTGCTGCTCTTCGATTCACTCTTCGCCGGGCCGAGTGGCCTCAACATCTTCGGCGGCTTCAGCACAGGCGCCGGACGCAGCTCGCGCCTCTACCGCGAACTTATCGACAGCGGCCTCGCCGCCTCCGCGGGCGCTTACCTGCTCCCTTCGGAACACCCCTATCTCTACACCGTCGCTGCCGTGCTGAAGAACGACGAGGACTTCTCGGCAGTCGAAAACGCCGTCTACCAGACTATCGAGGATCTTATCCACCGCCCCGTCTCCAAAGCCGAGGTCGAGAAGGCGCGCACACAGTTACGCTCACGCCTCGTTTACGAGCAGGAAGGCATCACCAGCATGGCACACCAGCTCGGCTTCTTCGCAACCATATCCGACGTCGCGCGCTACGAGAGCGTTCTCGACAGGGTCACGGCAGTCACCCTCGACGATGCCCGCGCGGCGGCGTTGGAGTATCTCGGCGCGGACAACCGAACCGCAGGCCGCTTCTGGCCCCAGGCTGCGGAGTTGAAGAAATGAACGCCGAAGTCCACCACGCCACGCTCCGCAACGGCATGAGGCTGCTCGCTCGCCGCAACACCGCGAATCCGGCTTTCAGCTTGCAGATTTCTTTTGCAGCGGGAGCAGTCGGCGACCCGCGCGGCAAGGTCGGTCTCGCCAACTTCGCCAGAGCGCTGCTGACCAAGGGAACCGCCAGGCACAGCGCAGCCTGGATCGCCGAAAAGATCGATTCACTCGGCTTGGAACTTGGTTTCTCATCAGGGCGCCACACCCTCGGCCTCAGCGCGCGTGTACTCGCCGAAAATCTTCTTCCAGCGCTTAAGCTGATTCGCGAGATCATTGCCGAGCCCCAGCCGCCCGCCGAGGAATTCGAGAAAATGCGCGCCCGCATTGCCACCGCCATCAGGCGAAGACTTGACGATCCCGCCTCCGTCGCCACCGAGACACTGGCCGGAATGATCTACGGCACGCGGCATCCATACGGGCGTCACTCGCAGGGGACCCTCAAGTCGATAGAGAAAATCTCGCTGGATGACATTCTTGGTTTTTACGAAGAAAGCATCGAGCCCGGCGCCGCGATCGCTGTTATCGTCGGCGATGTTGAGCCCGACGGTGCAGCAAACCTGGCAGGTGAGACCGTCGGCCGCTGGAAGGGCGGCGGTGAGTTCGCGCTCGAGCCTCCAAAGTCGGTGGAACTGCCCGTGGAGCCGCAGCGCAGGTTCATCGCCATGCCGGAGAAGACGCTGAATGACGTTGCTCTCGGCTATCAGGGTATCAGGCGGTTGGATCCCGATTACCACGCCCTGCAGATCGGCAACACCGTGCTCGGTCGTCTCAGCCTCGGCGGGCGCATCGGCCAGCGGGTGCGCGACCGCGAGGGCATGGCCTACTATGCCTACACCGGTTTCGACGCAGGCGTGGGCGCTGGCCCGTTCGTATTCCGCGCGGGAGTCGCTCCGCAAAACGTTGACCGCGCCGTTGAGATCGCGCTCGAGGAGATGCGCAGCGCGAGCGTCGAGGGGATTACCGCGGAAGAGATGGAGGACGCCGTGCTCTACCTCAGCGGCGGTGTCGCGCGGCAGGTGGAGACCAACGCAGGCATGGCCTTGACGCTTCTCTCCCAGGAGATCTTCGGCCTCGGCGACGACCATTACCTGCGCTACGGGTCGATCCTTCGGGAGTTGACCCTCGACGACGTTAACGCGGCGCTGGCAAAGCACCTGCATCCCGACAAATACTGCCTCGCCGTCGCGGGCGCCGAGGTCTGACGCCCGCGATTAGAATCCTCCGGCTTTGCCTGCCCTACGGGTATCGGCACTCGCTCTCAAACTGCCTGTCTGCTGGTCGCGCCAGCAGATTTGAAGCGAGCCCATGTGCCAGTTGTAAAGCCGCCCGCCCGGCACCTTGATTCCCAGCTTCGCCAGCCCGGCGACGGTCTCCTGCGGGATGCGCGTCTTGATCTCCAGTGTGTAATCGTCGCGCAGCGGATACATCCGAGGCGCTAAGGATGCCTCGTTGGGATCCATACCGAACTCGAGCACGTTAGCCAGCACCTGCAGCGTCAGGATGTGCGGAAAACCGGGAGTGCCCAGTGCCATCCACGGCTCGCCTCCGCGCAGCACCATCGTGTGGCCCGTGCAGTCCTTCAGCCTTCCGCCGCCAACCAGCCAGCCGGAGATCGCCGAGGTCATGTTGGTGGTCGAGGCGCTGCTGCCGTACATCGGCACACCGCCGACAACCATTCCCGGTATGCCTCCCCCCTGCAGCGTGTGCATCATTTCAACCCAGTTGCCCTGTGGGTCTACGATGCTCAGCTCACAGCTGCCGCGTGAAGGGGGATTTTCATCAGGTGCGGTCGTCGGCAGCCCCGCCGCGGCCATCGCCGGCTTGCCGCTTGTCAGCTCAACATGCTTCGTCAGGTCGATCTTCGGCATGCTCTTCTTCAGCACGCGCGCGAGGTAAGCGTGATAATCGGGCGAGAGCCACTCCTCTACCGGCACGCCAAAAATCTCGGGATCGTGGAGGTAGTCGGTTTCCCTGAACACCTTCCGCAGTGCATGCGCCACCAAGTAGAGCGACTCGGCGGATGTCGTGTAGTGGCCGAGGGAGCGGACGTCTAGATTGCGCAAAATGCCGAGGAACAGTGCTGAGATCACACCCATTGCCCCCGGTGGACTCAATTGCAGCAGTTCATGCTCGCGGTGCGGATAGCGCAGCGGCTCCTGCCAGCGGGCAGGGAAGGTCTTCATCTGCTCCAGCTTGATATCCCAGCCCAGGCTGTTCGCCTTTTCGACGAACTGCTTCGCCCAGTCGCCGCTGATGAAATAATCCGGGCCCTCCTTCGCGCAGTTGCGCAGCGACTCGGCCAGCGCCGGATTGCGCCAGCGCTCCCCGACCGCCGGAGTGAAGCCGTCCGGCGTGAACAACTCGCGACCTGAGGGGAAATATGTGTGGAACGCGATCTCCTCTTCGAGGTAGCCGTACTCGAACGAGTGGACTACGTGCCCCTCCTCGGCCGCCTCGATCGCCGGCCAGCAGAGGTAGTCCCAGGGCTTGGAGCCGAAACGCTCATGGATCGCTTTCATCCCCGGCATGAAACCGGGGATCACCGCGCTGGGTCCGCTGCGACCGTTGCCGCCCTGCATCGGACGGAACGGCGGCATCCCCGGCACCAGCATGCCGCAACTGTTGCATTGGTATGCCTTGCCTGTCTTCTTCTCCCAGTAGAGGAAAGAGACCGAGCCGCTGTGGTTGGTCATGTGCGGCTCCACGACAGCCTGGATCAGGCTGCCTGCAACACCGGCATCTACGGCGCTACCACCGTCGCGCATCACCTGCAGCATCGTCTCCGTTACCCGCGGGTGTGAGCTGCTGCAGACCGCCCGCTCTCCGCTCGCCACCGGCTTCGGGCCCTGGCGGGGAAGATCATCCAGCGAGAAATCCTTCGCTTCCGCTCCTTCCGCGGCCGCTGCCGGTGGTGCAATTCCGCTCAGCCCGGCAGCCCCACCGGCTGCGAGCGAATACTTGAGAAAATCACGGCGCTTCATCCTTTCCTCCAGTGTTTGAGATTGTGCCCAGCGGTCCCGCAGGGAGGTGCAGATTTAGCAGGCCGGATCAAGGGAATTACCGCAAGCGGATCAACATAAATGACGTTCCAGGCGATGTTTTTCAGAGACGCACTCCCGGCCATAATAAACCAGTCGTTACTCCTGCGACAGACCCTGATGGGATTATCCGTGTTGTCACCTTGCGAGGTCGTTGCGTGTCCCCGGATGGTCGTTCCGCACCATGGCGAGGATCTGATACACAGCGGTCTCGCTCGAGTGGCATGATAAAAAAGGCTGCTATATCAATGGTTTTCAGTATCTTGGGCTCGATTATGCGTTCTTTCGGCAAGTTCGGCACAGCCCTTGCTTCCCTCAGGTTAGGGCAAAAACAGGGGAACTAAGGGATGAAGATGTTGCGAGCCCTGCTGCTGATCTTGTTGATGCTGGTTTCGGTCACGATTTTCTTTTTCTTCCTGGCTACCGCCGGTGGCTCCACCGAGGTCGGAGTGGAAGGTGAGATGCAATTCAACTCGCATGATTCAGGGCTCATGGAGTTTCATTAGGCCGGCCGCATTCTCTTCGACGGTTGCAGTGATCCCAGCGTCAAAGCGTCAATCGAAAGCGTTGTTCTCAACGATAGCTGGGTGTCGTCCAGGCTGGGAAAGCAAAGTTTGAAACCTGTCTCTCACCCGCGCGTCTAAATAAACGAGGGGTTTGTGTTCCTGATAGTTACCGTGTGAACGAATGCAAGGGGGTGACTCATGACGGCAAAACGCAAACTTGTACTTTCTATATTTGTCTTGGCTGTTTCACTGTCTTTAGCTTCCTCTCCGACTTCAAGAGCATTTGCAGACGACGATCTCAAGAGCAGGCTCGAGACCAAACTCGTGCCGTATATCGAACAGGTGATGGCCGCCCAGGAGATACCCGGGCTTGCGATCGGCGTCGTCCTCAAAGGTAAGATCATCTTCGCGAGGGGCTTCGGCGTGAAAAATCTCGATACGGGCGAGCCGATCACCCCCGAATCACTCTTCCACATGGCATCGATATCCAAGACGTTCGTCGCCACCGCCGTCATGCAGCTTGTCGAGAAAGGGATGGTCAGCCTCGACGATACGATCGTCAAACACATCCCCTATTTCAAACTCGCTGACGAGCGCTATAAGAAAATCACAGTGCAGCAGATGCTGAGCCACGTCTCCGGCATGCCCGACGTCGAGGATTACGAATGGAGCGATCCGCAGTACGATGACGGCGCGCTGGAGCTCTACGTACGCTCCCTGGCCGACCTCGAGCTGATCTCCGGGCCGGGTGAGCGCTTCGCCTACAGCAACATGGCCTACGAAGTTCTGGGCGACCTGATCGCCAAGGTTTCGGGCAAGACTTT
>CBFCZO010000154.1:0-7114 GCA_965602675.1 uncultured bacterium | reverse complement strand
GAAAGCAACCAGCCCGGCGCCGATAAGCAGCAGCAGCCACAGCCCCAGAATCACCCTCCCCGCGAACACCGGGCGGGCCACGGGCGGCTTCACCTCCCACGCCGCAACGTGCTCCTCTCGAGGAAACACTTTCAGGTACTTGGTGGCCAGGGCAAAAGCCATGAATCCGACGGCGACGATGCTCATCGTTACCGCCACCTCCATCCAGGATGGAAAGTAGTGCGCCCCGCTTGATCCCTGCAGGCCCGTGACGGCGACGTTCAAGCGGTTTATCACGAAACCCATCAACGTCAGCATCGCCGTGAAAAACAGACCGTGCTCGTTGTTCCTGACCTTGGGAACGGCAAACAGAATCATCGGCAGGATAACTCCGAGGCCGATCTCACCCCAGAACAGAACCGATTCGGTTGTCAACCGGAACACTTCGCCGAACACGCCGCGCATCAGCAGGTCGTTGGCGCGCAGCATCAGGTAAACCGCCAGCACCACCACAGACACTCGCCCGAGGCCCGAAAGCAGGTCCATCTCCAGGCCGCGCTTGAAGGCGCGTTTGCTCATATAGGATTCGAAGATGGTCATCGCCAGCCCGCCGGCAATCGCCGAAATGAAGAAAAACACCGGCAGCAGGGGCGAGTACCAGAGTGGATGGAGCTTGCCAGGCGCAATGACGTAGAGAGTCCCGAGCGAAGACTGGTGCATCGTCGAGAGCAGCACGCCCGCGACCACCAGCGGGACGTATATCGCCCTCACCATCTTCAACGGCACGCGCCAACCCAGCCGCTCCAACAGCATTGGACTGAACTCGAACGCAAGCACCGTCGTGTAGAGCATTACGCACCAGGCTACCTCGAACATCACCGAGTGCGGATTCCACATGATAAGCGCATGCCAGATGCGCCAAGGCTGGCCGAGGTCGACCAGCAGAGCCACGATCACCATCAGGTAACCGAGGAAGGCCGTCAGGATCGACGGGCGAGCGATCGGCTCGTACTTCTTGATATGGAAAATATGGACCGTGGCAGCGATCACGAATCCACCCGCCGCCAGGCCGACACCCACCAGCAGGTCAAAACCGATCCACAACCCCCACGGAAAATTGTCGCTAAGATTGGTGGCAGCGCCCAGACCCTGGAAATAACGCACGTAGGCCGCATAGAAGCCGGCTAACATTAAAAGTATGAAAAACACCTTCCAGAAACTCAAGCCAGATGCAAGCCTGCCGACCAGCGATCTCTGGTTGTTCATTGTGAATTCCCCTTCCGATAACTGTATTCCACGAAACAATCCGGATCATGAATGTCGTTAATCTTCACGATCTTTCTCTTTTCCGCCCTCTTCGTGCTCAACCTCCTCGCGGCGCTTGGTGATCCACCAAATGCCGGCGAGCAGCACACCGCCGGTCGAAACGACCATGGGCAGCTTCTCGAGGACCTCCCAGGTCAGCTTGGGATAAGGATTGTGCAGGACGTCTACCTTAAAGCCGAGCTTCTCAAACGGCACGCTCGAAAGATAAAGCACCGATGTGCCGCCCGCCTCGTGCTCACCGAAAATGTGATCGACATAGCGGCCCGGATTATCCAGGATCCGTCGCCGCGCCTCCCTTAGCAGATCGTCGCGCTCGCCGAAGATCGTCGCGCCGGTCGGGCACGCCTCCGTGCAGGCGGGCTGACGACCCTCTTGCAGGCGCGTCTCGAAGCACAGTATGCACTTCTGCATCAAAGGCACCGGGTTATCCCATTGGTACTTGGGGATCTGGAATGGGCAGGCTATCAGGCAGTAGCGGCAGCCGAAGCAGCGGTCCTTGTGGTAGAAAACCGCACCATTCTCCTCCTTCTCGATGGCGCCGATGGGACAAGCCGACGCGCAGGCAGGATCCAGGCAGTGCATGCACTGACGTCTGACGTTCACCGGGCCGTGACGCTCGATCATCGTCCAGGTGTCGGAATTCAACTCCTTAGCCCCGTCCCCTCGGGGCAGGCCGTTGACCTCCTTGCAGGCCCAAACACATGCCTCGCAACCGATGCACTTTGTTAGATCGGTCAATATCGAGGCATTTTTTACCTCTCTTCGCATCCCTCTCTCCTGTCGTAGGGGCTCTCTTGAAAGCGGTCGGTTCTATCGATATGTTCTTAGTTTCCGGTTTCGAGTCCCAGGAAGTCCTCGAGCAACTGATGCCAATGCTCATCATCGAGCTGCTCGCCGAATCCGTCCACGGGCATGCCACCGTCCTGAAGCGTGGCACCCGCCAGGGCAGGGCTTTCGGTCCGGCCGGCCAGGAAGTCACGTAGACGTGAAATCTCCGATTTCAGCCAGCCGTCGGCCTTTGCGCCACTGATGAACTCTTCCAGAGAAATTTCACCCCTCGGCTCGATCCGGTAGATCCATCCACGTCCGAAAGGATCCATGCTCACGGTCGAGGAGTCCTTCAGGGCCGAGACGTTCACCTGATCAATTATCCCGTCCACCGGCGCGCGCAGGGTCATCTGGCGATTGCCGCGGCCGAGTCTGAAGCAGGGTTGGCCTTTGCGAACCTCTTTGCCCTCCGAAAGCAGGCAAATGTTATCGGGCTGGCCGAGGGCTCGCGCCGCCATCAATCCCACTCCAAGTGTCATTACGCCTTCTTGATTCAAAGTGAACCAGGTGTGATTCCTTCCGATATACATCACACCAAGCTGCAACCGCGGGATTCCGCTCTCCTCGAGAGCGGGCTCAGCGCCTTCGACAAGCGATTCTACTTCGGCTCGTGCAACCTGCCATCGCTGGACGAAATGGTCCACGGTGAGGAAGACGATAATTGTGAGAATAATAAATAATGCTACCATCGTAAGCCTCCCAATTAATCAACCCATACGCTTTTAATGACCTAAAGCGTTTATATAATTCCGTGCTCTCCAATTATGCGAAGAACGGGGACTACCAGGGTTTAACTACCTTCGAGGAAATCTCTTTCGAAACGTCTCAGGGATTCCTCATCCAAGCAAGCCAGCACGCCCTCGATGGGCATACCGCCGTCCTGGAGGGTGGCAGGAGCCGCGGAAGGTTCCATAGCCAGGACGGCGAAGAAATCCCGCAGCCTGGCCACTTCTCCCTCGAACCAAACTCGCGCTTTCGCCCCGATGCTCATGCCCTCGAGCTCTTCCGCGATGGCCTCCGGTTTCACGCGGACGGCCCACCCTTCACGGAACAACGAAAGCATCGCCGGGCTCCCGGCAACGTCGTGGTTCACGGCCTCTACGGTTCCCTTTACCGGGGAGGGTATTGAGAAGGAGCGCCCTCCCATCTCCAGAGCGAATAACGGTTCGCCTTTATTAATTTCTTTTCCGATTTCAGGTAACTTGACACCGTCAATACGGCCGGCAAGCCTGAGAAGCAGATCATCGGCTCCAATCGAAAACGTGCCCCCCGCATCGAGGGCCGACCAGCTATGGCCCGGTGAGTAAAAAAGGCCTTCGGAGAGGATGATTCCTTCATCTCTCAATGCCTGCGGCTTCGTCTCAACCGCTGTGCTTCGCTTACGGATGGCGATCCACTCGGCTGTGATGACGATGATAATCATTAGTGCAAAAAGGATCGCAACCATTGTTCTTCCTCCTTCAAAACGGAGTGATTAAGCAACACTCCGGCTTCTATTCACACTCAACGGACTCGGTTCCCAGGTGGTCGCGGACAAGGTTGATCCACTGTTCGCACGTCAGCTTTGAGCCAAGATCTGCCATCAGCTCGCCGCCGTCCTGGGCCACCTCTGCCAGCTCTCCGGCGAATGCGCCGCGCAGCCGCCGCATGGATAACTCCATCCACTGCTTCGCCACGCTGCCGCCCAGAAGGCCGCTAAGCTGCTCGGCAAGCCGCCATGAGCGGATCTTGTAGAGCCAACCCTTCCCGTACGGGTCCTTGAAAATCAGATTGGGATCGTCGAGCAGCGCATCGTTGACTTCTAAAATCTCACCTTCGACCGGATTGGCTATCGGCACCATCCTCTTCCCGCTGCGCAGCAACGTGGCTCCCTGGCCTATGTCGAGCTCGACGTTGGTCATCGGCAGGATCGCCTTGTCCACTCTTCCGATTAATCGCCGCGCGAAGTCATCCAGGCCGACGACAACCGTCTGGGCGTCTATCTCACGGACCCAACTATGAAGAGGGTGATACGAGAGTCCCTGTGGCATCGATATGCCATCAACATGAGCGATTATGGTCGGCTCGGTTATCTCTTGCCTCACCGGTTCGGCCTGCTTGCGGAAATGCACGAAGTACTCGAACAGCAGCACCGCAGCAACCAGCACAACCATGATAATCGCAGTCATTATCTTTCACTCTCTCCGGCGATCCGGCAGATCCGTTACATAACTGCAGGCTCGTCGCTATATTGAAAGCAGAATTCGTGCCAAGATTATCAATTAGTACGCTCCGACTGCTGCCCCGATAAACTATTGAATATAAAAGACTTGTGTTTTAGCCTTCCCAAGACGTGTAAACCGTTTTCCATTGAAATGTTGATATATTAAACAGGTATTCTTGGCTTTCTGTTGAATATATCAGCATGTTTATCAGCGCTTTTTCGCTAATATGGAGAGAAAAACAACATATTTCGCCCTGTCGAGCACCCGACCCGCTAATATGCCGAGAGATCGCCATATGACGTTAAATGCCCCGTATTCAGGCACCTGCGGGGGTTGACATCGCCTCAAAAAAGTCCTATATATGAACAATTGATCATATATTTGGGTCTGCGCAATGGAAAAACAGAAAAAGAAAGAGCGGCTGAAAGCAGCATTGGTCGGACTCCCGAGTGATGAAAACATCGAAAAAATAGCCGATTTCTTCTCAGCCTTTGCGGATCGCACGCGTCTCAAAATAATTTCGGCCCTGCTTGCCGCCGGCGAGCTGTCCGTTGGACAACTGTCCCGAATCGCAGGCACGTCCAACTCGGCGGTCTCCCACCAACTCAGGATGCTCAGGCTTCTCAGGCTGATAACTTTTCGAAGTGAAGGCAGGATGTCCTTCTACCGTCTCGACGATCAACACATCGAGCAGATTCTCAAAGCCGGCCTCGAGCACGTGCTGGAGCGAGTCTGATGCCGATTAAAGGCGATTCAATCGAGAAAGCACCAGCCTGTAGTTTCGCCATCGAAGGAATCGACTGTGCCGACTGCGCCGGCAAAATAGAGAAGGCGGTCTCCCGCCTCCCCGGCGTCACAAAGGCCAGAGTCAGCGTGATTGACAGAAAGCTGTGGGCTGAAGGATCGGGAGCGGAATTCGATCGAGACAGAATAGAGGCCGAAGTGCGCAGCCTCGGCTATAAGCCGCTTGTAGGCGATAAACTCCAAGGCGTTCAAGGGAACCAGCTACTCGACGTTTTAAAAAAAGCATATTTATTCTTGTCGCCCGTGCTGCTGATCTTCGGCTCCGGGATGCAATTCTCCGGTTTCCAGCCGCATTTCTACATTCCCCTCTTCGTTGTCGCAATAATCACGGGCGGATATGACTTCGCGCGCAAGGGCTTGCTGGCCGTGCTGCGGCTGTCGCTCGACATGAACACACTAATGACAATTGCAGTCCTGGGCGCAGCCTTCCTCGGCGATTGGCTGGAGGCCGCCACCGTCGTCTTCCTCTTTTCCCTCGCAAATCTGCTGGAAGAACGCAGCATGGATCGCGCGCGGCGGGCTGTGCAAGAGCTGATGGAACTGGCCCCGCAGACTGCACTGATCCAGAGAAATGGCGAAGAGGTTGAGCTGCCGGTGGGCGAGGTCTGCATCGGCGAAACTCTCATCGTCAGACCCGGCGCGCGTATCCCCCTCGATGGAACTGTTGTGGGCGGTGTCTCGAGCGTCGACCAGTCGCAAATCACCGGCGAATCGCTGCCGATCGCGATTGAAAAAAGGGCCGAGGTTTTTGCCGGCTCGATCAACGGAGAGGGAACGCTCGAAGTCAAAGTCACCAGCCTCGAGGAGGACAGCACAATCGCCCGCATCGTCCGTCTCGTGCGCGAGGCTCAAGCTGCAAGGGCCCCGACCGAGCGCTTCGTCGACCGCTTCGCCCGCTTCTACACTCCCGCAGCCGTCGTTATAGCAATGTTGGTAGCTGTCCTCCCCCCACTGTTCATGGGCGCTTGGGATGTATGGTTCTACCGTGCGCTGGTCCTGCTCGTCATCGCTTGCCCCTGTGCCCTCGTTATCGCCACACCGGTGGGAATCGTGTCCGGCCTGACCGCAGCAGCTAGAGTAGGGGTGCTGATCAAGGGCGGAGCTTTTTTGGAGACGGCAGCGAAAGTCGACTTTGTCGCATTCGACAAGACCGGCACGCTGACCACCGGCATTCCGCGGGTCGCTCGGATAACGGTGATGGATAGCTCGACCGCGGAGGAAGTGTTGAGGCTGGCGGCATCCCTCGAGCGCTACTCGGAGCATCCTCTCGCCCGGGCGATAGTTCGTTCGGCCAGGGAGCAAGGGCTTGACCTTGCTATCCCGGAGGAGGTTAAAGCAGTGCCGGGTAGGGGCGTCGAGGGCCGCATCGGCAGCGAGGCCGTTGTCGTCGGCAGCCATCGTTTCTTCACCGAACGAGGGATTTGTGAACATCGCCGGGATCGAAGGGATCCCGAGTGCCCCTCCTCCGATCTGCAGCCCGGGCAAACACTGGTTTGCGTGGCGCGGGGCGGCGAAGTAGCGGGAGCGATATTCCTTAGCGATTCCATCCGCGAGGAAGCCAAGGATGCACTGGCAGGCATAAAAACGCTCGGACCGCTGACATCAGCGATCCTCACCGGCGACAACCGTTCGACGGCCAAGCTGGTCGCTGCAGAACTCGCTATCGAAAACGCCGAAGCCGAACTCCTGCCGGAAGACAAGCTCGAGCGCTTGAAGAGTTGGCGCGAGGAGGGCAAGGTTGTAATGATGGTCGGCGATGGCGTTAACGACGCGCCCGCGCTGGCCGCCGCCGACATCGGCGTTGCCATGGGCACCGCCGGAACCGACGTCGCGCTGGAAACCGCCGACATCGCACTGATGGCCGACGATCTCCGCAAGATCCCGTTCACCATTGCGCAGAGCAGGCGCACCATGAAGGTGGTGCGGCAGAACATCTTCCTCTCCATCGCGATTAAGCTGCTGTTCCTGGCTCT
>CBFCZO010000153.1:0-7191 GCA_965602675.1 uncultured bacterium | reverse complement strand
GCCGGCAACGGGCCGCCGGAGGGCACGATCGGGCGCCAACGGGCGCCGTCGGGCATGACATCGTCTTCGGGTTCGATGAAGACTTGCAGATCGCCGGTGGGAGCCGGCACTGCGATGTAGAGCCCAACGGTCTGAACCAGTTCGTCCTTGGTGGCAATGGTCACCGTGCGGACAGCGGGTGTGACCCAGCCGTCAACAGCGAGGAATCCGACGTTGTAGCTGCCCAGCGGCAGGTTCGATACGATCTGGCCGCTGAAGTGACTACCCGGTTGCCCCGCGATGTACCATTTAGCGCCTAACGGGTTGACCTCGGGCGGAGCGCACCACCCCTGGATGCTGCCGCGATGGATGAGGTAGTTGCCGTAGACGGTCGCGCTCACGTCTCCATCGCCGAGTGTCGCGCCTGTTCCTGCGGGTGTGTCGTGGTTGGGAACCGTGTTGAAGCCGACGGTGTAGGCATAGCCGCGGTAGACCAACATCGGAGCTGTCGAGGCGCTGGTGACCGGGAAGATGCCGCCCGTGCCGCTGACGGTGTATTGCGCACCGGCAGGGCCGGGAGCTACGCCGTCGGTCTGCAGGATGACGTAGAGCTCGCCGGTCTTGCGGGTGTATTCACCCTGGGCGGTGAATTCCGGCCCGATCGTGGTTATTACGGTCGGCCCCGGCGCGGTCTGAGGCAGGAAGCAATCGAGTGTGAAGACAACGTCGGCGGGTGTGTCGTAGTAGGGGATTGTGGAGAACTCGACCACGTATGTGACGCCACGGAATGCGGTCCAGGTATCGCCATCGTTGAGACCCGTCACTTCGTATGTCGAGGAACCCTGCTCCTTGATTGAGGCGGTTCCTTCCGTTTCGCCGGCCTGAGGACCTACGTCATAGGTGATGTCGATCTCAACAATGCCGGTCTGGCGCGTGTATGTGCCTGTCTTGGTGACTTCCTCACCAGCGCTCACTGCAAATGCCTGAAAAGAGGGTGGGAACCAGCAGGGAACATTCGTCCAATTAATCTTGTAAGAGCCGGGATCAACCTGCACGGAGTCACCATGGCTTCTGAGCGTGGCATCGGTGTTCAAGTACCACCTGCCATCGGTGCGGGGAACGCCTTCGGGATTGATCATGCCGGTGATGGTGGCCTTCTTGGTGTAGGTGATGTTGGCTGTGGCGCCGCCTGTGCCGACAACTAACTGATTACCCGATGGAAGATCCGTGCTCAGCGTCCAACCGGCCGGTGCCGCATCCACACTAAATGTGTAGGTGTCCGTGTCAACCGTCTGGCTCCAAGTCTTGGAGGATGTGCCGCTGTCGGAGTAGCTGCCCGGCGTGGTCGACCAGCCTTTAGCGGACGGCAGAGTGCCGCCGACGACGTTGAGGTTGACAGTCAGCGTGCCTGTGTCGCGCGTGTAGGTGATGTTGGCTGTGGCGCCGCCTGTGCCGACAACTAACTGATTACCCGATGGAAGATCCGTGCTCAGCGTCCAACCGGCCGGTGCCGCATCCACACTAAATGTGTAGGTGTCCGTGTCAACCGTCTGGCTCCAAGTCTTGGAGGATGTGCCGCTGTCGGAGTAGCTGCCCGGCGTGGTCGACCAGCCTTTAGCGGACGGCAGAGTGCCGCCGACGACGTTGAGGTTGACAGTCAGCGTGCCTGTGTCGCACTTCTCGTTGATGTTGATTGTGTTGTAACTATGTCTTCCGGGTTTGTACGTTGTATATTCCCACCCCGTATAGTTTCCCTTAGCCATAGCCTTGATGCGGAAACGGATGAAGTCACCGAAGTCGAAGTTGCTCTCATCAATAGTGCAGTAGTACATAGTCCCGCCATTGGGACCGCCTCCACCTGGTGTCATATCCGTGTAGGACGAATCGGGCGGGTTTCCATTGACCGCCCACTTGATCTTGACGTATTGCAGAGTCGTAACGCTGCTTGGTTTGACTTCCGCTGAGATGAGCACATCGGTGCACTCATCGGTTGTAGTCGAGTAAGTAACCCATACATCCGGATTGAATGATGTTGGGCTGACGCCCTTTTCTTCCTGAGCCGCGGCGAACGCCGGCAGTGCCAGGAGCACAAGTGCGACAAGTGCCGCGACTCCCGTGCCAAATCGCCAACCGCAAGCCAGGTTTTTAAGACTAAACATGGCTCAAGACCTCCTTTAGCTTGTTGCAGCCATTTCCTATGTGGGATGGAGGCGACTGCGTCGTGTGTCCACACTTGCGCACACAATGAAGAAAGTCGGCTACCTTACCCCTCGCTGGATTCGAGCCTTCCACTCCTGTCGCCGGTCCCTTAAATTTAAAAAGCCGAACTCCGAAGACCCTCTTGAAGAGTGTCTAGGGATTTTCCGGCTTCCTGGGGATTGTGGAGCGAGCGGTCGCGCTGTCAGCACCGGGAGTGACCCTCAGGGGGCCGCAGAAACGCACGGCAACCTGCCGCACTTCCTCGTCGGATTTCGACTTTTCGCTCCTCAGCACTTCCCCTTGCAGTTTTATATTCAACGGCCCTCCCTCGCCCGAGGGAAAACCGAACACTTTATTGAAGCCGTCTTCTATGTCTGGAATGGTGAGGCCGACGATCGATCCCGTTTTGACGTCGGTTTTGAGACTGAAACTCGCCCCGCCGGGTCCGATATCGATGAAGCGCGATTCTTCCGTCAGCACTGCGCTGTCGGATACGACCTCAACCGACACGCGCAGAGGGAGCGAGTACCTTTGTTGTTCCCTTCTTTCTTTCATAGCCTGGAATGCGCCCGTTTAAATATTAATGTAGTTGCTTATTGCGGCTTCTGTGAATCGATAGAAACGACCAGAAATGATCCATTTTTAGTCGATCTGAATCAGTATTTACTACTAGCCGGTTCTGGTAGTTTCTATTGAGTGCGCTGATGCTCGTTTGTTAGATGTCCTCGCGGAGCCCGGCATCAACCGACTGGAATCAAAGAGGATATAAAAAACGTTGCCCCTACAATATTTCTGCGGGGCTCTAGTAGTCCCTGCAAGCGTGCCGACGGCTTTGTTATTCGTTCGGGGGGAGTTAAGATATGCGGGAATCGGGATAAACAGCGATTTCGCAGGGAGGCACTCGATGAGGGGCATAGCTGAGAAGAGATGTATTCTAATCACAGGCCTGTTGATATTAGCCGGCCTGGCTATCGGCGGCGGCGGGATGCGCGGGCAGGAGAACGAGCCCGAGGTGATTTCGCTGCTGGGCGTGAAGCTGTATGCGACGCCGGCTGAAGGGGATGAACTGCTGAAACTGGAGCGGGAGCTCGCGGAAGCCGAGGCGGCGTACAAGGCTGAACCGTCGGATGCCGAGTTGCTGATAATGTACGGCCGCAGGACGGCCTACTTTTGGCGCTATCACGAAGCAATTGAGATCTACTCGGAGGGTCTCGAGCAGTTCCCCGAGAACGCCATGCTCTACCGCCACCGCGGTCACAGGTATATTTCCATTCGCGACTTCGATCGCGCCGTCGACGATCTGACAATCGCCTCCCTGCTCGACGACTCGAACTTCGATATCTGGTATCACCTCGGTCTGGCGCAGTACCTGAAAGGCGATTTCGCGGCCGCCGAGCAGTCGTATCTCAACTGCCTGATGGCAGCCGAGAACGACGACTCCCGCATCGCGATCTCCAACTGGCTCTACATCATCATGCGCCGCCAGGGCAAGGCTCGCGAAGCAGCTTCGCTGGCCGCCGGAATCACTGAAGAGATGGAGGTGGTTGAAAACGGCTCCTACCACAGCCTTCTACTTTTTTATAGAGGAATAAGAACAGAGGAAGAACTGGTGGCGGCGTCGGCCGGATCGGAACTGGAGCGCGCAACAGTCGGCTACGGCCTCGGTTGCTGGCATCTTTATAACGGCAATCCGGCCAAGGCCGAGGAATACTTCCGCTCCTGCATCTCCGGCAAGTACTGGCCCGCATTCGGTTTCATCGCTGCCGAGGCGGAGTTGGCCCGAGCCATGCAATGAAAAACCGGGCGTCCTGTCGAGCAATTAACCCCAGATAGCTGCACGGAGACTTGCGTTGCCTTGAAACACCCGGGGGTGGTGGCGGCTGCATCTGCTGCCGCTTCCGCCGCAATATCCAGGCCTGTATTCCGGTTTATAGCCTTCTCGCAATTATTGAAACAAACCTGAGCGAAAGCCGAGGCGGATAACAACGATCGCATTTCAGCAAGCAAATCCGCACTCCGGTTCCCTTGTGAATCAGGAATAGCAGGGAGCCCGGGGATACAGCCTCAGTTAGAGGGTGAAGTAGAAGGTCGCGCCTTCGCCTTCGCAGCCTTCGGCCCAAATCCGCCCGCCGTGGCGGTGGACGATACGCCTTACGCTGGCCAGCCCAACGCCGAGCCCGGCAAACTCCTCCTCGGAGTGCAGCCGTTGAAACGCGGCGAACATGCTTTCCGACTTGGCTTGTTTGAAGCCGACGCCGTTGTCTTTGACAAAATAGACAGTCCGGTTGTTTTCATTCCGTGCGCCGAACTCGATTCTCGCGAGTTTTTCATTACGTGTGTACTTCCAGGCGTTGCCAAGGAGATTATCCATCGCTATCGACAATAGGCTTTGGTCGCCCTGCACCACGACATCCTGCTTAATGATAAATTCAACCGTCCTGTCAGACTTCTCCCCCTGCAACCTGGAGGCTATTACCCTGGCCAGGGCGCTGAGATTGACCTGTTCGCTCTTGATCTCGGTGTGCATCGACCTGGAGAACTTCAGCAGGGCCTCGATGAGTCGCCTCAATTCCTGGCTGTTCTCATCGATCTGCCCGAGGAAATCCATGCAATCGCCACTGAACTCGCCGGCGTGGTCGGTCAGCAGCAGCTCAACCCAGGAACTTATCCTCCTGAGGGGGGCCTGAAGATCGTGGCTGACGGTGTAGGCAAACGATTCCAGTTCCTTATTTGTATCGGCGAGCAAAGCCGCCTGATCCCTGAGGCCGTCCCGCGACTGCCTTAACTCCTCTTCGATCCGCTTCAACTCGGTGATGTCCCGATTCGATCCCCGCCGCCCCAAGAAACCGCCGTCGGCATTCCTGACGGGTCTGCAGCGATGGCTAACCCATCGCACCTCGCCGTCTGACCTTATAATCCTGAATTCAAGAGCAGACTCTTCATCAGTTGATTCATCCGAATCGAGATGGCTGGCGAAGGCGGAACTATCGTCCGGGTGGATAATTCGGGTGATCAAGCCGGGCTCGTTTAAGAAATCCTCCTCCGAGTAACCGGTGACGCGCTCGCATGAGGGCGAGATGTAGAGGATTTCCCCATTCGGGCTTACCCAGCAGACCCAGTCTGAGGTGAAATCCGCAATGGTACGGTAACGATCCTCGCTTTCTCGCAGAGCCTGCTCGATTTCCGCTCTCTGAACGCGATCCCTGGCCGCGCCGACGCGTCGGACAATGCTGTTGAACAACAACTCGGCGAAGGTGTCGCTCTTGCCGGTGACGAAATAATCGTCGGCCCCGCAACGCATTGCCTCGGCAGCGACATCTTCATCACCCGACTCGATGAGGATGATGAACGGCGTGGGAATTCCGCGCTCCCTGAGCGCCCCGAGAAGTTGGAGGCCGTCCAAGCCGCCGATATCGCTGTCGCAAAGAATGCAGTCGAAATCGCTTTCAGAGGCCAGTTCGAGAGCATCTTTTCCATTCCGGGCATAGATTATCTCCAGGTCATCGGCCAACGTCTGCAGTTTCTCCAGGATTGAATCTTCGCCGATGTTGAGAACTCCAACATGGAGAAGACTGACCACCAACACCTCCACTGCGGATCCGCGCTCCTTCAAACAGGCCCCGCTGTTGTAAGACCGCAGGCTGCAACCTGTCTGAAACGTTTTTTCACTCGATTATTAGATTTTCTGGTTAAATTTTAAATTATTTTATAAGAAAGGCAAACACAAGAGCGAGGCGATAGTCAAATCGGCCTGCCGACGTGACGTTCACATTTTTTTCCGAACGAGATAAGTATCCTGAACAAGTCGTTCTTTTCCCCGGATGTACGCGACGAGCTCGAAGCCGTCCAAGAGGTTTTTCTCAACGTTTCCGAGAGTCTGGAAGCTGCCGAAGTGGTTCCTGCCCTCTTCATCCTCCTCGACCACGACCACCTCCCCTGCCATCAGGCTTTCGAACTGCTCATCGGTGAGAAATTCCTTGTACTGCTCACCATGGGTAGTGAAGAGCATCACGCCGCCCGGCCGTAAAACACGCTTGAGCTCAACCATCCATCGCCGCTGCAGTTCCGCGCCGAGATGCGTGAACACGGATATCAGATAAATGAAATCGAATTTCCCATCTTCATAGGCAAGCGGCGGGGCGAGCTCGTTCTGATCGAAATTGCCGAAATCCAGGTTTTCCCGGCACCATCTTACGAGGTCGAAGTTGTAATCGCTCCCGTAGATCCCTGCCCGTGTGCGCAACCTGATATGCCTGATAATCCGCCCGCAGCCGCAGCCGAAATCGAGGATGTCTCCCATCTCGCCGATGTCGATTCCGTTGCTTTCGAGATGGCCGATAATTTCGTCGGCGGCATCGCTGCCCATAGTGTAGTACTGCTCGGCCCATCCCCTGGCGATGATTCGAAAGATGAGCCTTGGGGGAGGAGCCGGATAGCCGTCGGGCGCGCCATGCAGCCTGTAGCTGATCTCTTTGCGGACGTAGTCCGGGGTCATCTGTTTCAGCATGTGGTAACAGCACGAAGCGTCTTCGTAAATCCCCGCTTTCTTAATGAAGTTCTTAAGCCAGTCCTTCACATCAACACCCTGGAAGCCCCGGTTAGCTCTTCGGCGCCGTTTCATTGCCTCGCAAGTTTTTAGCACGACGTTTTTCACAGGGTCAACAGAGACGATGCAACATCGCCGCGCGTAACACGAGTTTCGTCGTATAAGACCGCGCAACGAAACTTGAGTGTTGAATTAAAACAGAGCGTTTGCAAGACTAGTCAGATAAAACAGGGGTAACCGGTCAGATAAGCGCCGGTGTTTTCCATCAAATTCATGGCAGGAGTAAGAAATGAAAAGAGCCGCATTTGTTCTATTCGTGGTGTTGGTTTGCCTGTCAACGGCTTCCTTCGCCGACGAAAAAACTTCAGTAGAGGATTCAAGGCTGACCGCGCAAACGTTCACCGGCCTTCAATTGCGGGGAATCGGCCCTGCGCTGATGTCGGGACGGATTGCCGACATCGCGATCG
>CBFCZO010000152.1:0-7368 GCA_965602675.1 uncultured bacterium | reverse complement strand
GCGAGTTGCGCGCGTTGCTCGTCGTTCAGATCGCTTCTTCCCGCCGCGGCCTCCAGGAACCCCTCCGCCTGGGCAGCGTAACCCTTCTCCTTCCACATCCGCGCCAACGCCAGCAGCACCTCCGGCGAGTCGGGATTGAACTCGGCCTTACCCACGTGGATCGGCGGCTGCAACGCAGAGCCGGCAACGGCGAAATCGGCCCGCCTGATTTGCGGCTCCTCACCCCCACCCCCTCCGGCATCGATCTTCAGCACCGCCGTGTAATTGCCCGGCGCGAGCTCATCCAGCGGCTGGCGCATGAAGAAATGAAACATTCCGTTCGCCGAGAAGGCCTGCTTGGGGATCGCCTGCGTGCCGTTCACCTGCGACTCCCCCTGATCATCCACGATGCTGTATTCCACCAATGCCTCGGCGGGCTGCTCCAAGCGCCGCTCCGGCGGCAGGTAGAGCGGGCAATGCAGGATCAGCGGATTCCTCGCCGAAAAGCGCCTCAGCGGATTCGCCACCAGCTTGATGTCGGCGAACTGCAGCGGCCGCACCAGGTCGAGGTCGGCGCCCTTGAGGCCGGCGAGATCCTGGGCCAAAACAATTTGCCCGGCGCCGAAACTCACGGCCCGCACCGGCGGCACGGTCACCTCGCCCGTAACGAAGAATTGCTCCTTCGATACCTCGTTGCGCACCGTCACGTCGACGTTATAACTGCCCGGCACACTCGGCATCCTGTTCTCGATGATGAACGACCGCGTCTTGATCGAATCGAAATCCCCCTGCGACAGGTCGAAATCGATGTCACGGCTCTCGCTCTGCACCGTCCGGCCGCCCTCCTCGCCCACCCGGATCTCCAGCTTCAACGCCCCGTAGATCTTCTTCTCATACTGCCCCAGGCTCATCTGCTCCGGCAAAAAACCGATCGCCGTGTCGATGTAGCACCGCCCGCGCTCGTCCACCACCGGCACGATGATGCTCGCCGGCTCCGACGCGCTGAACGTGTACTCCGTCGTCACACGCTCGTCACCCGCCACAATCCGCTCGGCGTAGGCCGCGTCGGCGTTCTGCTCCTTCACCTGCTCGATCCTGCCCAGCAGCACCAGCGTCGATAGATTCGTCCTCCCCTGCTCGAAGCCGCCGCCGGTGGGGAGGTAGCTGTAAGCCGCCTGCGCCAGGTTGACATCGATCGCACGCAGCACAGTCCAATTGTCAACCATCGGATTACCCTGGGCCATCAACGCCCCCGGGCCGTCGATCACAGGGTTGTATAGCACGTAGTCGCCGGCCCCGAAGCGCTTGAAGAAGATCAGGTAGAAGTAGGGCGGCAGGCCCAGCTGCGGCTCCGCTTCGTAGAACCACAACTCGGTCGGATAGAGGCTGGCCTGGTTGGGGAAGTCGTAACGGTTGCGCGGCGGACCCAGCGTCACGTACATCCGCCCCCGGTCGGTCAGCCGCCCCTTGAACACGCTCCCCCGCCCGAACGTCTCGTCGGCATACTTCAAACGCTGCTCGTGCTCCTCACGCGCCTCGTTGAGCTCCGTCCCCGGCGTCGGGTCGCGCACCTCCCAGAATCTCTCGACGAATCGCTCCCGTAGCGCCTCGCTCTCCAACTTCAGAAACAGCTCACGCTCGCGCCCAGAGATGATGTGGATCACCTCCTCGTTGAGCCAGCGATCCCACTTTTGCGGTAGATCTACACCCGCCGCCGCACCCGCCTGCGCACAAAACGCCGCACACAGGCTCAGCGCAATCATCGCCGTTATAAGGATTCCCGACAGATTCCTGCATGAGCATTTCATCGCTGTCTCTCCGGTTGCTTTTTCGTGCCGGCGCCCAGCGCGCCAAGACTTCCGCTCTCGATTATAACGCGCCCGGCTTACATGATTGCCAGCAATATGTTGCCGACGATTATGCCCAGGTAAGTTCCGATAACGTAACCCCACAGCCCGACCAGCATACCCGGCAACACAAGCGCCTTCCAGCCCTTGGCGATCGCCATCGCCACCGCGCTCATCGGGCCGCCCAGGTTGGCCGACACGCTCAGCGACAGATCCTCCAGCTTCATCTTGAACAGCTTGCCGAATCCGAACGTCACCAGGAAGTTGATCCCCCCGATCACAATGCAATAGAGGAACAGTATCGGCGCCCGCTGGATTATCAGCCAGATATCCGCCGGCAGCCCGATCGTGAAGAAGAATATATAGATCAGGTAAGTGCCCAGCTCGTCCGCCCCCGAGATGTTCTCCAACTGCTTGTGGAACAACGTCGCCGCAGCCACGCTGAGCGTCGTGATCAGCAGGAATTGGTTGCTGATGATATCCAGCGCGATCCCCGGCAGTGGCGCAAGCCGGATCAGTTCCGACAGCTTAGCCGCAAGCGCGGCGATGAAGATCGCGATCCCCAACGCCTTCGCGATGTCCAGCAGCGAGATCTCCTTCCGCTTCCAGAAACTCGCCGCCTGAAGGGTGTCCGCATTGCCGCTCTTCTCCACCTCCAGTTGGTGGGGCATTGGGTAATGCTTGCGGAAAAACTTGAAACTCGTCAGCGATACCAGCACCAGGAACATGATCGTCATGATCACGTTGTCCGAAACCAGCAGCGCGTTCGTCAGCTCCTCGGGAGCCTTGAATGTCGCCTGCACGGCAAAGAAGTTCACGCCCCCGCCGATGTAGCTCGCCGTCATGATCCCCGACAGCTTCGCGATGTGCGGCACCGTCGTCCGAAATACGAATGCCGCCGTCAGCGCGCCCAACAGCGTGCCCAGCGCGCTCAGGTTGAACGCCCCGAACATCGAGCCCGTCGTCTTCACAATCTTGAATATGTTCGCCCTGAACAACAGCAGCGGGATGCACAGCGGCACGACATAGGTCCAGACCACGTCGTAGCTGGGCGACTGCAGCGGCATTATCTTCAGGTTCGAAAACGCCACCGCAACTATCAGCGCAAGCACCGGACCCGTGATTTTTGCCGCCCACTTGAACTTCTGCTCCAGGTAAATGCTCACGCTCACGGTGATCAACATGATCGCCCACAGCAACCACGTGTCGTTGGAGCTTATCAGGCTCTCCATCTATCCCTTCCTTCCGATTTGCGGCACTTGGCATTCACTGCTCAACAAGGCCCGGATAGCCTCCCGCTCCACCGGGCTCAATGCCGTAATGGTTGTCGTCGACGGGTTGATCGCCTCCGGCATCTGCTGTCTATGACAACGGGGCGGTCCGAGAGAACCGCCCCGTCGCAATCCACCTTTCTCTATTCTATCGGATCGAACTGCACGAAAGCCATCACCGCCTTCTCGACCTTGCCATCCTCGTCCAGCTTGAACTCGACCTGCTGGCCCTCGTACATACCCTGGGCGAGGTCGAAAACCGTCTCGCTCACAGGCGTCAGGCGGTAGTCGAACTCGTTCTCCACGAATGCGTAGAGATGGCCGTGCTTGATCGAGATGATCAGCGGGATGAATTCCTGCCCGTACTTGCCCACGTACTTCGTCCAGTGCGCGGGCGGCTCGGGGACCGCCGCCGGATCGAGGCGCAGGAACTCGGCGCCGCCGAAACGGAAGCCCGTGGCGGCTCCGTCCTCGCTGGGCAGGAATGTCAGGCGGCCGCCTGTGAGCACCTTGCCCTCGGCGATGAACTCCGTCTCGCTGAGCGCGCTGAGCTCGAGCGGCTGCCCCGACAGCACCAGGACAAGCCCATCGTCCTCGCGCTTGACTTCCGCCCACAGGCGCGGCGACTCGTACTCGCCGACATAGCTGTCGAGCACCGCCGCAGCCACCTCGACCGTCGCCGGCTTCTCGGGCTGAGCCTCGCCCAGCTTCGCCTCCAGCATCACGTCGAGCGCCTTGTTGCGGATGCGGAAGAGCGGCCCCATGGCGATGTCCTCGTTGGTCAGCACCACCACGCCGATCTTGTCGTCGGGCAGATCGGTCACGTTGCAGGTGAAGCCGTAGACCGCGCCGGAGTGGTTAACCGACTTGTGGCCGCGGTACTCGCCGACCGCGAAGCCGAGCCCGAAATAGCTGTCCTTGTCCTTGCCCGGGAATTGCAGCTCGAACATCTGCTCCAACGTCTCCTTCTGCAGGATCCGGTTCTCGCCCGCCTCGCCCCAGGCGAAGAGGCAGTTGAGGAACTTCGACATGTCCTCAGCCGAAGAGTAGAGGTTGCCCGCGGGCACCATCGCCAGCTCGAACTGCGGGGCCTCGATCTCGCGGCCGTCGGCGACCCACATGTAGCCCTTGGCCGTCTTGCCGGCCAGCTCGTCAGACAGCAGGAAATTGCTGTTCGTCATGCCTATCGGCTCCAGCAGGTGCCGCTTCACATAATCGACAAAGGGCTCGCCGGAGACGCGCTCGAGGATGTAGCCGACCATCGTGATCGCGATGTTCGAGTACTTCATGTTCTCCTCGGGCGGATAGACCAGGTCGGTGTCGTAGATGCTCTCCACAGTCTCCCGCAGCGAGGGGAAGGTGTCGTCGAAGTAGTGCCCCACCGGCGATTCCCGCGGGAAGCCCGATAGGTGGCACATCAACTGCCGCAGGGTGGTCGGCTTCTCGCCGCCGAACGGCCGCCCGATGTGGAACTCGGGGATGTAGGTGGTGATGTCGGCGTCGAGGTCCAGCTTGCCCTGCTCCACCAGCTGCATGATCCCGATGTCGGTGAACAGCTTCGAGATCGAGCCCACGCGGTAGATGGTGTCCCCGGCGGCAGGCGTTTCGGCCTTCAGGTCGGCCAGGCCCAAGCCGGCGGACCAGACGATCTCCTGGTCGTCCACCAGCGCCACCGAGACGCCGTTGACCAGGCCGCGGTCCAGCTCGGCCTCGATATATTGCTTGAGCTCGGATATCGCCTTTTCGTAGCCGCTCGTCTCTACGCTCTGCGGGCATCCTGTCAGAAACACCGCTGCAACAACAGCGACCAGGAACAACGTCATGGTTCTAAAACTGACTCTCATCAAAACCTCCTGAATTCTTCTTTTACTCCCTGTCCCGCATGAACCGGCGCGGGGGCGCCGCAAGGGGCGAAAAATCAGCGGGCGATCGGCTCGAACTCCACGTAAGCCATCACGATGCTCACCACCTCACCGTCTTCGTCCAGCTTGAACTCCAGTTGCTGACCCTCGTACATCCCCGGCGGCAGGTTGAACACCGTCTCGCTCACAGGCGTCAGGCGGTAGTCGAACTCGTTCTCCAGGAACACATACAGGTGACCGTGCCGGATCGAGACAAGCACCGGAATGAAATCGTGACCGTAACTTCCGACATACTCGTGCCAGCTCCCGGGAACCTCCGGCACCGCTTCCGGGTCCACCCTCGTGAACTCGTCACCTCTTCCGAAGATCATCTTGGTGACCGCGCCCGACTCGTCCGCTTCGAACACCAGCCGCCCCTTGTTGAATATCTTGCCGTCCACCAGGAACTCCATCTCGCTCAGCGGCAGCAGATCGTTCACCTGGCCCGAAAGGTTCAGCTTCAACCCGCCGGCTTCCTGCGTCACCTCCGCCCAGTAGCGCGAGCCCTCATACTCGCCCACGTAGCTCTCCAGAACCTCCGCGCCAACGCTCACAATCTCCGGCTCCGCCGGCGGCTCCTCGCCCAGCTTGGCCTGCAGCATCAGGTCGAGAGCCTTGTTGTATATCCTGCTCATCGCCCCGCCGCTGAGATCCTCGTTCACCAGCACGATCACGCCGATCTTCTCGTCCGGCAGGCCGGTCACGATCGTGTTGAATCCGTAGATACCGCCGGTGTGCCCGACCGTCTTGTGACCGCGATATTCGCCCACCACGAAGCCCAGGCCGAAGTAGCGCCTCTGGCCCTCGCCGCTGAACTGTATCTCGAACATCTGCTCAAGCGTCTCGGGCTGGACGATCTGCGTCTCGCCGGCCTTGCCGCCCGCGAAGAGGCAGCTCAGGAACTTGCCCAGGTCGCCCACCGTCGAGTAGAGATTGCCCGCCGGCACTGTCGCCAGCTCGAACCACGGAGCCTCGATCTCGCGACCGTCGGCCACCCACATGTAAGCCTTCGACAGACGCCCCTTCAGTTCCGGCGTCAGTAAGAAATCGCTGCTCGTCATCCCCATCGGGCCCAGCAGGTGCTCGCGCTGGTACTCCACGTAATCCTGGCCGCTCACAAGCTGCAGCGCGTAACCCACCAGCGTCACCGCGATGTTCGAATACTTCGTCACCGTCACCGGCGGGTGCACAAGTTCCGTCGCGTAGATGCTGCGTACCGTGTCTTCCAGCGAGGGGAACGTCGCGTCGAAGTAGCTGCCCACCGGCGACTCCCGCGGGAAGCCCGACAAGTGCGTCATCAACTGCCGCAGCGTCGGCGGCTTGCCCGTCTCGAACGGATCGCCGATATGAAAATCAGGAATGTAGGTCTTGATGTCGGCGTCGAGGTCGATCTTGCCCGCCTCCACCTGCTGCATGATCCCGATGTCGGTGAACAGCTTCGAGATCGAGCCGACCCTGTAGACCGTCTCCGCCGTCGCCGGAGTCTGGTTTGCCTTGTCGGCCAGGCCGAAACCCTTCGCCCACACCACCTCCTGGTCGTCCACAAATGCCACCGACAGGCCCGTCACCAGACCCCTTTCCAACTCGGCGTTGATGAACTCCTCCAGTTGCCTGGCAGCCTCGCCGTATATGCCCGTCGCCTCTTCGCTCTGCGGGCAACCGGCCAGGAAAACGGCCGCAAGCAACAACACTACTGATAAAGAGAAAAACCGAAAGGCTCTCGGAATCATTCGCCCCTCCTCTACCTGTATTGATTAGTCCGTAATCAGCTTACTCGAATTCCGGCCTCCTGGCACGGATCGAGCGCCAACACGTTTACAGTGCAAAACCAATGCCGGATTTCACACCACGCCTTGGCGGGGCGGCGGTCAAAGGGGTCAGCCCTATAATTCCAGGCCCCAACTCCTTCCCGCCGTCATCCATCCCAAAGAAAGAAAAACCCTCTTTCAAAATCCTAGAATTCTAGGACTGACCCCTTTGCACATGCATCTTCCCTACCGGCGATCAATCGCGACACTGGCTCAGACCTCGCCTAGAAACAGTAGGGGCGTCCGCCGCGGCGGATTCAATCCGCCCTAATCCCGCCAGAGGCGGGATAAATCCTTTCCAATCTCGCAGCCCTATCCCGCGAGCAATCGGGCCACAGGCCCGCTCATCAGTCTCCTCTGAGTTGTTTCTACGCGGACTTGTTGCTTACTTGTTAAGTAAGCCGCCAACGGCGATCAATCGCGATACTGGCTCAGACCTCGAATAGAAACAGTAGGGGCGAATTTCAATCCGCCCTAATCCCGCCAGAGGCGGGATAAATCCTTTCTAATCTCGCCGCCCCATCCCGCGAGCCGATGAATTCGCCGCAGGCGAATGATTTGG
>CBFCZO010000151.1:0-7476 GCA_965602675.1 uncultured bacterium | reverse complement strand
GGAAGTGGAGGAAGCATGCAACGCAGCTATCGGAAGAATGATCTAACTGGCGGAGTGGGCAGACCTGCCATGAAGCCGTTTATTATGGATTACCAGCGATCAATCGCGATAAAGGTCAAGGCGTGGCTGCGATGAGCAACGCAGGCGTGGTGCAAGTCACTCCGAGGAGAGCTAAGCAGTCGCAACGCGGAGATTTGAAGCGAGTGGTCGCTGGCGGAGAGGGTGGGATTCGAACCCACGGTGGGCGTTAACCCACAACGGTTTTCGAGACCGCCCCGTTCAACCGCTCCGGCACCTCTCCGAAGTCCTGCACGAGCGGCTGGATAGTGTAAGCGGCGGAACCGGCTTTTTCAAGACCGTCGGCGGATCCGGGGTGAAAGCTATCGGCATGGGACAGTTAGCCCCCGGAGTTGATTTATCCTTGCTCATAGTGTCGCTGGCGGCGTGCCGGCTCGGTTCGTTTGGAGATAAAAAAATGGGGGCCGAATCATCGGCCCCCGTTTCCGCTGTTGAGGGATAATAGAAGGTTGAGCTCTTAGTCAGCTCAGCCTCGTGAGGTTATGATGTGTTGAGGTAAGAAGCGATCCATATCCGGTCCTCTGGTTCACTTCCTGGTCATTGACTACGTGGTAATCGATCAACGAGATGAAGTCTTGACCAAGCCCGAAGCGCTTGCGGAACAGCTCGGTGAGTCCCTTGTCGAACAATACCAGCCAGGTCTCGTAAGTCTCCTTTTCGCCCCGGACATGCAGAATCAGGTCGAGGTCGGAGGCGAGTCGGGCCTGGTCGTCGATGACGCTTCCCATGAGGTAGACATCGCGGACATCAGGGTCACTCGAGAGTACCTTGCGGATCTCCTTGGCGAGCGCGTAGCGGAGCGTGCTGTTGGCCCACAGGTCGGACTTCTTGATCCGCCTGACCACTTCGCCGATGGGCTTGTTGGAGCGGAGGGTGCAGAAGCGGAGCGCAGCGTCCACCATCGCAACCAGGTCCTCGTGCCGTGGTTCGCCGGCAAAACCCTTGCCACTCCGGTATTCAGGCACTGTTTCCAGGCTGGCTGGCTCAATAGCGCTCTGCTTGCCCATCGTTGTTGATCCTCTCGATTTTCCGAATTCTCTCATCTGATTTGAGTGAAACTTCGCTGGCATCAAGGGAAGATGCCGTGCTCCTTGTAAACGGTTTCGAGCCTTGCGAGCGCCACGATGTAGGCAGCGGTGCGCCAGTCGGTTTCGAAACGCTCGGTCATTTCCTTCACCTTATCGTAGGCTTTGGTGATCTTGCGGTACAGTTTTTCATCGACTTCTTCCAGCTCCCAAGCCTCGCTGCGTTTGTTCTGCAGCCACTCGAAGTAGGAGACGATCACGCCGCCTGCGTTGCAGAGGATATCGGGGATGACGTCGATGCTCTTCTCACGAAGGATTCTGTCGCCGTCGGGGTCGGTGGGGCCGTTGGCTCCCTCGGCCACCAGCTTCACGTTGAGCATCGGTGCGGTTTCGGCCGTTATCTGGTTTTCCAGGGCCGCGGGGATGAAGATGTCGGCTTTGGTGGTAAGGAAAGTTTCCTTGTCGATCACCTCGGCCTTGGAGTAACCGGCGATGCCGCCGTGCTCGCGCACGTACTCGGCCAGCTCATCGGCGTCGATGCCGTCGGGATTGGCGATCGTACCCGTGTGATCATTGACGGCGATCAGCTTGGCACCGTGCGGTTTCAGCAGGCGCGCGGCCCAAGAGCCGACGTTGCCGAAGCCCTGCACGATGTAGGTCGCCTTTCCGAGGTCGAAATTCTTGTAGCCCGCCCATTTTTCGATGCAGAAGACGACACCCTGGCCGGTAGCCTTATCGCGTCCGATGCTGCCGCCGGAAGCGATCGGTTTGCCGGTGACCACGTGGATGTTGCGATTGCGCTCGCGCGGCGGGATGGTCGAGAGGTAGGTGTCGAGGATCCAGGCCATGATCTGTGGGTTGGTGTTCACGTCGGGGGCCGGGACATCGTATTCGGGGCCGATGGTGTTGCAGAGTGCGAAGGTGAACCGGCGGGTGATTTTCTCCAGTTCAGTTTTGGCGTACTTGAACGGATCGATCTGGATGCCGCCCTTGCCGCCGCCGAAGGGAATGCCGATGATTGCGCTCTTCCAGGTCATCCAGGTGGCCAGAGCCCTCACCTCGTCGATGTTGACCTCCGGGTGAAAACGCAGTCCGCCTTTGTAAGGCCCGAGCATGTTGTTGTGCTGGACACGGTAACCCGTGAACATCTCGACTCGGCCGTCATCCATCTTCACCGGGAAGTTGACGACAACTTCGTTGGTGGTTTTGGCGAGGATACTGCGGACCGCCGGATCCAGGCTCATCTTATCTGCGGCCTTGTTAAACTGCTCATGGACATTTTCGTAAACGCTGCGGCGGGTTTTGGTCGTCGCAAGCGGTTTTACTTCTTTTACGGTTGCCTGTCCCATCTCAGAGCTCCTCTTGGGCTGTTTAGATGCGGCTGCCGGATCCTTTTCCGGCTCCGCATACTGGAGAGGGCAAAGAGCGTGCCAGATCGCCCACATCCCTGCCGATAAGAGCAAGTTGTTTATAATCTATTTGTTACGGGGAGCGGCGGATGCCCACGCACCGTTAGTAGAGAGCTTCAACTTGTACTTTTTGGGGCAGGGTGCTGGAAATTGAACAGCGCGGCGGTATCTGCGGTTTTGCCGGGATTTGATGAGATGTGTTTGCTTAGTGCTGCAAAGATAACGTGTTAGAATGTGTTGCGGTCGAATGCACCGGGGCAGCCGGGGAGGGGCCCCAGCAGGAGGCAAGGGGATGTCCGCCTATCCTTCCGTCAGCGATTTCTGGCAATTCCGTTGCCGCAGGTTGGCAGAACAGCTTACGGAAAGCCATGCTCTCAAGAATCTTGCGGACACTCTTTGGGAGAGCTTCAAGGAGGAGATTCACCGGATAGCGATTCCCGGCGTGGAGGAGAATCGGTTGAACGTCGAGGTTTACTCGGTTCAGCAAGGCCCGGCTCGGCAGTACGCCTTTTACGAGTGGCAGCACACGCCGGAGAGATTTCGGCAGGTCCAACGCGCGCGGGCCGTTCACGCAAATCTGCGCTGCGCTTTTGCCGGCACCGCCAACGACAAGATCCTGGGAACGGTAAACGTCAACCTCCAGGAACTGCTCCTCACCCAGGTGGATAAGCTTTGCGAGCAGCTGGTGGGCTGGTGGGAGAGAAACGAGGGCATTTACCTTTCCCCTTTTTCCCAAATGGCTTACGTAATGCGCAATTGGCTGGACGGCGTGTACGGAAACAAGCCGGCCGGCGAACACCCCTCGCTCGATCCACTGAAGGAGATAGAGGTGGGCCCGCGGATGCTGATCGCCGAGGGCGCCAAATCGATCTACTCGATACTCAGGCAGCAGTTGAAACTTGGTAGTAAACCGGAAATCGGGCTGATCGGTGTGGGTGCTTGGGCGGAGTCGGCCACCTCGGAGCTGCGTTGCCTCGGCGCGATTTGCGATCGCTTCGACCATGTTCCTCTCGGCCGTGAGAGGGAGATCTATTTCCTGATTCACAACGAAAACTGCATCACGGCGGACGAGGCGACCGAGTTGAGATGCAAAGCCCTGGTCGAGATCTTGCCCGGTCAGATAAATCCGGATGCCGACGATGTGCTCATGCGGCGAAACATCCTCGTGGTACCCGATCTGCTCTGCTCATGCGCCCAGGAGATTTTGGAGGACTGGTGGCTTGGGGGGCGCCGGGTGCCGGGTTGGGCGATGGTGCTTTTTGTCAGGCTCTCGGAACTGTGGGATGAGCTTCAGAAGAAGCGGCAGGATCTGGGCGGCAACTTTCATGACGCGGCTCTATTAACGGCACTTGAGCGGCTTGCATACCACTGGCGAATCTGAAACGAATTCAACCGCCGTCTTTGATAACATTTTGTGGCGAGCACGCAGAATCACATCCGCCCCTCTTTATCGGGTAATCGGTGTTTAGCGAAAATGTTCGGAAAATTGGCCACGATCAAGGGCAAGCAACTGGCGCTGGCGGTGTTCGTGTCTGCCGTGCCGTTGCTGCTGATCGGGCAACTGATCAATTTCCTGACCATGGATCAGATAAGGGCGGACGTCAGGGACGAGCTCCGGCAGGTTGTGCGCGACAAGGCGCTATCGATTGAGCAGTGGATAAACGAGAGAAAATCCGACATCCACATGCTGGCCTCGACGGTTTATGTAAGAAGCATTTATAACGGGCGCGATCCTGAAGAGTTTCATGAATTCTACGATACGTTTGCAGAACAGTATGGGAATTACATGCACTTTTGCGCGTGTGATTTGGAGAACAGGGTGATTTATTCATCCCCGGAGACAATTGAATTCGGAGGAGAAATCCCGGTTCCTCTCGAACCTCAATTCGACCGCACCGTGGTTTCCGACGCCTTTTTTTGGGAAGGGAAGGCGCATTTCCTGATTATTTCGCCGGTGGAGGATGACGGCAAGCCTATTGGGAATGTGGTGGTTTTCACCAGTCTGGAGGATGTGAACAGGATCACCGACCTCATACGGGTAGGAGAAACCGGCGAAGCGTACATCGTTAACACCGATGGTTACTTCGTCACTCACAAGAGCCGATCGAATGTACTCAAGGAATATATAAAGGAGACGGAACCGATTCGGAGGCTGATTTCAGGCAAGGAAGAGGAGTTCGTCGGTGAGTTTATCGACTACCGAGGCATCCCTGTGCTAGGTGCCTATTATTATCTCCCCGAGATGGGTTGGGGACTGGTTGCGGAGCAGGATGTCGAGGAGGCGTTCGAGCCGGCTCATAACATGAATCGAACAATCATCCTGCTGGTATTGGCTTCCAGCCTCTTCGCCGCTCTCATCGCATATTCGCTCAGTGCAAATATCCTCAAGCCGCTAGGCATCCTCAAAAAGACGATAGAGAGGATAAGGGAAGGCGAACACAAGACCCGCTTTCCGGTTCGACGCCGCGATGAGATTGGCATCACAGGAGAGGTTTTCAACGAAATGCTGGAGAGACTCGAGACGGCGCAGCAACTGCTTAAAAAGAGGGTTGAAGCGGCCGATCGAGAGCTGATCTCGGCCCACCGGGAGCTGCAGACCAGGCACAAGCAGCTCATGCAAGCTCAGAAACAGCTTTTGAGGGCGGAGAGGTTATCGACGATGGGCGAAGTGGCCGCCGGCCTGGCCCACGAAATTAACAATCCGTTGACCACGATTAAAATGCTGATCAACAGCATCGAAGAAAAGGATGTGAATAGTACCGAACGCCGGCACGCTTTGAGAATCATAGCCGAAGAAATTGACAAGGTAGCCTCGATGATCGTGCGCTTCATGGATCTCACCCATCCCCGCAGGATGCGATCCGAGCCGGTAGTGATCGAAAAGGTGATCGACAGGACTTTGGCGCTGGTGCGTCCCAAGCTGGACAGGGCGGGAATCACGATCAGTATTGATATTCCCGGGGAGATTCCCAGCGTCGTCGGTGACGAACGCCAGCTCGGGCAATTGCTGTTAAACCTTATACTAAATAGCATTAACGCCATGCCCAACGGCGGTACGATCAGGATCTCCGCAGAGGGACACATCGAGAAGGAGAGCGGTTACAATTATCTGAGAATCAAATTCAGCGATACCGGGAGCGGCATTTCCGAAGCGGTCATCAACAAGATCTTCCACCCGTTCTTCACGACCAGAGCCGATGGGACTGGGCTAGGTCTATCGATTGTTGCGCGCATTGTGGAAAGTCACGGAGGGCACATCAGAGTCCGCTCGGCCCTTGGAGCCGGCACGACTTTCTATATAGATTTACCGGAAGGCTGATCGGCGATTTTGTGTCTCCTGCGGTTATCGCGGCAATGATGTTAAGCAAGAACGCCGACTCAGCGCGGAGGCGGAAATGAGCAGGATACTGATTGCAGATGACGATAAAAACCTTCGCTATTCCTTCCGTACCCTGATGAGAAAGGAAGGGTACGAGATAGATGAAGCTCCGAATGGCCCCACGGCGGTTGAGTTGGTGGGAAAGAAAGACTACGACGCCGTGGTGATGGATATCCGCATGCCCGGCATGAGCGGTCTGGAGGCGTTTTCAAGGATTCATAAAAAGCATCCCAAGCTGCCGGTAATCATCGCCACCGCATACGGCACTACCGAGACGGCGATTGAGGCGATGAGGTTGGGCGCTTTCGATTACGTTCTTAAGCCGTTCGATGTGAAGGGCTTGAAGCGAATCATAGCCTCCGCTGTCGAAAACAGCAGATTGATCAGGGACAAGGTCCGCCTTCCCGACGCGCCGAAAGACGGATCGGGCAGCGCCCGAATAGTCGGATCGTCTGCCGCGATGCAGGAGGTATACAAACTCATCGGCAAGGTCAGCCGCACCGACGCCACTGTCCTGATTACAGGCCCCTCCGGGAGCGGAAAAGAACTTGTTGCGCGCGCAATCTTCAATTACAGCACGCGGCGCGACAAGCCGTTCCACGCTGTCAATTGTGCAGCGCTGCCCGAGAAACTATTGGAGAGCGAGCTTTTTGGTCACGAGAGGGGAGCTTTTACGGGGGCACACGAGGCGAGGCTCGGGCGATTCGAGCGCAGCGACGGCGGCACTTTGTTTCTCGACGAGATCGGCGACATGCCCCTGCTGATGCAAACCAAGATACTTCGCGTGCTCCAAGAGCAGAGTTTTGAGCGTGTGGGAGGAACGAGGACAATTCACGTTGACGTGCGTATTATCACGGCCACGAATCAGAATCTCGAGGAACTGGTTGCTGCGGCACAGTTTCGCGAGGATCTGTATTACCGCTTGCGCGTCGTCAACATCACGCTGCCCCCGCTCAACGAGCGGCCGACGGACATTCCGGAGCTCGTCGACTACTTCATTCGCCGGTTCAATCGTTCGCCGGAACAGGAAATCGAGGGAATTACGGAAGAGGCGATGGGATTCCTTCGCGGCAACCCATGGCCCGGGAATGTCCGCGAGTTACAGAACGCTGTAGAACGGGCCATGGTTTTGAGCCCGGGAGGGGTACTGCGCGAAGAGGATTTCCGGTTTCTGGACGCGGGGGAACAAGCCACGCATCATGTTGCCGGCGACGATGATTTGCTGGAATTGACCTCGCGGCTTGTGCAAAGAGCTTCGAAGGATCCTTCGATCGGGCTTATCCCCTCGATGGAACGGATGCTGATCGAGAGCGCGCTTCGCGAGACCGGTGGCAACCAGGTCAAGGCCGCGAAACTGCTGGGAATCAGTCGCAACACCCTGCGTAACCGCATCGAACGGTTTGGAATTGAAACTGAAAACTAGCGGCAGTCGCGTAATGAAAGCTGTTATAGGAGTAAGCGGGGGATCACCTTCATGTGATTAGCCGACAAGCCTGCGTCGGAGGGATCAGCGCTTTTCCTGGAAAAAACCCTGCAGTATAGCCGAGCACTCTTCGGCTAGGACGCCGCGGACGATTTCGATCCG
>CBFCZO010000150.1:0-7515 GCA_965602675.1 uncultured bacterium | reverse complement strand
TCGTAGCCCGGGGTAAGCGAAGTCCTGCCCCGCGAAACGCGGGGGCCACCCCGGGTGCGAAGCCACCCCCTCACAAAACAACCCTGAAGGGGTTGCACAATATTGAAGGTTCGGTATCAATCCCAAAGATAACGCTCATCGATCTCGATGCCCTGACGCCGAAGAATATCTCTCAGCTCTTCTTCAAATGACACTCGCTGATGGTGTTTTTCCTGGTTGGCGATATAGCTGCAAACCCTCTGCAAATTACCCTTACTGACCGAAAAGGCGGCGTACCCGTTCTGCCACTGGAAAGCGGAGAGTGATGAATCGAAATCTTTCACCCATTTCGAAGAAGACCGTTTAATCTCCCGTATGACTGCGGATAGCGGATGATTTTTTGAAATAGAGCAAAGAATATGCACATGATTCGCCGTGCCGCCAACGACCATCGGAGTTGAATCATTGTTCCTCAGGATTGATCCGATGTAAGCAAACAATTTATCTTTTACCTCTTTGTTCTTGAGGTAATCAACGCGGTTTTTCGTTGATAAAACAAGGTGCGCATATATGAACGCCAACGATTGGGGCATACGATTATTATCCTTTTTGATCGACCTTTTCAGCATAATTATGTATTAATAAACATGCAATATATCTTTCCATTTGATTGCACGGCGGGCCCAATTTGTTATTCTCTTGCAGGGAATTGGAAATTTATTTCGGTCCCCTCTCTTCCCAGGGTGGCGCTTCGCTTACCCTGGGCTAGTATTGTCGTTCCCTTACAGGGAACCTCCTCATCTTCAGTAGGCTGCCCTGGACCTCACAAACTTAAATAGAGGATCTTCGCCCCCGCATTTATTTCCTGTTTTCCTCTGCGCCCTCTGCGAACTCTGCGGTAAACGAATTGTTATCTTCCTCTGTGTCCCCTGTGACCTCTGTGGTGAAAGAATGTATTCCGGCCCTGTCCGACCGTGGCGGATTGCCCGCCCCAGAGAAGGCACCCTACCGATTCCATACTCCATCTATCTTGTTAACTCCCCGCCCCCCGTGATAGCCTCTCTCCCCTGAACAGATCGCCGCGCGCCGCGCTGCCGAGGGACCACGGAGGATGAGCAGCAACAAGGCACTCGCATTCGTCCTGCGCTCCTACCCCTTCGGCGAGGCCGACCGCGTCGTTCTCTTCTTCACCGAGGAATTCGGACTCCTCCGCGGCGTCGCCAAGGGCTCCCGCAAGCTCAAGAGCCGCATCTCCGGCGCCCTCGAACCCCTCACACTCGTCAAGCTGATGTTTGTCGACAAACCGGCAAGCGAGCTCGCCGTCGTCACCGGCTGCGAGGCGGTCCGCTCCCTCTACGGCGCTCTCGAGGCCTCCCTCCCCGCCGGCAAGCCCCGCCCCTCGATGCTCGACACGCTCGCCGTCATCGGCGTCCTCGCCGAGCTCACAGCCGCGCTGCACGGCGACCGCGACCCCAATCCGGCCCACTTCCGCCTCCTCGACCTCGCCCAGCGCGCACTCATCGGCGGACTCGACCCCCGCCTCGTGATGCTCTACTTCGAGCTCTTCAGCCTCAAGCTCGCCGGAATCCTCAAGCCCCCGGAAAACCTTCGCTCCCCAGCCGCCGCGGAACTCATGCGTTCCCTCCTGCGCCTCAACCTGCTCAACGACCCCCTCCCAACATTCGAGCAAGATGCCCTGGTCGAGCTCGGAAACGACCTGCGCAACCAGATCGGCGGCGCCGTCGGCCGCAAACTAAAGGCCTACCGCTTCATCGACGAGATCAACAACAACGGTTTGCAGAAGCGCTGAATCCGCAGGAGCGAAGCACCCTTTATCCCTTGTCAAACCACTGCTTATCTGATACCAATGACTCTGTGAATGTTCTCGTGGAGTGCGCTTCACTAATTCATAAATGCCACGCAAAAATACTAATAGGAGTTGAACGGCAATGCCAAAATACGTCTACTTCTTCGGTGACGGTAAAGCCGAAGGCGATGCAAAAATGAAAATGGAGCTCGGCGGCAAGGGCGCCAACCTCGCCGAGATGAGCAGCCTCGGAATCCCCGTCCCGCCCGGCCTCACCATCTCCACCACCGCATGCAAGGAATACCAGAAATCCGGCGGCTTCCCAGCCGGCCTCATGGATGAAGTCCGCCGGCACGTCGCCCGCGTCGAGAAGGCGATGGACCGCTCCTTCGGCGCCGGACCCCAGCCCCTCCTCTTCAGCGTACGCTCCGGAGCGCCCATCTCCATGCCAGGCATGATGGACACCGTGCTCAACCTCGGCCTCACCGACGACACCATCAAGGCCCTAACCGAAGAAACAGGCAACGAGCGCTTCGTTCTCGACTCCTACCGACGCCTCATCCACATGTTCGGCGACGTCGTCATGGGTGTCTCAAAGGAATACTTCGAGCACATCCTCACCGCCCTCAAAGAAGAAAAGGGCGTCAAATACGATACCGACCTCTCCGCAGCCGACCTCAAACAACTCATCGAACGCTACAAAAAACTCTACAAGGAAAGACTCGGCGAGGACTTCCCCCAGGATCCGTGGCTCCAGCTCGAAAAGGGCATCCGCGCCGTCTTCGACTCATGGAACACGCCCCGCGCCGTCACCTACCGCAAGCTCAACAACATCACCGAGGAGATGGGCACCGCCGTCAACGTCCAGACCATGGTCTACGGCAACCTCAACGACAACTCCGCCACCGGCGTCGCCTTCACACGCCACCCCGCCACCGGCGAGAACGTCTTCTACGGCGAATACCTCGTCAACGCACAGGGCGAGGACGTCGTCGCGGGCATCCGCACCCCCCAGCCCGTCAACCTCATCAACAAGGTCGACGACTCCCAGAAAACACTCGAAGAGATCATGCCCGATGTCTACCGCGAGCTCGCCGCCATCCGCGATAAGCTCGACGACCACTACGCCGACATGCAGGACATCGAGTTCACCATCCAGGACGGACGACTCTTCATGCTCCAGACACGCGGCGGCAAGCGCACCGCAAACGCCGCAATCAAGATCGCCATGGACTACCTCGACCAGGGCAAGATCGGCGAGGAAGCCGCACTCATGCGCGTCGAGACCACCTTCATCGACCAACTCCTCCACCCCCAGCTCGACCCCGCCGCCCAGTACGAAGCCGTAGCCACCGGCCTCCCCGCCGGACCAGGCGCAGCCGTCGGCCGGGTCGTCTTCGACGCAGCAACAGCCGAGAAGTGGGACGCAAAAAAAGAAAAGGTCATCCTCGTCCGCAACGAAACCACCCCCGACGACATCGGCGGCATGAACGCCTCACAGGGCATCCTCACAGCGCTCGGCGGCATGACCAGCCACGCAGCCCTCGTCGCACGCGGCATGGGCAAGACATGCATCGTCGGCTGCGGCCACCTCAAGATCGACCTCAAGGCCCGCAAGGCCGTCATCAATGGAAACGAAATCGCCGAAGGCGACTGGATCACACTCGCCGTCGGCAACAAGGGCGAAGTCATCATCGGCAAGCTCCCCCTCGTCGATCCCCGGTTCTCAGGCGACTTCGGCCGCTTCCTCGAGCTCGCCGACAAGCACCGCCGCCTCAAGATCCGCACCAACGCCGACACACCCAAGGACTCCCGCCAGGCGCGCGAGTTCGGCGCCGAGGGCATCGGCCTCACACGCACAGAGCACATGTTCTTCGAGGAAGACCGCATCCCCAGGATGCAGGCCATGATCCTCGCCGAAGACAAAACCGCCCGCCGCAAGGCCCTCGATAAACTCCTGCCCCTGCAGCAGGGCGACTTCGAGGGCATCTTCGAGGCCATGGACGGACTGCCCGTCACCATCCGCCTCCTCGATCCCCCACTCCACGAGTTCCTCCCACACCTCGACGAAGACGACAAGATTTTCGCACTTGCTAAGGATATGGATCTCAGCCCCGACCAACTCCGCAAGAAAATCGCCGGGCTCCACGAGCTCAACCCCATGCTCGGCCACCGCGGCTGCCGACTCTCCATCACCTTCCCCGAGATCGCCGAAATGCAGACCGCCGCGATCATCGGCGCAGCCTGCGAGTGCCGCAAGCGCGGCATCGAGGCCATACCCGAGATCATGGTGCCGCTCATCGGCCACGTGAACGAATTCAGCTACCTCGAGGAGATCATCCGCCGCGTCGCCGACGAAACCATCGCCCGCCACGGCATCGAGCTGCACTACCTCGTCGGCACCATGATCGAGATACCGCGCGCCGCCATCACCGCCGACAAGGTCGCCGAATTCGCCGAGTTCTTCTCATTCGGCACAAACGACCTCACACAGATGGGCTTCGGCTTCTCGCGCGACGACATCGGCTCCTTCCTGCCCGAATACCTCGAGAAAAACGTCCTGCCCAAGGACCCCTTCCAGACCCTCGACCAGAACGGCATCGGCATCCTCGTCGACTGGGCATGCACCAAGGGACGCGAAACCCGCCCCAACCTCAAGCTCGGCATCTGTGGCGAGCACGGCGGCGACCCCGACTCCATCGACTTCTGCCACCGCGTCGGCCTCGACTACGTCTCCTGCTCACCCTTCCGCGTTCCCATCGCCCGCCTCGCCGCCGCCCAGGCAGCCATCCGCGAGAAAAACGCCAAGAAATAATCCCCCCCGAATCCTGCATACACCAAAGCCCGGGCTCACCCCCGGGCTTTCTCACATTCCGGCAAACCACCGTAGGGCGTGCCTCAATGCACCTCTCTCCCGCCACATGCGGGATAATTGCCCCACGAAGGGCCGCTGTGTAGGGGCGGCCTTTATACCGCCCTGCTCCGCCGCAGGCGGGGCCACATCTGCGGGATTTTTGCCACCCTAATCCCACCCCCACTTTCATTTGGCTAAAACCATGCAAAACAATAGTAGGGGCGTCCGCCGCGGCGGATTTAATCCGCCCGATCCCTGCCCTGCGTGACGCGGGGCCGCACCCAGCGGGATAAAACCGCCGGGCGCGATAATCGCGTTCCTACAATCAGTGCAAATCCACAACCCCACCCAATCAACCCCAACGGGATTACACAATTCGTAGCCCGGGGTAAGCGAAGTCCTGCCCCGCCAGAGGCGGGGGCCACCCCGGGTACAGGCCTCCCCCCAAAGACATTTACCCTGAAAGGGTTATACAAAACCGCGCACGCCTGATCTATCCGCCCCGGCACTCCCCCCGTCACCTCATTCGCCTGTACGTATCCTTCTCCCGCCTTCCTATCTTGGCTATCGCAACCGTCAGGTCCTCATCATCGATCTTGAAGATTATCCTGAACTCCCCCTCCCTAATCCGGTATAGCCGGTCAAAGCCCCTCAATTTAATACACCCGTGCGGCCGCGGATCCCCCTCAAGCGCAACAATCCGCCTCAGGATCCGTACTCTCTGCTCCCTGCCGATCTTGTCTAACTGGCGCTCTGCTCTCGGAGAGAAGATGATTTCGTAATTCATCCTTTCAAAGCCTCATGCCAAACGAATCAGACAATCAAAGTATATAACTCCAATGCGTGGTCTCGCGTGGTGCGCCGTGGTGCTAATTTGCTGATTCCGCCATTTTTTTGTGTGGAAGAGTATATGCGTGTATAACCTCCCACAGCGGAACGCGCGTTCCGCTCCAAACATCCGTGCTCTATAGAAGGCTATTGCAGTCTATGGAAACACGAGTCGAAAAGAAGACTTCGCGGGGAACGCCTATTCATCGAATGTCAATCGAATCGTTCTTTTGATTCCCTCGCCAGGATAATTGTAGATCGTTATTTCGATGGGTAATGTCCACTTCCCGCCCGGCAATTCCGGCCGTTTCGCAGAGAAGAATTTCAGATTATATATCATTTCGTCGATGTCTTTCTGAGCCAGCTTCCTTGCCGGAAAAACAAACAAACCGAACGCCCCTTGTGGATCGCCGGGTATCCGTGAGGCTACGGTTTCGCATAGAGAGGGATTACATAATACGGCAAGCAGTCTTGCCGCCTCTGACTCCATTTCGGCATAGCTCAGAGGCTTATTGATGATACTCGACATCGCTTCGGCCAATCTCTCTTCTTGACTTTTTGGTTTCTCGACCACTCGCTTCTCATCGCATCCGATACAACTTCTCGTGAAATCCACCATCATATATAGAATGCCAAAAACACCAAGGACCATCCAAAATGGACTTATAGTTTCTTCCTTCATCACCTCACCTCAACCCTGCAGAACTTAGCCGATGCATGAATATAACATTATTTTCATTCAACTCAATCGGATTGAAGTGGGGACTCTTGGGAATTGGAATGTTGAGAAAAGTCATACCCATAATTACGGGCTATGATTCTTCCCCCAAATTATGAATTTCTTCTGTAAACAAATGCTAACCAACACAGCCCTTGAATTCTAGGACTGACCCCTTTTCACACGAAGTGAAGATGACCTTATAAGGCATCCCGTTCTATACCGTGCTTGTTCAGTATCTCGTCCAAGGTCCTGCCGCCCTTCTTCTTCATCTCCGCTATCGCCTCGGTCGCCTCCAGGCCGTCGATATACTCCTCCATTCGCTGAAAACGCCTGAGGGCGTCCAACGAAATCATGGCCGCGTGATCATCGCCATATCTGGTAATGATCGTCACGTTATCTCCAAACGCAACGTGCCCGAGCAGCTTGGAAAAATGCTTGCGCGCCTCTTCAGCTGATATCCTCTCCATAATCAAACCTCACAAACTGTACAAAATGTACAAATTTACCGCCGGGTTGTCAAGATGGCCGCAAGCGTGGACTCCAGAAATAATGTGCTAACATCTCCTCGTCCCACTTGGCTTTCCACCACTCAATCCCGGGAGGACACCTTGAACACCCAAATCCACAAAATCTCACTCGCAAAAAAATTCAGCCTCTTCTCCGCCCACTGGCAGCCCAAAATCGTCGCCCAGCTCAACGACTTCTACGTCAAGCTGGTCCGCTTCCAGGGCGACTTCGTCTGGCACAGCCACGAGAGCGAGGACGAGCTCTTCTACATCTTCGAGGGCGAAATGCTAATGAAACTGCGCGACCGCGACATCACCGTCGGCCCCGGCGAGCTCATCGTCATCCCCCGCGGAGTCGAGCACAAACCCGTCGCGCCCCGCGAAGTCCTGGCAATGCTCTTCGAGAAAAAAACCACCGTAAACACCGGCGACACCGACAGCGACCTCAAACTCACCGATCTCGAGTGGATCTGAACCCTGTCCCGTAGTGGCACATCCCTGTAGGGCAGTCTCCGCCGCGGCGGATACAGCCTGCCCCGCGGAACGCGGGGGCCGCCGCCCCACAGAGGGCCGCTATGTAGGGGTCGCATGTCCGCCGCGGCGGATTGTCCGCCCCATACGGAAGCGCCTCGCATTCCGCCACCGGCGGGATTAATCCATACCAATTACCTGCCCACCCTCGTAGCAGATATGCCGCTCGACCGAAATCTATTGACGATCATTGACAAAGATTGACAAATTCCGACAAGTCCTTTGTACTCAACTAGTTGACTAATCAGCTCGCCCTGCTACACTTTATACGGAATACCTTGTTTTCAGT
>CBFCZO010000149.1:0-7538 GCA_965602675.1 uncultured bacterium | reverse complement strand
GCCATGCGATTGAAAGCCGCCGTCGCCGCGTTAATCCTTGCAGTTTTCTTTGGTTCGATATCATCCGCAGAGGAAGATCAGACCGCCGGGCTGCGCGAGCAGCAGGCGCTGATTACCTCTGTCAACCTGCTCAACGGCCTGCACCTGAGCGGTGAGCAGATGCAGCGGCTGCTGGAGATCAACCTCGAGGCCGAGCAGCTGCGGCTGGAGTACCTTGCCGCCAACGAGGCTAAGATCAGCGAGGCCGGGCGCCGCTATGCCGAGTTGCTCGACAATTTCTCCGATGACCGCCCCGCGCCGCAGGAGACCGAGCGCAATGCCCAGGCAATGAAACATGAGTTACAGGAGGCCGAGCAGGCCTATCGCGCGAGGGTGGCCGAACTGGGCGTGGAGGTTGAGCGGATGCTGACCGACGGCCAGCAGCGCACGCTGGCGACGTTCAAGCCGTGCCTGATTCCGCCGCGCGATCTGCGCGAGCCGGCCAGGGCAGGCCAGGCGAGCGCGGCGAGCAGGGGTGCGCGCGTGCTCGAGACCTATCGCAAGATGATGCAGCGCGCCGATGAGGTCGAGAAGCAGGCTCGCGCGCGGGATGCCTACAGGAATTCCGCGGGGCGCAACCGCTACCGTCCTCGCGCCTACCGACAGAATCCTCGTCTTTTCGTCAGGAACCGCATGCGCGATGCTTTCGCCGAGCGCTTCTTCCCGCGCTACTTCGAGTGGGTGGAGCACACCGGCGAGATGAGCGAAAGTGTGAAATCAGCCGAAAAAGAGCGTATAATGGTGGTTCTCGACCGCGGCGCGGCCATGAGCGATCAGGAGTTCTCGCTGAGCCTCGATCAGTTATCGCAAGAGGTCTTCACGACTCTCGAGGCGCGCGAGGGGGAATTGCGCGAGGCTATGAATGTGCTGGCAAGCAGGCCGGGAGTGCCGGGGCGGGCAGCCCGCTTCCTGATCAGTCCCGGATTAATTCCCATCCTGCAACAGAGAGCCGATAAGTTTGCGGAGGGCGTAAACAGACAATAACGTCGTGCCTTCCGTAGATGGACAAGGGGACAGATTTGTGGTCTGTCCCCTTTTTTTCAATCGGGAAAAGGGGTCAGTCTTAGAATTCTAGGTCTTTGTCGGTTAGTCTTTGTTTGCGGTACAAATCTATATATGGGAAAGAATCGTAGCCTGGAATTCTAAGACTGACCCCTTTGACGGCTCGGAGTCGTCCCTTACGCCTTGACGATCTTCTCCCGCCCTTCGGAGACGCCGCGGGTGGCGTTGCGGCAGTCGACCACAAGCCGCGCTGAGGCCACCATCGCACCATAATCGACTTGCGAATGGTCGGTGACGATCACGATCGCGTCGTAGCCGGCCAGCTTTGCAGGATCCCACTCGATGCTGCGGATGCCTGCCAGCTGCGGGTACTCGCGCGTGGGCGGGATAGCCGGGACGAAGGGATCGTAGTAGTCGACCTTCGCGCCGCCCTCGAGGATTATCTTGAACAGATGCAGGCCCGGGCTCTCGCGGGTGTCGTCGACGTCTTTCTTGTATGCCATGCCCGAGAGCAGGACCTTCGAATCGCTGAGGCTCTTGCCGTTGTGGTTGAGCGCTCCGATCAGCTTGCCGACGACGTAGCCGGGCATCGAGCTGTTGATCTCGCCGGCGAGCTCGATGAAGCGCGTGGGCGACTCGAACTCCCGCGCGCGCCAGGAGAGGTAGAAGGGGTCGATCGGGATGCAGTGGCCGCCGAGGCCGGGGCCGGGGTAGAAGGGCATGTAGCCGAACGGCTTGCTGCTGGCTGCCTCGATCACCTCCCAGACGTCGATGCCCATCTTGTCGTAGATCACCTTCAGCTCGTTGACCAGCGCGATGTTGACCGCGCGGAAGATGTTTTCGGTCAGCTTGACCGCCTCCGCCGCTGAGGTGCTGGAGACCGCCACGGTGCCGGTGGCGATCTTGTCGTACAGCGCCACGGCCGCCCTCAGGCTGTCGGGGTCGTGGCCGCCGACCACCTTGGGAATCTTGCCCAGGGAATACTTCGGGTTGCCGGGGTCCTCACGCTCGGGCGAGAAGGCGAGGAAATAGTCCTCCCCTGCCACCAGGCCGCTGCGGTCGAGCACCGCCTTCATCTCGCCGTCGGTCGTGCCGGGGTAGGTGGTCGACTCCAGCACGATCAACTGCCCCGCGCGCATGTGCGGCTGGATCGACTCTGCCGTGCCGATCACGTATGAGAGGTCGGGCTCACGGTGGCGCCCCAGCGGCGTCGGCACGCAGATCAGCACAGCGTCGGCCTCGCCGATGCGCGAGAAGTCGGTCGTCGCCTCCAGCTTGCCCGATGCGGCGGCTTCGGCTACTTGCCCGGCGGGGATGTGGTGGATGTAGCTCTCCCCCGCGTTGAGGTGCCCGACCTTGAGGGGATCGATGTCGAAGCCGATGACGCGGTAGCCCTTGCGGCAGAACTCCAGCACCAGCGGCAGGCCCACGTAGCCCAGGCCGACCACCCCCACCACCGCCGCGCCGTCTTCGATCTTCTTCAGCAGTTCGTCGATCAACGTCGAATCCTCCACAAGAAATTAGCACCAGGCTGTTGCCGAGAGGGTAAATGTAACACTCCGGCCCGGCTTTTGCCACGCGGGATTGAGTCCGGAGTGTGCCTGCGAGGCGGTTTTGCCGCGGAGGCGCCAGCATCGCCCGATGATTGATTGTTTTTGTAGTCAAGGTTATATTAATCGCACTCCCCCGCGTCTTACCAGGTGCCCGGCAGGAGTGCGTGCAAATGGAGAAAAAAGCCCCGAAGGTAAAGTCGAAATCCATTACGACACCGAGGCCGATTCCGAAGCCAAGACCTGAGCCTAAGCCGAAACCCGGGCGGCAGCCGGTTCCCGGGCCGGACGCGGGGCCGATCGAGCGATTCTTTCATATTCTCAACAACAGGGCGAAAAGCGATCCGTTGTTCGGTACATCTCGAGAGAGGGGATTTGTTGTTTTTGTCAAGGAACAGCGCAGCCTGAAGCTGCTGGAAGACGCGTGTTTTGATAAAAAAATTCAAGGTTGGAACAAGTGCATAACAGTTAGATATAAAGCAAGCGGTAGACACGCTATAGGATCAATGCTCTTTCAAATGGCAGTTGATATGAGCGAATACGGCCATAATCAATCCATGAAAATAGACTCACGTATTAGCAGTAAGAAAATACAGAAACTAGAATCTGATCTGCTTCGCTGGGTTTTTTATAACGTCCCACAAGACATGAATAAAGTTGAATCTAATGAGTATTGGCAAAAAGTAGCGGGAAATCTTAGCCAGGGCGAGATATTGGATCTGTTTACCAAAATTGGAAAGTATTTACACATCGGAGAGAGATTAGTAATCCTTTGTGAATTAACGGGCGCCGAGAGCGATTTATCTCAGTGGCAAGCAGCAAAGGAACAGATATTCAGCATCCTGCCGGAAAGGATGGGTATGGTCTTCTCCGGATCGCCGGGTTTCGAAGAACTGGAAATCAACGCAAAAGATCCGCATTACCTGGAGCTTGAATTGCCTGAAGAGACACCTCCCGATGTTGCGGTGTACAAACATGCGGCATTGGATAGCGACGTGCCCACCACCATCGATTATTTGAACCGGAGAAGATACGCAACCGCCCTTGCCGGTTTTATTCTGCATCCCGATGTCAGCCCACCCCTGGCCGTCGGGATTCATGGCGATTGGGGCACAGGCAAGTCGTCGTTCATGGAAATGATCAAGGAAGAACTTGAACGCGTTAACAAAGTAGGCGAAAAGAACAAGAGGGAGTTGATGCATGTTCGAATCTACGAGGAACAAAAATTCAAAGGAATCAGATTCAATTAAACACAAAATAGTAACGGTGTGGTTCAACGCCTGGGGTTACAATGATTCCAAGCAAATCTGGGCCGGCCTGGCGAGCGAAGTCATTAGCGCAGTTGAGAGAGAGCTTGGAAAATATCGAAGAATTTTACTCCGTATCAGATATGCTTTCAAAGAAAAAAGGCGTGATCTTTATTTAAATATCTCAATCGGTTTGCTTTCTCTTTTTCTGGCTTATACCTGCGCCATGTTAGTCGGACAGTTCAAATTCAATGACCAAGCTATTTCAAACGATCTCTTGTGGCAGCTACTTCTTTATATTTCACCGGGAGCGGTCGTGTTTCTCTATTTGACATACCGCATCTCTCGTGTCGCTATGCCCTTGAGCAGCAAGGTCCTAGAGTACATCAACATGCCGAAATACAAGGAGCAGAAGGGATACCAACACAAGGTCATCGAGGACATCAAGTTTGTTCATGATGAGTTAATGCAACGATCGAAGAGGAGGGGCGAAGCTTGCAAAGTAGTGATTTTCATCGACGATCTCGACCGCTGCTCCGAAGAGAAAATCATGGAGGTGCTCTGGGCTATCAACTTGGTGCTCGCCGGCCAGAACTGCTTCTTCATCTTTCTCGGTATCGATACAGAGATGATTATCAGGGCGGTAAAGAGTTATTATTCTGAGCAACTGAAATACGGTGACCTCCCGGACGATTTCCCCCTGAGTTATCTGCGTAAGATTATTCAGCTTTCCTTCAGGATGCCGGAAACGGGCAAAGACGATCGATTCAACTACATACTTTCGATGTTCAGTGATCAAACGCGGAAGAATTGGAGAGGGGAAGAACTCACCGATACGAAAGAAGAAGATTCTGATGGCATCGAATCCACCGGCGAGGATTTTCACTATGATCTAGACACAATAGGGGAAGCCAATGATAGGGAGGATTACGATCTAACCAAACTGAAGGGCATCGAGGATTCTGTTGAAGAACTTGAGGTATTCAACAATTATAAAGAATTTCTGGAAGATAATCCGAGGGGTCTGAAGAAGCTGATCAACGTTCACCGCCTGGTAAAAGTAATGGTTTCCCTGAACCGTTCCGCGCTTTGGGCGGTGGAAAGGCAGAGAAAGCTGGTCAAGTGGGTAATATTCTGTGCTCGCTGGCCGAAGTATGTGAATGAAATTACCAGTTCGGCTGAAGAACAAGAATTGGAGAAAATAGAGAAAGAACAAAGGAATTTCATTGAGCTTTTAGTTAGTAAAAATATTCCGCAAGAGGAATTAGCGTTGATGGAGAGCTTTGCAACAACGGGAGACGATATATTATTGGATACAGATATTGACGAAGAATTCAGATCGGCCGCGAAGATCTCCCTCTTGGTTCATGAGCCCGAGCAGTACATTTCCGATGTCGAAAAAGAGGAGGCTGAGAAAAAGAAATCGGGCGTTTCCTCCCAGGCATCCTGAGCATCGCGACCGCTAAGCCGCGGGCTGGCCGACCTTGTGCTTCGTGCCGCAGTGGGGGCAGTCGATCGTCTGCCCGGCGAACTCCGGCGGCGCCTTGAGCTTGGTGCCGCAGGCGCAGGCGATGAAGGCGTACTGGTTCAGGCGCCAGAGCATGTCGGTGGTCTCGCGCACCCGGTCGAGATGGGTGCGGCCGTCGACCGCTTCGGGCTTGCGCGCCTCCACGCGCTCGGCCGCCTGCAGCGAGCCCGCGGGGATAACGCCCACCGGCCTGCCGGTGATCTTGCGGAAGGAGGAGTCGTAATCGGCGTAGCCCGCCCCGCCGGCCATCGAGCGCAGGATGCTGATCCGCTTGGCCGCCGGCGGGTGGGTGCTCCAGAGGCTGGTTTTCTCGCCGCTGCGCTTGGCTTTCTTGGCATGCATCACCGGGTTGATGATGTAGCTCGGCGCGGTCACACGCGAGACGTTGGCCATCTTCTGCGTCGAGCCCGAGATCTTCTCCAGCGCGCTCGCCAGCCCCTCGGGGTAGCGGGTGAACTGCGCCCCGGAGGCGTCGGCGAGGTACTCCCGCTTGCGCGAGATGGCGAAGTAGATTAGCTGGGCGATGACCGAGGCGAGCAGCATGATCACCACCGCGATCAGCATGATGAAAATCTCCGCGCCGCCGCCCTCTTTCGACGAGGTGCGCCTGCGCCCCAGTCCGCCGTAGAAGAAGGCGCGCAGGCCGATGTCGGCCACCAGCACGATCGCCCCCATCATCACGCCGATCATCATCATGTAGAGGATGTCGCGGTTCTTGATGTGGCCCAGCTCGTGCGCGATAACGCCCTGAAGCTCGTCGCGGTTGAGCCGCTCCAGCAGCCCGGCCGTCACGGCAACCGCCGACTTGTTGGGATCGCGCCCTGTGGCGAAGGCGTTGGGCGCGTCGTCGTCGATGATGTAGATGTCGGGCATCTTGCCCATGCCCGCCGCGATCGTCATCTCCTCGACCACGTTGAACAGCACCGGGTGGTCCTTCTGCTCGATCTTGCGCGCGCGGCTGGCCGCCAGGAAAATCGAGGCGCCACTGTAGTAACTCACAAGCGCCAGAATCGTCCAGATCACAAAGGCGAAGAGGAGGCCCATCAGCCCGCCGCCGCCGGGGGCGAAGAGCTCGCCGAGGAACCAGCCGATGGCGAAGAACAGCGCGGCCATCAGGCCGGCGAGGATCAGTGAGCGGCGCTTGTTGGCGCGGATCTGCTCCCACATGTCAGAACTTTACCTCGGGCACCGCGCGCTCCGCCTCGTCCTCGACCTCGAAGAACTCGCCCGCCTTGAAGGCGAACATGCCCGCGATGATGTTGCTGGGGAACATCTCGATCTTGTTGTTAAAGCCCATCACCGAGTCGTTGTAGAACTGGCGCGCGAAGCCGATCTTGTTCTCCGTCGAGGCCAGCTCTTCCTGCAGCGCGAGGAAGTTCTGGTTGGCCTTGAGATCGGGGTAGCTCTCCGCCACCGCGAACAGCGAGCGCAGCGTCTGGCTCAGCATGTTCTCCTTCTGAGCCTGCTCGGCGACGCTGTCGGAGATGTTGACCGCCTGCTGGCGCGCCTTGGTCACCGCCTCCAGCGTCTCCCGCTCGTGGTGCATGTAACCCTTGACGGTCTCCATCAGGTTGGGAATCAGGTCGTGACGCCGCTTGAGCTGCACGTCGATCTGCGACCAGGCGTTTTTCATCTGGTTGCGCAGCCGCACCAGCGCGTTGAAAAGGATGATTACGATGACAATCAGGACTGCAACGATCCCGAGAATAATCCACACAGCTAACATAGAATCCACCTCATTTCAGGGTTCCGTCAGCCGCCCGTGGCGGCGCGGCCGACGTTGAACGTTTCGCCCAGGAACTTGATCACCTGCGCCTCGCCGCCCCCCGCGCCGCGCATCTGCTGCTCGACGAAGCCGCTCAGCTCGCCGGCATCGAACCACAGGCCGTGGCCCTTGGGGCAGCGGTCGATCAGTATCTCACCCACCTCCATCTTGTTCATCTTAGCATTGCAGCGGGGGCACCGGCGGTACTTCTCCGATGTCTGGGCTTCGGGGAATGACGCCCAGTCGGGCAACTTAATATCGATCCCCAGCGCGTGCGAAAGCAATTTCAGCTCGCCGGAGTCGAACCAGATTCCCTTGCACTCGATGCAGTAATCGAGCTCGATGCCTTGCCGCTCGACCACGATCATCGCCTTGGAACAGGCCGGGCAATCCACTTGAGCCTCCTT
>CBFCZO010000148.1:0-7547 GCA_965602675.1 uncultured bacterium | reverse complement strand
ATACGTCCATAAGATCATCGTCTCCGTGATCACATAGAACTTGCACCCGCTCCCGCGCTCCTCTATATATACGGTATCAACATCGACTCCCCGACATAGAAGCCCCCGCCCGTCCTTCAACCAGGTGCCCGCTGGAGGGATATTGTCATGGAGGGGCTGTTAGCCGCTTTCCTTTGGTTGATCCTCGGCGCTGCCGTCGGCGCGCATATCGGAAGCTCACGAGGGCACGAGCTCGCCGGCTGCGGCTTGGGATTACTACTCGGCCCCATCGGCTGGCTCGCGATCGCGTTTACGCCGCCGGCAAAATCCCATGCCTGCCCCCATTGCGGCGGGCTGACACGACCGCCTTATGTCGTCTGCCCCCACTGCAACCGCGACCGTGATCTCGTTTACTATGTCTGCCCCACTTGCGGTATTTCCGTCCCGCATAGGCAGGCCCCCTGCCACAACTGCGGGAACACGATTTCCTGGGCGGAGTAGTTCTGCTCCCCTCTACACCCCGTGTCCCGCCATTCTTTTTTTATCTCCGAGCCCGGCCTGGCCATCCATTCCCTTGAACCCTCGGGTTATTTCCGTATAATTATTTCAACCCTAAAGTGATGTCCACAAGGCACGGAAAGGGATGTCCCCCTATAAAGGCGATCGCCGAGGGATGACAGCGGCGGTGCGTGAAAGGGAATATTCAAGGACTGATCCCTTGCCGTGTTCTAGGCGAATTTTTTTCTGAAGCGCAGTGCACCGAGTGTGAAGATGAGCACTCCGAGAGCGAGGAGGAGTGTGAGGGGAATCCATGTCTCGGCGAGGCCGATGCCGCGGAAAAAGATGCCGTAGCTGATGTCGAGGTAGTAGGTGAGGGGCGAGAAGTAGATGAGGGCGCGCATCCAGTCGGGCATTGCTTCGGGGGGCGTCCAAGCGCCGGATAGGAACATGATTGGCACGAGGACGATGAAGGTGACGAGTATGGTTTCGGAGAGGTTGCTGGTGACGGTTGCGATGAGCAGTCCGAGCCCCGATGAGGCGAAGAGGAAGACCGCCGTGACGAGTGTGAAGTAGAGGATGGAGCCGCGCATGGGAATGCCCTTGGCGCCGACGATGACGGTGTAGATGCCGATGTAGGAGGCGAGGAGGATGACGATGGCGGTGGTGAAGATTTTGGCGAACATGATCTCGTGGACGCGGAGGGGTGTGACCATGAGCTGCTCCATGGTGCCGAATTGCTTTTCGTATACGGTGAGGGCGGCGGGCAGGAGAATGGCGATCATGGTGAGGGCGGTGAGGAATTCGGAGACGACCATGAACCAGCCGTCGTCGAGGTTTGGGTTGAAGAGGACGCGTGTCTGGTCGCGGACGTATGGGAAGTCGTCGAGGGAGTCGGGTGAGAGGCGCCATCGCTCGAGCAAGACCGTTTCGGAGTATTCGGCCGCGATGCCGGCGATGTAGGAGAGAGCGATGGTGGCGGAGTTGGCGTTGGTGCCGTCGAAGACGAGTTGCACGGTGGCCTGCCTGCGGGCTGAGAGGTTTCGCTCGAATCCGTCGGGGATAACCATCACCATGGCGACGTCGCCGCCGATCAGCATGTCCTCCATGGGCGCGGTGCTGTGGATACGCCGTTTGATGTTGAAGAAGGGCTCGCGGAGCCTGGCTGCGAACTCTGCGCTGGCGACGCTTTTATCCATATCGGCGACGGCGATGCCGTATTCCTTGAGATCGAGGGTGAGCTCGCCCGCCATGTATGGATCGAGAGTGACGGCGTAAATGATGATGCCGACGAGCGCGACGTTGCGGAAGAGCTGTCGGAACTCTTTCCGCATGAGGCTGAGAATGCGCTTGAGAGTGATCATCCTATCCTCTTTTTGAAGAAGAATATTGAGAGCGCGAAGATGGCGACCGCGAAGGCGGCGAGAGCGGCGGTCTGCGGCAGCATGTAGTCCCAACCGACGCCCTTGAGGAAGGAGAGTCGGAGGATGGAGAAGTAGTAGGTGGGCGGGAGGATGGTCGACATGATCTGTGCGTCGGGCCCCATGCTTTCGACGGGCATGAAGAAGCCGGAGTAGAGGAACGCGGGGAGGAATGTTGCCATCATGGAGATGAGCAGGGCGGCGACCTGTGTGCGGACGAGAGAGGCGACGAAGATGCCGATGCCCGCTGCGCAGGCGACGTAGAGGAAAGTGAGGACGAGGAGAGTGAGGAATTCGCCCCTGAAGGGCACGCGGAAGTGCCAGATGGCGATGGCGAAGAGGATCATGAAGATGACCATGGAGACGGCGAGGTAGAGGAGGGTTTTGCCGACGAGGTATTGGAACTTGCTGAGGGGGGAGGTGTAGACGTTGAAGATCATGCCGGTTTCTTTTTCCTTGGAGAGAGCGATGGCTGTCATCATGGCGGGGAAGAGGAAGATGCAGAATCCGAGCACGCCGGGGACGAGGTAGTTATTGCTGTCGAGGGAGGGGTTGAACCAGGTGGTCGGCAGGAGGCTGAGCGGCTCGAATTCGGCGTCCGTGCCGGCGTAGTTTTCCCTGATGAAGCGGCGGATGAGATCATTGTTGAACTGGGCGTTCATGCCCTCGACGTAGCCCTTGACGATGACTGCGCGGGAGGCGTTGGTGCCGTTGACGAGGATTTGGACCTCTGCGTTGCGGTCGCGGGCGAGGCGGCGTGAGAAGTCCTCGGGGATGACGATGCCGACGCGCGTGCGGTCGATGAGCAGGTCACGGCGGACCTCGTCGATCGAGAGCCTTTCGCCGACGAGATCGAAGTAGCCGCTGGCGAGGAAGCTGTCGATGTACTGGCGGCTGGCGGTCTGGCGGCAGAAGTCGACGTAGGAGAATGGCATGTTGCGGACGTCGAGTGAGAAGCCGTAGCAGAAGAGGAGGAACATCAGCAGCGGCGAGATGATGGAGAGGCTGATGAGCAGTGGGCTGGAGATGAACTCGCGGAACTCGCGCCAGGCCACGTGGTAGATGTTGCCGATCGCTATTCGCAGGCGGCTCATCTCAGCGTTCCTCCTTCTCGACGTAATGGATGAAGACGTCGTCGAAGGGGATCTCGCGTTCGCGGACGGCGGTGGGCTCGATACCCGCTTCTCTCAGCATCGACTCGATGCGAGATTTGTCCCGCTCAGGTTGGTGGGTGTAAACGAGGGTCGAGGCGCCGTAGTAGCCGACGTCGTCGAAGCGTTCGGAGAGCAGGTTGTAGGCGCGGGCGGGTTCGGAGGCGGCGACGCTGATGGGGGTGCCCTTGACCGCGGCGACCTCGCTGCGCAGTTGGGCGGGGGTGCCGACGGCCTGGATGAGGCCGTCGTCCATGAGGATGAGGCGGTCGCAGCGCTCGGCTTCCTCCATGTAGTGGGTGGTGACGATGACGGTGTTGCCTAGTCGGCGGGAGAGCTCGTAGATGATGTTCCAGAAGCGGTCGCGGGCGAGGGGGTCGACGCCTGAGGTGGGTTCGTCGAGGAAGATCAGCTCGGGGCGGTGGAGCAGGGCGCAGGCGAGGGCGAGGCGTTGCTTCATGCCGAGGGGCAACGCTTTGGTTTTCATCTGCTCGCTGCCGACGAGGTCGGAGAGCTCGAGGGCGAGGCGTGTGCGGCGCTTCAGGCTTTTGCGGTCGAGGCCGTAGACGCCGCCGAAGAGCTCGATGTTTTCGATCGCCTTGAGGTCGTTGTAGAGCGAGAACTTCTGGGACATGTAGCCGATTTTTTCGGCGATGCTGCGTCCGTCGCTGCCGAGGGGGATGTCGAGAATGGTGCCCTTGCCCTCGGTCGGATTGAGCAGTCCGCAGAGCATTTTGATCAGCGTGGTCTTGCCGGCGCCGTTGGGGCCGAGGAAGCCGAAGATCTCGCCGCGGCGGATCTCGAAGCTGACTCGATCGACGGCTGTGAAGGCGCCGAAGCGCCTGGTGAGGCCGTCGGTGCGAACCATAACCGCGCCGTTGGAGGCGGTGGTGCCGGTGATGCCGTAGTCCTCGAACAGAACGTGGACGGGTTTGGATTGCTGATCTTCGACTGATTTGCGGATGGCGCGGCGGAAGACGTATTCCATGGTGGGCTCGGTGCGGTCGAGCCGCAGGACAGCGATGCCGGCTTGCTCGAGGGTTTGCCTGATGAGGATGTCGGCGCCGCCGTCGGCGCGCAGGATGAGGCGTGTGCCGCTGGGGATGATCTCGCGGCAACAGCCGCCCTCGCGCAAGACTTTGGCTGCGTGGAACTGGTCGTCTGCCTCGAGGTCGAAGAGCGCGCCTGTGGCTGAGCCTTCGCCCTTGAGGTTGTCGGGGGTGTCGCAGGCGAGGAGGCGGCCGTCGTGCATGAGTGCGACGCGGTGGCCGCGCTCGGCCTCCTCCATATAAGAGGTGGCGATGACGGCGGTGACGGCGTCTTCGCGCACGAAGTCGTTGATCACTTGATAGAAGTCGCGGCGTGAGACGGGATCGACGCCGGTGGTGGGCTCGTCGAGGAGCAGAACCTCGGGGGCGTGGATGAGGGTGCAGCAGAGGGCGAGCTTCTGTTTCATGCCGCCGCTGAGATTTTTGGCGAGGCGGTCGGCAAAGGGGGCGAGCCTGGTGGCGTCGAGTAGCCTTGTTTTTAAATTGTCGCGGCGTTGGGAGTCGACCTGCCGGATCGAGGCGAAGTAATCGATGTTCTCCTCGATGCTGAGGTCGGGCGAGAGCGTGTGGCCGAGCCCCTGGGCCATGAGGCCGATTCGCGGCTTGACCTTTTCGGGCTGCGCGAGGACGTCGATGCCGCAGAGGGAGGCTGCGCCGCCGTCGGCGCGGAGGATGCCGGCGAGGATGTGCATGAGGCTGCTCTTGCCGGCGCCGTCTGGGCCGATGAGGCAGAAGATCTCGCCGCGGCTGATCTCGAGCGAGAGGGCGCGCAGGGCCTCGCGCTTGCGGTAGCGCTTCACGAGGCTTTCGACTTTGATTACGGTTTCCATTGTCGGGAGGCTACCAGGATTTCGAGTCGTCGTGCCTGACCACGGCCTCTGCGGGCATGCCGGGCTTGAGGCGGCGGGCGGAGTTGTCGATTTTGCCGAGCTTGACCTCGAAGACGAGGTTGACGCGCTGCTCCCTGGTTTCGACGTTCTTGGGAGTGAACTGGGCGCGCTCGCTGATGAGGGTGACCTCGGCGGGGAAGAAATCCTCGGGGTAGGCATCGGGGATGATCCTTGCCTGGTTGCCGATTTTGAGTTTTCCGGTCTCGAGGTTGGGCACGTAGATCTTGAGGTAGAGGTCATCGGGGTTGACCATGGTGAAGATCGGCGTGCCTGCGTTGATCACCTCTCCCGTTTGGACGATGCGCTCGAGCACGACGCCGTCGACCGGCGCCGTGATCTCAGCGTCGGCGAGGCGGGATTCGGCGGCATCGAGGCCGGCCCGGGCGGTGGCGATCATCTTGTCAGCGTCGGCCACGGCGGCGCGCTTGAGGTCGATAGTGAGGCGGGCATCCTCGGCACGCTCGAGGTTGACTTCAGTTTGGCGGAGAGTTTTGCGTGCGGCCTCGAGCTCCTTGCGGGCGGAGATGTTGGCGAGGCGGGCCTGGTCGTAGGTGACAGCGGGCACGACTCCGTCTTCCGAAAGCTGCTTGTAGCGGTCGTGGTCCTTCTGCGCCTGCTCGGCGGCCGCCTCGGCGCGCTCGAGGTTGGCCTGCGCCACTTCGATCTGCGCCCGGGCGAGGTTTATGCCGGATTCGACCTGCCGGCTTGTCAGCTTGAGGTCGAGCTCAGCCTGGCTGCGGCGGTTGATCCAGAGGGCGAGGTTGGCCTCAGCACCCCTGCGCGCGGCTTCCAGCTCTTCAGCGGATATACGCGCGACGATCTCGCCCGCGTGGAGTTCCTGGCCCTCATCGGCCAGAAGCTCGATGACGCGCCCCGGTATCTTTGAGGAGATCTCGATGTTTCTGCCCTCGATGCGCCCGCTGGCGCGCACGAAGCCCTCGGGTTCGGCGGCCTGGAAGAGATCGGGAGCGAGGAACCATATCGCTTCGGCGACGACCGCTATCACAACAACAGCGATAACAATCCTGATAATCCATTTCTTTTTCATCTTCAGCTTTCCTTTTCACCCCGGTAGAGCAGAGCCCTCTTGACGAATTGCTCGGACTTGTCGGCGACGTCGTTGCGGTAATAGTCGGGATCGAGGATGAGGTGCATCATCAGCCCGTCGATGTAGCTGTTTATCGCCTCGGCGTGGAAGCGTGCGTCGGTGACGCCGAATTCTCCGGCGGCGATGCCCTCCTCGATCACGTTGGTCATCATCCGGAATCCCCGCTCGTAGAACGAGAGTTGGTGCTCCATGAATTGAGGATCCTTCATCCCGACATTGAAGAATTCCATGTAGGCCCTGAGCAGGTGGATATCGTCGACGGATAATTGCAGAGACATCCGGATCGCTTTGCCGATGCGCTGCATAGCCGTTCCGCCGGAGCGGGCGAGCTGCTCGAACTGCTCGAGGAACCCTTCCCACCAGTAGTCCAGCAGCTCGATGAAGAGTTCGCGCTTCGACTTGAAGTGCCAGTAGATCGAGCCTTTGCTGGCTCCGGCGGCTGCGATGACGTCATCCATGGTTGTGCCTTCGTAGCCTTTATTTGAGAAGCATTCGAGTGCCGCCTCGAGGATTTTTCTTTTGGTGTTGGTGGTGGTTTTTTTTGGCTTTTGTTTCACGCCGCAGCTCCTAGACCGACCAGTCAGTCTAGCACAAGTCTAGTGCTGGTGCGGCATGTTGTCAAGTCGGGATAGCAGTCTTGTGGGGCGCGGCCGATTTATCGCGGAGGGGCGGGTGGATCAGAGAGAGCGGCGTATAAAGGAAAAGCCGGCGGGAGTGCCGCCGGCTTCTACCTTCAAGTCGTCACTGGGTTGGAGGGAAAAAGTAAATCGGGGGATTTTCTAAGGTGAAGATGGTATCGGGATAGGTGGGCGGGATGACAAACCCGAGTTCGGTTTGCGAAACGAACCGTCGTTGGCACACTTTGCAGCATAGCAACAAATCGAGCATTTCCTCGTCCCTTGAGTTTGGGTGGGATAATGGCCGCAGCGAATCGACTAGTAAAACGCTGATGTAAATAGAATTTTCGCTGAAGGAGGTTAGTTTATGCTGGGCACCCTTGGTCGCGGCGGCGCGATTTTAATCGATGAGAGATGCGGATGATATTGGATTCTAAGGAGGACCATCGAATTGGCGGAAGCGTGTGGGAATCGAACCCACCCTCCACGACGACGGCCGCAGAACTACGGTTTTGAAGACCGCGGGAGCCACCAGACCCCATGCGCTTCCAAAGCCATCTTAGCACGCCGCCGCGACTCTCACAATCCAGCGGGATTGCCGGGTGCAACTGTTTTTCAAAGAAATCCCGTTTAAAACGGGATACTCAAAATTGCGATTCAAGATAAGAGGGGCAAAATGCGTACCAACGAGAGGGGAAGCGAAAAAGTCGTTGGATAACGGCAAATTTCACGCAAATGTGCTTCGCATGAGCGTTTCAAAGGGCGTAATAATTTGTGACGCATACAATGATGCGTAAACGTGCGTGACACTGACTACATCGTTGTCCATCGGCG
>CBFCZO010000147.1:0-7564 GCA_965602675.1 uncultured bacterium | reverse complement strand
TGAAACCGACTTAATGGGACCAAGGTAAGCGAATTGCCATGTGGACAATAGTAAAAAAGGAATCACTGGAGAACCTTCTGACGCTGAGGTTCGTAATCGGATTTCTTGCCTGCAATATTGTTTTCGGGCTGATGTCGTATGTGCTCGTTCAAGATTTCCTGCACGAGTGGAACGGCATGCAGTCGGCGGAGTACGATAACGAGCAAGAGATCGCAAGCATGGAAGTATACTCATTCATCCGGCCTTCGATCATCAGGGAGCCCTCGCTGCTGGCCGTGTTCGGGACCGACATGGGCAAGCAGTGGGGCAAGAGAGTATGGATCAGCCACACGAGGATACCTGTTTTCACGACTGATGAAGCGACAAGCGGCTCGAGCGGCGATTTCCTGGGATTTTTCTCGAGCTTCGATTTCATCAACGTGGTTCAGATTTTCATTTCGCTGCTTGCGCTGCTGTTCAGTTTCAACGCGATCAGCGGGGAGAAGGAGCGCGGAACGCTGCGATTGGTGCTGTCGAATCCGGCGGGCAGGACGGGAGTATTCATCGGCAAATATCTCGGTTCGCTGCTGGCCCTGGCGCCGATAGTGGTATCGAGCATGGCGGTGGCGTTCGTGGTGTTCATGGTCAACACTCCCGCCCCGCTGAGCGCCGACGACTGGGCGAGCGCGGGAATAATCCTGTTGGTGACGCTGCTGTTGGGGGCGGCTTTCGCGGCGGTCGGTATGCTTGTTTCGTCGTTAACCCACCGGACGGCCTCTTCGCTGATCATCTGCATGATTGTCTGGATTGTTCTGGTGTTGGTGCTGCCGAGCTCGGTGGGGTTCGTCTCTTCGGAACTGGGCTTCAGCGAGGACGCCCGCGATTACAACCGCAATCTGCAGTCTCTGTTCCGGGAGTACAACGACGAAATGAACCAGGTGCGATATTACATGCGCGATTACTTCCTGATGTCGAATGTCAATGGTTCGTCCGAAGGCCGGATAATCTGCCGGATGATCGGTGACAACGCGCGCGGGTACCTGATGGAGATGCTGCCGTTGGCGATCTCGGCGCAGAACGAATTCGCCTCCAGGCGCTTCGGTCTGGAATCGGAATACTACGCGAGCCGCAAGGCCAAGACGGAGTTGACGGAGAACCTGACACGGATATCGCCGTCGTCACTGTTCGGCAATATCGTCAATGCGCTGACGCGGACTGATGCCGCCGGCCACGAGAGTTTCATCGAACAAGCGCGGAACTATCGCGAAGAGGTTGTGGAGTACATCGAGAGTCACGAGGGCTACACGTCGTCACGCTGGTTCACCAACGATGTCGAGGATGCGCCGTACCGCGAAATGGTGCGCCTCGCCGAAACGATGACGCTGCCGGAGATGGGGGCGGCGTTTCAGGATCCGGAGTTGGTGCAGGAGATCTTCGCCGCGATCGAGGAAGCCATTGCCGATCCGGCCAGAAAGCTCGATCTGAGCGACCTGCCGCGATTTCAGATGCGTCAACAGCCGCTTGCCGAGGCGTTGGGCGCGGCGGCGCTCGATATTATTCTGATGTCGGTTTTCATCGCGGTTATTGTGGTTGTCAGTTACATAAGATTTTTCAGCTACGATCCGAGGTAATGGGATGAAATCGCTGATTTCCTTTTGGTTGAGGCAATATTTGAAGCAGGGCCGGTTGATAGTGATCTACATCCTGGCGCTGCTGCTGTTCCTGCTCAATGCATATATCTATTCAAGCCGTTGGGAGGAGGACCAGGAGTCTCAGAGCCAGCGCACGAGGAGCCTCCAGGAGGCCTATGAATCGGTCGGCAGCCCCGATGATCTGGCCGGATCGGGCTTTTGGCTCACGATGCCGGTCATTCCGCTCAGGTTCATCGCGGATAATAATCTCGAGGAGGTTCCGACGCGCCGCGTAGTGACCACTCGTAACGCCGGGCTGCCGGCGACCGCCGAAATCCATCGGCTGCAGATCACGGGATTGTGGGACATCGATCTTGCGTTCATCGTGGGAATGATTTTTTCTTTCCTCGCCATCGTGCTGACCTTCGATGCCGTGAGCGGCGAGCGTGCGCAGGGTACGCTGCAGATGCTGCTGACGACGCGAGTGTCGCGCTACCAGATTGTCCTGAGCAAATTCGTTGCGATTGTGATTGCGCTGATGCTGCCTCTGCTCGTCGGCATGCTGGCCAACTTCCTGCTTCTGAACGTTTTCGGGGTGGTCTCCATCGATGGTGGACGGATAGCCATTCTCGGAGTGTTCTTTATATTCGCCGTGCTGCTGCTGTCATTCTTTACCGCCCTGGGCATCCTGGTGTCGTCGCTGACAAGAAACTCGATCACCAGCCTGGTGGTGCTGCTTCTGCTGTGGGTGCTGCTGGTGTTGGTGATCCCGGGCGCGAGCAAGCCGGTGGCCAAAGAGCTAGTCGCGACGATGACGCCGGAGGAATACAGCAACACGATGGCCGAGATCAACGGCAACTTCTTAGGGGAGATGAGGCGCACTGGCTCCATGGATCGTCCCGCCGCGATGGCTCGGGTGGACAATTTCCAGTTCGAGCGGATCTGGGACGGCGTAATGGAGGATTTCCAGGGCCGGCGGCAGAGCGTGATAGATTCCCACATCAGGTCTTCATACAACCAGTCGGAAGCCGCCGCGCTGGCCGGGCGCCTCTCACCCAATGTGCTGTTCAAGCAGGCGGTTTCCCGGCTGACGGGGACCGATCTTGCGGCGGTGCGGGAATTTCACCGGCAGGCCGCGCGCTTCAAGCAGACGCTGTTCAGCTTCCTGGGCGCGCAGGATGCGCAGTATGTGGCCAGAAACGGCAATTTTGACGCTAAGCACGACAGCGCCGGCCTGTTGCATTCCGACGGCAGGGGTTACCTATCGTCGAATCCGCTGACGGCGGAGATTCCGCGTTTCGAATACCGTGGGGCCGGGCTGGGCGAGCGGATGGCGGGGGCGATGGTTGATGCGTCGGCCCTGGCAGTGTTGGCGTTGGTCGGCCTTGTGCTTGGTGTGTTCGCTTTCAATCGCTACGACGTGAGGTGAGGGTTTGCGGCCGGCTTGTGACTGCCGGGGGCTTATCTTACATCGTAGAGGGCGAAGGCGATGATAATACCCATGAAGAGGACTACGGCGTAGAGGAGCAGGACGTTGATGTCGGTGGCATAATCCCAGGCGGAATAAAGCCCCGGCCTGCCGAGGCCGCGGTAGTGGGGCATGCCGGTGAGGTCAAGTTGTGCCGGCTGGTAGTTCTCGAAGGTTTCCAGCGTGACGTTTCCCTGGTCGTCCATGCCGAAACTCTTGATGCCCAACGAGGCATAGAGTTTCTCGGGATTTAAATCTTCAGGTTGATTCCTGCTTTCAAGGTAGTCGACCAGCTTGTTCCTGAAGATGCGCAGGCTATCCCTGAAGGCATCGATCATTTCGACGCCGGAACCGCTGATACCGTGGAGGGCGAAGGAATAGCACGACATCGGCGAGATCCTGGAATAGAAGATGGCTGTGTCGACGACCCGCCGTTGCTTTCTTTCCCACTCATCGTAGAGCGCGTCTTCGAAGTCCCTGGTATTCGCTATCGTTTTTTGCCTGACGCTGGCGTTGGCATTGCCCATTTGGGTCATCAGCCGGCTGAGGTGGGTCGGATTCTGCTCGAAGAACTCCTTGAGGTACTTACCCGACATCGCGCGCTCGGAGCGCTTGAACCGCATGATGTTTTGCTCGATCTCGTCGGGTGAGGAAGTCTCGATCGCGTTTGCCGAGATGTGGACGGCGAGTTTCGGCACGATTGATGTGAGGGCGACCCAGACGAAAAGGCAGATCAACAGGGAGAGGAATGATCTTTTTGCGAGGGAACTGACGAGGAAGCCGATGAGGTAGAAAACGAACAAGTAAAGAGTTGAGACGGCGGCGATGAGGGCGAGTTTGAAGAAATCGCCGCCGGAGAATTCAATGCCTCCGATGAAAATAACGCCGGCGACGGCGATTCCGAACGGCAGAACAAAGGTGATTATAACCGGCAGGAAGCCGCCGAGGATTTTGCCGGCGGCGATGCTGACCCTGCTCACCGGATTTGCAGCGATCAGCCTGAGTGTCCCCGATTCCTTCTCGCCTGCAATGGCGTTGTAGCTGAAGAGAATCGCGAAGAGGGGGAAGATGAAGGCGATGACGAAATTGACGTCGAGCTCACCAAAGACACTCAGGACGGGGCTGGAGTAATACCTACCTTCCTTGATTTGCGGTGCGCCTGTGTCGGTGACCACAGCTTTGTGGCCGACCACATTGTCAAGGCCGGTGTTGAATATCGAGAGGCGGTCAGGCCGGCGGTAGACCTTCAACCCCTTATTTCCGAGGTCTACATAGTTGTTGCTATCTCTTGCGTCCTCGAGCGAGTAAGCGATGCCCTTGTCGACCAGCCTAGACTGAAGCGAGTAGGTGGAATATCCGTTGTAGACGGCGATCAGGATGAGTACGAGGCTGGCAATGAAAATAAGGATGAACTTGCTGCTGTAGAGCAGCTCACGCGCTTCTTTGGAGAGAATAATAAACATGGAGACCTCCAAAAGCGTTTATTGAACCTTTGGGGATGATTGGCATAGCTAAGGAGATCATGCCGGCGCTTCACCAAGCCCCAGCCGGAGTTTTCATCTTCAACCCCTAAAACATCTCTTAGATGTCCGCCAGATACGGCGCGAATAAAACGGTTCGGCAGCTTGCGTGGGCGATTAAAGCAGTTTATTTATTGCCGGTGTGAATTTCTTGACCTGATAGCGGATGTTTCCCAGAACCGCACTTTTCTCTGCCGCGACGGCGAGCAGTGCGTCCTGGCCGACCGTGTTGATGATGATGACGCCCTTTTCGAATTCGATCATCAGGTGGGTAAAGTGGCCGATGTGTAATTCCTTGCCGATTACGGCTGCGGAGCCGATCTCCGCTGAGATTGTCGCGCCGATGACCTCGTTATCCAGTCCTCCCGAGGTTGTGACGCCATCGATGACGAAACCCTCATGCCCAACGACCAGGGCCGCCTGGACGCCCGATACCGCAGCAAGTTCCTTAAGCAGATTGTGCAGTGCTTCCATTTTTCCCCGGGTTTTGCTCTTTGCTAATATAATAGCCAAGGGCCGGCCATTTGTCTCCTACCATTTTAAACAATGCAGGAGGAGCGTTAATCGGCAATGTTTGCCAGTGATTTTGGGAGAAAACCCTCAGCAAGCTTGCGCGAACGGTGCTGTTCTTTTAGATTGATCAAACTACGCAAATAGTTAATTGGCATGCGCTCGGGGCTGGAAGAGATGACCAGGATATTCGCGGTTGCCAATCAGAAGGGCGGAGTCGCCAAGACGACGACGGTGGTCAACCTCTCGGCCGCTCTTGCCGACGCCGGGCACAGAGTGCTGATAATCGATTCCGACGCCCAGGGTCACTCCGGCAAGGCGATTGGTTTCGAGACCGGGGAAGTAAAAGCCTCGTTGTATCAGGTGCTTACCGGTCGCGCCACGGCCCGCGACGCGATAATCGATACGAGATTCGAGAATCTCTGGCTACTGCCGAGCGACACAAGCCTTGCTGCCACGGAGGTTGAGCTGGCGGCTCAAACGGGCAAGGAGTACATCCTCGACAAGGCGCTCCAGCCGGTGAAAGAGCACTTTGATTTCATCGTTATCGACTGCCCACCTTTTCTGGGCATCCTCACGATCAACGCATTGATCGCCAGCACGGAGGTTCTGGTCACCTGCGCAATGTCGTATCTCAGCCTGGAGGGGGTGAGCGACCTTCTTGACCTGATCGAGGTGATAAACGACAACCTCTATCTGCCGGAGAAGGTAATTGTAGGCGGCGTGCTGGCGTGCATGTACGACCGGCGGACGCGGGTGAGCGCGAAGGTGAAGAAAGAGCTGGAGCGCTATTTCCACGACAAGCTGTACGAAACTGTGATACCGATCAACGTGACGCTCAACGACGCTCAGACGGCCGGCGTCCCGATCATTCAGTACGCGACGCACTCGACGGGCGCGGCTGCCTACCGCCGCCTGGCGCGCGAAATCACGAAACCACGGGATTGAATTCTTCCGAAACGGGGCAATAGAGGTCAGGCAACGATGATAGGGCTTTATCAAGGCAAGGGGCCGAAGATTCACGAGAGCTGTTTTGTGGCTGAGACGGCGGTGATTATCGGCGACGTTGAGATCGGTGCGCACAGCAGCGTGTGGTACGGGGCGGTGATCCGGGGCGACGTCAATTACGTGAGAATCGGCGAGGGCTGCAGCGTGCAGGATAACGTCACGCTCCACGTCGAGCGGGGTGATCTGGCGCTTCGCATCGGCGATAACGTGACGATCGGCCATAACGCGGTGGTGCACGCCTGCACGGTGGAGGACGAGTGCCTGATCGGCATGGGCTCGGTGGTCCTGGACGGCGCGGTAGTCGGCAGGGGGAGCATCGTGGCGGCCGGGGCGGTTGTGCCGCCGGGGATGAGCGTGCCTCCGCGTTCGCTGGTTGCTGGAGTTCCGGCGAGGGTGAGACGGGAGCTCGGCGGGGTTGATATAGAAATGATTTTGGATAATGCAAAGGCGTATATAGAGCTGAAGCAGGTCTACCTGGAGGACGAGAGGCAGGTTTAGCCGATGAGAATACCCTACGATAAAGTCTGGGCCCGGACGCAGCGCTGCGGCGAGTTGCGGGCTGAGAATGAGGGAGACGAAGTAATCCTGAACGGGTGGGTGCACAGGCGCCGGGATCTGGGAGGTCTGATTTTTATCGATTTGCGCGACCGGGCGGGAATCGTCCAGGTGGTCTGCGATCCGCAGGATTCGCCCGAGGCGGCGGCCGCGGCCAAGGATTTACGCGGCGAGTATGTGATCGGTGTGAAGGGGAGTGTGCAACTGCGGGGTGAAGACAACCGCAATCCCGAAATGGCCACAGGGGATGTCGAGGTCGCGGCGAGCGAGATCGCCCTGTTCAACGAGGCGGAGACACCGCCTTTCGAGCCGAAGGAAGACACGACCGCGGGCGAGGAGATGCGCCTGGAGTATCGCTTCCTTGACCTGCGGCGGCCGAGTTTGCAGGCGAATATGATATTGCGGCACGTGGCATCGCTGGCGGCGCGCAATTTCTTCAGCGAGGAGGGCTTTATCGAGGTGGAGACGCCGGTGCTGACGCGCAGCACGCCGGAGGGCGCCCGCGACTTCCTGGTGCCCAGCCGGGTGAACAAGGGCAAGTTCTACGCGCTGCCGCAGAGTCCGCAGTTGTTCAAGCAGTTGCTGATGATCAGCGGCTTCGACCGCTACGTGCAGATCGCCAAGTGCTTCCGCGACGAGGACCTGCGGGCGAACCGCCAGCCGGAGTTCACGCAGATCGACGTGGAGATGGCGTTTGTGGAACCGGACGACATATTCGACGTGATCGAGCGGCTGATGGTGGGCATTTACCAGATCATCGGCCGGGACGCGATAGCGCCTTTCCCGGTGATGGACTACAGCGAGGCGATGAATCGCTTCGGGGCGGACAAGCCGGACCTGCGGTTCGGCATGGAGCTGGTGGACGTGTCGGAGCAGGTCGCCGAGAGCGGTTT
>CBFCZO010000146.1:0-7593 GCA_965602675.1 uncultured bacterium | reverse complement strand
CGGTTGGCGTCGCTCTGGCTCGTTCCCACTTCCAGAACGCCGATCGACCAGATGGTCATCGATCGCCCCATGCGTTCGTCCAGCCCCTTGACCAGCGCGCTCATCGGCGCGGGCCGCTTGATCGCCACCGTCTCGTCGTCCTGCGGAGCCAGGATGTTGTAGTTGTCCACCCTGAGCTGGTAGTCGCGCACCATCACCACCACGCTCAGCAGCGCCAGCACCACCACGAGCAGCGTCATCACCGCGAATTTGGCGGAAATTACCTGCTGGGCGATTTCCTTGCGGAATAACGAGAAAAACATCTTTACCCCCTACTCTAGCTATTATACGCCCCGGAAGGTGAAAGCGTTCACATCTGATGGCACCTCTGGCGCAATCCAAGTCCGCGGCGGTCTTGACACCGGGGGTGAAACTCCTGAAAACTGGCTTGCCACCTTACAGGAAACCGGTGAGAAGATGAAAGCTATCTACTTCGACGGCGGCACAAGTCTGCGGGAAGTCGATGATCCGCGTCCCGCCCCCGGCGAGGCTCTGATCGCCGTGAACACAGCCGGGGTCTGCCGCACCGACATCGAGATCACCCAGGGTTACATGGACTTCCGGGGCGTCCTCGGCCACGAGTTTGTCGGCACCGTCCTCGAGTGCGAATCGCAACCCGAGTTGATCGGCAAGCGTATTGTCGGCGAAATCAACATCGCCCCCGACTCCGGCGACGACCTCCAACGCCGTCATGCTCCGGGACGCTCCACACTCGGCATCGCTGGAAAAGACGGCTGCTTCGCCGAGAAAATTACATTGCCCGCGGAAAACCTGCACATCGTTCCCAACGAAGTCGACAACGTCTCCGCCGTGTTCGTCGAGCCGCTCGCCGCCGCGCTCGAAATCCTCGAGCAGGTTCACATCCGCCCCGGCGACTCAGTGGTCGTCGTCGGCGACGGCAAGCTCGGGCTGCTCGTCGCGCGCGTCCTCGTCCTCACCGGCTGCGGTCTCACGCTCGTCGGCAAGCACCCCCGCAAGCTGGCGATCGCCCGCGCTTACGGCGCCGAAACGCTGACCCTCGAGCAGCTCAAAGACCGCAAGTTCGACGTCGCCGTAGACTGCGCCGGATCCCCCTCCGGCCTGCAGACCGCGCTCTCCCTCCTCCAGGCGATGGGCACACTCGTCCTCAAGACGACCACCGCCGTCCCGCCTGACTTTCATACTGCGCAACTGGTCATCGACGAGATCACCGTCGTCGGCTCGCGCTGCGGCCCCTTCCCGCCCGCCCTCAGGCTGCTCGCTGAGGGGCTCGTCGACGTCGCGCCCCTGGTCGAGGAAACATACCCGCTCGACGAGGGCGTCGAAGCGCTCGAGCACGCCGCACGCCCCGGCTCCCTCAAAGTCCTCATCGACATCGCCTGACGCCGGCCATACTTCCAAGCCAACGTAGGCGGCGTCCGCCGCAGCGGATTTATCCGGCCCGTCTTTGATATACCCGGTTGGAATGAACACCACTTCTCCAATCTCCGGGCGGAACATCCAGCCGTTCGAATACCTGAGAAATGTCGGACGAAAATAGTAGGGGGCGGATTTATCCGCCCCGTCTGCCATACCCGGGCGGAATGAACACCACTTCTCCAATCTCCGGGCAAAGTACGTGACAGTTCGAATACCTGACAAATGTCGGACGAAAATAGTAGGGGGCGGATTTATCCGCCCCGCAGTATCTTAGTTAAATCGTCACCGCTTAGATTCTTCCCGTGACTTTCACACCATACTTGTCCCAACTCCAAGGATACTCTGAAAAACCATTTACGAGCCCGCTCCGCACAGGATTTTCCAGGACATAACGAACAGCTGTTGGCAAATCCTCCGCTAAACGCACAATGTGATCATAAAACGATCTTTGCCAGATTCGCCCCACAACTCCCGATTTGTGTAAAAGATAGGTGGCCCTTCCTTTTAATGATCGGATATATCGATTTACGGGTGCTGCTCCCTGCGGTTGGATGATTACATGTAGATGATCCGGCATAATACAGTAGGCAATTAAGTCCATCTCACAAAAGGATGCGTATTGTTTCACCGCAGATTCAAGAATACCCGCAGATTCAGATTTGGAAAAAAGCGGCCTTCTATCAAAAACACAAACAGTTGTCGAAAAGACATATGGTTCCGAATAATCAAGTGTCGTCATCCTTGGAGAGCGGCGCATGGGTAACTTATTACGATTTATCATCGGACATAAAATACAACACTAAGCGGGCGGTATGAATACCGCCCCTACAATCTCCGGGCAAAGTACGTGACAGTTCGAATACCCGACAAATGTCGGACGAAAATAGTAGGGGGCGGATTTATCCGCCCCGTCTGCCATACCCGGGTGGAATGAACACCACTTCTCCAATCTCCGGGTGGAACATCCAGCCGTTCGAATACCTGAGAAATGTCGCACGAAAATAGTGGGGGCCGGATTATCCGGCCCGTCCCTTGCGCCCTCCGCGGCGACCGTGGCACGGCCGTCCCGGCCGTGGTTTTTCCCCAACCATATCCCGCCCCGGCATTCGCTCTCCGGCGTGCCGCCCCCCCAATTATCATCTGGAGAGCCGCGCAATCATGTGCCATACTTTTATGCGCTCCTGATCGAACCACTTTGTGGCACAGCCGCGATTTCCGCACCGAATAGAACTTGAAATTATTTACACGGGGGAGGACACATGTACTGGACCCGCAGACAAATGCTCAAGACCTCGGCGCTGGGAGTCCTGGGGGCTGCCGCCTTCGCCCACGCCGAAACCAGCATCCCGATGGACACCATCACTCAGGGCACGCTCCAAAACGCGCCCACCATCGACGCTTCCGACTACCAGGCCCGCCAGCAGAAAGCGCGCAGGCTCCTGGGCGAGAACGGCATCGACGCCCTGCTGCTCACCGGAAGCACTTCGCTCAGGTACTTCGCCGGCATCAACTGGTGGCGCAGCGAGCGCATGTTCGGCATGATCCTGTTCCCCGACCATGATCCCGCCGTCATCACACCCGCCTTCGAAGAGCAGAGAGCGCGCGAACAGCTCACCGAAGAGTGCGGCGTCTACCCCTGGCACGAGCACGAGTGCCCCTACGGCCTGACGAAGAAGATCCTCGCCGACGCCTGCGTTACCGCTGGCCAGGTCGGCATCGAGGAAACCGTCAGGTTCATGGTCTTCGACGGCCTGCGCAAGGCCGCGCCCTCCCTCCAGTTCGTCTCTGGCGACCCGGTCACCGCGGGCTGCAGAATAATCAAATCCGAAAAAGAACAGGAACTGCAGCGCATTGCCAACAACCTCACCGTCCAGGTCTACGGCACGGTGCTCACCAACCTCTCCGAAGGTATGAAGGAAGACGAAGTCTCCGGCGCAATCGCAGCCGGCTTCCAGAAATACGGCCTCCCCGGGGGCGCGATGGTGCTCCACGGCGAGAACTCCGCCTTCCCCCACGGCACCAGGAACCGCCAGCCCCTGAAACCGGGCATGACAGTGCTCACCGACGGCGGCTGCCGCGTCAACGGCTACCCCTCCGACATCACCCGCACAGTTGTCTACGGCAAGCCCTCGAAAAAACAGGTCGAGGTCTTCGACATCGTCCACCGCGCGCAGGACGCCGCTCTCGCCGCCGCCAAGGTCGGCGCGCCCTGCGGCTCCGTCGACGACGCAGCGCGAAAGGTCATCTCCGACGCCGGCTACGGCCCCGACTACAAATACCTCACCCACCGCCTCGGCCACGGCATCGGCATGGACGGCCACGAGTGGCCCTACCTCGTCCGCGGCAACAAGCTCCCCCTAGCGCCTGGCATGGTGTTCAGCGACGAGCCGGGTATCTACATCTACGGCGAGTTCGGACTGCGCCTCGAAGACATCATGTACATCTCCGAGGACGGCGGCAAACTCTACACCCAGCAGAGCCCCTCACTCGAGCACCCGTTCGGCTGATACCCCTTTACAGCAAGTAAAAAGGCGGACACTTTTGTCCGCCTTTTTTTGTCTCGTTTGAATTTTTGCGTCGATATCCATTCAACGGGTGAAGTCCTATCCGCCCCCCGATCGAAACCTCTTCAATAGCCTCATTAACCTCTTCTGATCTTCATACACCTCCTTGCGATCGCCTATCCTGATGATCAGCACCACAAGCTCATCTCCATTCCTGACCTGATAAATTATACGAAAATCGCCGACCCGCAACCTGTAGCAGTTCTTGATCTCCTTGCCCTTGAGCTTCCTCACGCCGCGCGGCCGGGGATCACTCCCGAGCCTGTCGATTGCCCGTGCGACCTGAGTGCGCGTATCGCTGGGAAGCCTTTTTAACTGCCTCGCCGCCTGCGGAGTCAGCTCAATCGAATACATCTCAGAGGCCCAGCTCTTCCTTGATATCCTCCCAGGATATGGTGCCCTTCGCTTCAGCCTCTGCCAGGGCCCGATGGGCCTCCTCGATATCGATCAGGTCCTCGAGCAATTCGATCAGTTTCAAGTCGTCAAGCGGTACGATCGCCACAAACGGCTTGGAGCGCCGCGTCACCACAAACCGCTCCTTACCGTAGTGAACCTGGTTTGTCATGTCGGCAAACCGGTCCCGCGCTTCAAGGGCCGAAATACTCGTTGTCATCACTAGGCCTCCACTCAAACTGCCATAATATACTTAATGTACGTTACGCAAAGTAATTTAACGCCCAGGGCCGCAGTTGTCAAGCCGACGAGGTGCATTTATACACCGCTCTTCTCCAAACCCGCCGCACAGAGCTAAGGGGCGTCCGTCGCGGCGGATTATGCGCCCCTTTTACACACGTTGTGTATCAACGCTCAGATCACTATCATATTGAAATAAAACAGATCTAATCGGCTCCGATGAGCGACACCAAATACTACGCGCAAAAACTCTCCGCCGAGTGCCTGCGCCGCGTCTATGAGATCGCCCCGCCGCGCGTGCGGCGCTACCTCGACGCCGAAATCGAACACGTCATATCTAAAATCAGGCCGGGCGATCGCCTGCTCGAGCTGGGCTGCGGTTACGGCCGCGCTCTCCAACGCCTGGCGCCATCCGCCGCCATCGCCGCCGGTATCGACAACTCCCTCCCCAGCCTGCTCCTGGCGTGCGCCACCCTCGGCCACTCCTGCCCCCTCTACGTCATGGACGCCGCCAAGCTCGGCTTCCCCGACGGCACATTCGACCTCGTCGCCTGCATCCAGAACGGCATCTCCGCATTCAAGGTCGAGCCGCTTGAGCTCATGCGCGAGGCCGTCCGCGTCACCGCACCCGGCGGGGCAGTCCTCTTCTCCAGCTATTCAGAGCGCTTCTGGGATCACCGCCTGCAGTGGTTCGAGCTCCAGGCCGCCGAAGGCCTGCTGGGAGAGATCGACCGCGAGCAAACGCGCGACGGCGTCATCGTCTGCAAAGACGGCTTCCGCGCCACCACCTTCAGCCCCGACGACTTCCGCGGCCTCGCCGCCCGCCTCAACATGCACGCCGAAATCGAGGAAATCGACGGCTCCAGCGTTTTCTGTGAGATCAGCTTGCGTTAAACTGTCGGCCGGGACCGATGAAGAAATACGTCTTCAAATGCATTTCCAACCATACTCGCCTTCTTCTGTCTCATTCACTTTATTAGGATTCCTTCACTCTAATTACATTATTATCTTACCGTCGATAAATTTAATTTATTTTCTTTTCTTTTTATGTTCTCATCACTTCGTTGGTATTCTTATCTTTATTTTCCCTCTTTTCTCTTCGTTTGCTTTTGGCGGTTTTCTACCTACCTTTTCTCTTATTCTTTTTGCTGTTGATACATATTTGCTTTTTGTTGTTACCGATTGAAAGTAATCCTCTGCCAATAGCTTGAAAAACTGCCATCTCCATTTAACATCTCTTTTGAATTCTATTATCGGTTTGCCGTTTTCTCTTTTATTTTGGTCAAACTCTATCATCAGTTTGTGTTTTTCAATTGCATTCTCCATCTTCCCGTATTCTAGCCTTTCAATGCTCTTATTTCTGTGCATTTCTGCTAGCTTTCTTATAATTCCAATGTCTTCTGTTACCGCTCTCTCGTATTCATTATCATTTTTTATTGTGAACCTATCATTTTTTATTTTATTTGCCACTCTTCTTGCCACCATTTTCAGGCTATCCATATATTCAAATATCTTTTCAAAATTTCTTTTTTTAAATATATATACATATCCTTTCCATGCTATGCAATCTATTGTATCCGCAAATACCATGGCTTTTTCCAGGCCTTTCATAATGTTTCTACTAAAAACTATTGGACAGCGTCCCTTTCTACTTAGAATATTATAATTCCCAAAGTGATTGTACATTAGCATTTTATTTTTCGTCCCATTTTCGGCAACTATAATATAATATTTTATTCTACTCACTGCTTCATCACTATGTTCAAAGTCTTGCAATTCTATAATTGGCTTTATTTTATTTATTTCCTCTGACACAACATCATCGCCCTCTATTTCAATTTCCAGACACTCATGTTCCTCTGGAACATAAGTTGACTGATACATATATGCTCTCCTTATTTTGTTCATAATACTTTTGAAAAAACTATCCACTAAATTTTTGAAGCTATCCACAGCGCTTTCTTGCATTTGCACTGAATATATTTGTTCGGGATTCTTCTTATATTTTTTAGTGACAATCACCAGATTTATAACATCAGAATTCTCAACAAAGCTCTTCATCTCTTGAATTCTCGAATTGATTTCCATGCTATCACCTCTAGTCTAAGAGCACATTACCCCCTATTCTGCGCGCGTTTAATTCCGTTCCTACAATAATACTCTTTTGCTTAGTTATTAGTACATATACATTATCATTAGCATCAGTGACTTCATATATCCGATATCCAAGTATACTTAACATGGGATTAATATAAATCATATTAGAGTTAACATATACAATAGCCAACATGGAAAAGAAAATTATTACACTGATCACCTCTAGCGGGTTATCTAAATGCAATCCAAGAAACGGCAAAATGTATGAAAACATATATGCAAGAAGATCTGACGATTTAACACTGACTTTTTTAACGGTAAGATTAACAACACTGAGTTTCCGCAAAACAAACATAATGTAAACGAGTATTAGAAACAAGACAAGCGAAACAATGAAACCAGAGATGGACAACACGCGATTTATATCAAAACAGCGTATTGAGAATATAATTATCAAAGGAATGTAAGAACTAAAAAACAGCAACAATCTCGCAAGAATGGTACTCGAATACACGACAAAACTCCTTATCTTAAACTAAATTTAGACCAACGGTTATGATTTGTCAAGCAGCAAAATATTCCCTTCATTTTGTCTTAAACGTCAATAACTCGATATTATGAGATATTTATAATCACCGGCCTTAGAAAACCATGTATCTACATCAAAAAAGTAACATAACAATTGCCGAGCGGCAATACTCATAATTAAATCTAACGCCCACAATGTTAAAAAAGATAAGCGGTACATATATTGAATGTTAAAGAATATAATTGCATCTAGAAGAGACTGTTAATAAATCCTCCGGACTTGGCCTTGTCGGCGATTGACCATTAATACGCGTCATGCAACAATCTCCTGTAA
>CBFCZO010000145.1:0-7785 GCA_965602675.1 uncultured bacterium | reverse complement strand
CGCCGGCGCCGAGGCTCGCGGATTTGATTAATGCGCCGTTCCCGACCTCCGTTGGATTTATTAGAAAGCGAGAGTGAGATTCCAGTGCGGTCTGCGCGGCTTGAAGAGCCGGATCGGGAGTAATCGCGTCTGTTCCAATGCGGTCGTGTTTTTCCATGAGGATGGGCAGCGAGATTCCGGGGAGGGTTGCGGTGAGGACGGGAAGGAGCAGCAGGCTGAGCAGGCTCACGGTTAGAATGTTGAATCGAAATGCGGACGATCTGTATTTGTAGAAGGCCAGGACGAGATAGACCAACAGCAGGATCACGGCGACCTTAATATTCGCCTCAAGCAGCAGGTTGAAAATGTACTCAGTAACAGGCATCGCTTTGGTTATTCCGCGTCGCGCTCTTCCGAAGCTTCCTCGATTAATCTGGAGAGGCGGGTCTTCTCGGCCTTGGTCAAGCCGGCCTTTTTCAGGCCGATCAAGGCGGTCATCGCCTCTTCGACCGAGCCGTCAAAGAAAGTCCGCAGAAGATGTTTCATCAGTGAATCCTGGGCTATTTCTCTGTGCAGAACCGGCTTGTAGACATAGCTCGGGCCGTCGTAGTCATGGACGAGGTAGCCCTTCTCTTCCAGTATTCTCAACTTCGCGCGCACAGCCGAATAGCTGGGAGGGCTCTCCAATTTCTCCATCACCTGCGCGGCAGTCGCCTGCCCCATGGAGTAGATGACATCCATGATCTGGCGTTCTCTTTTGCTCAGGTGCAAGTATGAAGGATCGTCCATAGCGCCTCGCAGTTGACTCGGCGAATGTTGTTTTTATAGCATTATGCTATATTTATAGCACCGAGGTTGGGCTTTGTCAAGGTGATGATCCGCAGCGTCGGGTAGATAGAAAAAGTCTCCGGCGAGTTTATCTGCCGGAGACTCTTCGTTTGCTAATTCAGCGACTAGATTATGTCAACGCTGTGCGCCAACTTAAGTAGCAAATCAATAGCGACTGAATCCTGCAAAACGAATGTTGCGAAGGCTTTGCGCCCCCGCCAGGTCAGCCTAAAGCCTGACGATATTTGTTGCTTTGGGACCTTTGGGGCCTTGCTCCACTTCGAAGCTCACCCGCTCGTTTTCTTTCAAGGATTTGAAGCCCTCTCCCACGATCTCGGTGTGGTGCGCGAACACGTCGGTGCCATCGTCAGCTGTGATAAATCCAAAACCCTTGGAATCGTTGAACCACTTCACTGTGCCTTCCATTAAAACTCTCCTAAAGATTTGTTTCCCGGGATTAATTTGCCGGGATTCACTCATAAAGCGATATCACTGTCCAGCTGTGTTGGATTTCAGGAATTCCTGACCACCAGGTAGGACACACCTTATGAGCAATTGGTAATCATAGTCTTATACACAAGAAAGTCAAGCTTTTATTCCAATCAGGGAAAAGATGCGGATGAGATTATTTTGCCGGCTTTCTATCCAATTCCTCACTGTCCTGCGCGTTTTAGGCCGTTGCCGCAGCGGAGTCGACAGGCCGCGGCAATTTTAACTGTCAAGGGGTTTGCCGAAGGGCGGTTATGCCATCTATGATTTTGTGTCATCCACAAATCGGCCGGACAGGCTTTGCCACGTTGAAGCTTCGTTCAGGCTTCCGCGGCCCTGGCAGCGGTCGATATCGGGCCGCCCAAATTGGCAGGCCGGCCGGCGCACTCGCCACCACGCGAGGTCGCGATTGGGGATCAAGCGCGGGTGGGATGTGCCGCGGAAGCAGATTAACCTGAGCGTTTAATGGAAGTCTAATAAAAGGGTGTTACTCTTAACTTTGCGCAAGGACCTTGCGGTAGCTGTACGTGCACTGATCTTGCGTTTGACGGAAGAAGAACCCTCTAACGAGGCATTATTTGTTGAGAATTCGGGAGGATTAAATGCGAGAGAATCGCACATATTTTCTTGTCACCTTTGAGGCGATCGTGTTGTTGGTAGTAGTGTTATTAATCGCCTCATGCAGCGGCGGCGAACCCCCTACGCAGAAGGAATCTCCAGCCCACGTGGAGAACCCCGTGAGCGAGAGCAAGCTCGCGACAGTGACGTTGACGCCAGCCGCAGAGGAGCGATTGGGCATAGAAACCGCTGTGGCGTCTTATCAGCCGATGCCCGGCTATTTAGAGTTGGGCGGCGAGATAATTGCTCTTCCCGGAACCGCGGTGAGGGTTTCTGCGCCTGTGGCCGGAACCGTCCTGCTGCTGCGCTCCGGGGCCGCAGTGCAGGCCGGCTCGGTAGTGAAGCGCGGGCAGGAGATCATGCGTCTGCTTCTGCTGCCGGCGGAGAAGGACCTTGTGGGCACGTGGGAAGACGTGGCTGTGAAGCAGGTTGAATACGAGGTGGCGCAGGCAAAGGTGAAACGCACGGAGACATTGCTGAAAGACAATGCCATCAGCGAGAAAGCTCATCAGGAAGCGGTTGCCGCATCGGCGGTGGCAAATGCGGCTCTAAAGGCGGCAAAAGCCAAACTGACGCTGTTGAGCGGCTCGGGCTTCGACTCTGCGGCGATTGACCAGTCGACGTTGGTGATAAAGTCGCCTATCGGGGGCGTGGTGCAGGATATATTCGTGGCTTCCGGCCAGACGGTGCCCGCCTCGACCAACCTGTTCGAGGTCGTCAGCCAAAAGCCGGTGTGGATCCGGGTTCCCGTTTACTCGGGGCATTTAGCAAAGATAGCCAGGGACAAAGCAGCGCGCGTTTTCTCGCTCGGAGCCGGCGGTGAGTCGGCGTCGGATGAAGCTCAGCCGGTTAAGGGGCCCCTTTTGAGCGATGCGCAGAGCGCCTCTTCCGTTCTGTTTTTCAGATGCGAGAACAGTGAAGGGCGTTACCGCATCGGCGAGCGGGTGACGGTGAAGCTGACGCTCGTAACGGAGTCGGAGAGCCTAGTCATCCCCTGGTCTTCCATAGTTCACGACATCTACGACGGCACCTGGGTCTACGTGAAAACCGCGCCGCACACCTATTCACGCCGCCGTGTGGGAGTAAGCCGGATAGTCGACGACCTCGCCGTGATAGAACGCGGGCTTGAGGCGGGGGACGAGGTGGTGACGACTGCGGTGGCGGAGCTCTACGGCACCGAGTTCGGGGGTGGCAAATGATGAATTGGATCGTATCGAAGTCTCTGCGGCTCAGAGTGGCCGTGGTGGCTTTGATGTGCATACTCCTGATCGCCGGGGCATTCATCGTCAGCCAGACCCGTTTCGATGTCTTCCCCGAGTTCGCCCCCCCGCTGGTGGAGGTGCAGACCGAGGCTCCCGGTCTTTCCACATCCGAAGTGGAGGTTCTAGTCACAGTGCCGATTGAGAACGCCCTCAACGGCGTGTCGTGGCTGAAGAACATCCGTTCGAAATCCGTTCTTGGTCTCTCGTCGGTCACGGCCTATTTCGAGGAAGGCACTGACCTTATGCAAGCCCGGCAGCTGGTTCAGGAGCGGATCGCGGAAATCAGCGGGAACCTGCCAGCCGTCGCGGAGATGCCGGTAATTTTGTCGCCGTTGTCGTCGACCAGCCGCGTGCTGAAGATTGGCATCACCTCGAAGAAGATGTCTCAGATGGAGATGACCACCATCGCCAAGTGGACGATTCGCCCCCGGCTGATGGCGATACCGGGTGTGGCCAATGTGGCGATTTGGGGGCAGCGGGACCGCCAGATCCAGGTGTTGATTGATCCCTACCGCCTCCACGCCCATGGAATCACGACGAGCGAGGTGGTCAAAGCGGCCAGCGAGGGGGCCGAAATCGGCGGCGGCGGTTTCGTGGACACGCCGAATCAACGCCTTGCGGTGGCCTATGCCGCGGGTGTCAAGAAGCCATCGGATCTTGCGAATGTTCCCGTGGCGATGCGCGAGGGGACGCCTATCAGGCTCGGAGAAGTGGCGGAACTTGTGGAAGGCAGCCCCCCGCCGATCGGTGACGCGATCATCAACGACGGGCCCGGGCTGCTGCTCATCGTGGAAAAGCAGCCGTGGGGAAACACGCTCGAGGTGACAAGCCGGATTGAGAAAGTGCTCGACGACCTCCGCCCCGGCCTGCAGGACCTGGAAATCGATTCCAGCATCTTCCGGCCGGCCACCTTCATTGAGATGTCGCTGAACAATCTCAATAAGGCGCTTCTAATTGGGTGCGTGCTGGTGATCCTCGTCCTGCTGTTCTTCCTAAACGATTGGCGGACGGCCCTGATAAGCGCCCTGGCGATTCCGACATCGCTGATTATCGCGGCACTGATCCTGAACTACCGTGGTGGCACGATCAATACGATGGTGCTCGCCGGGATTGTGATAGCTCTTGGGGAGTTGGTCGACGATGCCATCATCGATGTGGAGAACATCAAGCGCCGGCTGCGATTGAACCGTGAGAAAGAGGTTCCTGAGCCGGCCTTCAAGGTGGTCCTCAAGGCATCGCTCGAGGTGCGAAGCGCTGTGGTTTACGGCAGTATCATCGTTTCGCTGGTCCTGATGCCTGTGTTTTTCCTGCCGGGGCTGGCCGGTTCATTCTTCAGCCCGCTGGCTCTGTCGTATATCCTGGCGATTCTCTCCTCACTGCTGGTCGCCATGACCATCACTCCGGCGCTCTCGCTAATGCTGTTACCCAAGGCTTCGCAAAGGGGCGAATCCAGGCTTTTGGTCAGGCTCAGGGAACTGTACGCCTCACTATTGCCGAAGCTGCTTTGCAGACCCATAGCAGTGCTTGGTACGCTGGCTGCCGCGCTGCTGGCCTGCCTGGCAATCGTCCCGTTCCTTGGCGAGGAGTTCCTGCCCCACTTCAAGGAGTACGATTTCCTGATGCACTGGGTGGAGAAGCCCGGGACGTCAATCGAGGCGATGGACAGGATAACGATGCGCGTGAGCAAGGAGCTTCGCGCCATCCCCGGCGTAAGAAATTTTGGAGCTCACATCGGCCGTGCGGAGGTCGCGGATGAGGTTGTCGGTCCGAATTTTACCGAGCTGTGGATAAGTCTTGATCCCGAGATCGATTATGACAGCACGGTGGCAAAAGTGCAGGAGGTTGTAGACGGCTATCCCGGTCTCCACAGGGACCTGCTGACATATTTGCGCGAGCGGATCAAGGAAGTACTGACGGGTTCGAGCGCGACGTTGGTAATCCGCATCTACGGCAAGAACCTTGAGACCCTCCGCTCCAAAGCGGAGGAGGTGAAAGAGGCTATCGCTGATATCGAAGGCATCATTGATTTGAAGGTGCAGCCGCAGGAAATGATACCGCAGCTGGAGGTTCACGTCCGCCCGGCAACCGCTGCGCAACACGGCTTGACTGCCGGACAGATCCGCAGCCAGGCCAACCTGTACCTGAAGGGCCTGAAAGTGGGCGAGTTTTACGAGGACCAGAACATATTCGATGTCGTTGTCTGGGGGGCAAAGTCCGTCCGCTCAGATATAACCTCACTCAGAGAACTGATGGTGGAAATTCCCGGCGGCGGCCAGGTGCCGCTGAAGGAGGTGGCGGATGTTTACATCGCTCCCACTCCCAACCAGATCACACGTGAGATGGCCTCACGCTACACCGAGGTCACATGCAACGTGCGAAACCGGTCGTTGGCGAGCGTGGCTCACGATATAGAGAACCGAGTGAAGAGCATTCCATTTGACCACGGATATCATCCGGAGATCCTGGGCGAGTACGCCGCCCAGACGGCAGCCAGGGATCGGATACTGGCATTGTCGGCGCTTGCGCTAGTGGGGATATTTCTGATTCTTCACGCGGATTTCGGTTCGTTCCGCCTTGCCATAATAGTATTTGCGGGCCTTCCTTTCGCCCTGATCGGCGGCGTCTTTGCCACTCTTTTGGCGGGAGGAATCATGTCCCTCGGATCGATAATCGGCTTTATCACCGTGCTGGGGATCGCTGCCCGCAACAGCATCATGTTGATCAGCCACTACAGGCACCTGGAGTTGGCGGAGGGCGAACCCTTCGGCCTGGGACTGATTATAAGGGGGGCGCAGGAACGTTTGTCGCCGATCCTGATGACCGCGATGACGACGGCCCTGGCATTGATGCCGATAGTGGTAGGCGGGCAAGCGCCCGGCCAGGAAATTGAGCATCCGATGGCGCTGGTAATCCTGGGCGGCCTGGTGAGCTCAGCACTCCTGAACCTGGTGGTCATGCCGATGATCTATTGGAAATTCGGCAGAAGCAGCGCGGGGTCTGAGTCCCCGGTTGTTGCATCATGAAGAGGCGGGAGGGTCAAGGGCTCGGTCCCTTCGCCAAGGAGACGGCTATGACGATTCAGTTTCTATGCATACTGTTAATGGTCTCGGTAAATCAGGTTCCCGCTGCTGCGACAACAGCTCATCCAACGGAGGATGTGCTTACCCAGCAGCAGGCCGTTGCTCTCGCACTGGAGAACAATCCCGATCTACAGGTCTCGCTGGATCAACTCAAGGCCATTCGACACAGAATAGCGCAGGCCGGAGATTACCCCGCGACTTCGATCGAGTGGGAGATGGACCAGACGAAGCTGCTCAGGAGTTACGACGAAGCCAGCTACGGGATCTCGCAGCTGATTGAGTATCCGACGCGGCGCGGGCTGAGAATATCGCTGGCCAAGGAGGAGACCAAAGTTTCGGAGTCGGATTACGACCTGATCCGCTGGGAATTGACGCTGGCCGTGAAGACCTTGTATCAGCGGTTGGCTCTGAGCCAGTTGCAGGCGCGGATCGCTGGGGAGAACGTCGCCATTTTGGAGAAGCTTTTGACGTTGGCCCAGCGCAGGTTCGAAGCGGGCAGTGTCAGCAAACTGGATGTGCTCAGAGCCCGGGTCGAAGCGGGTAACGCCGCCGATGAAAAGCTTCTGTTCGAGAACGGGGAGCGCAATTACCGGATGCAGCTGAACTATCTGCTCGGCCGTGAGGCGGCCGCACCTCTCGTCACTTCGCCGCTCTCGAAGGGGGCCGCCGTGAGCGAGAGCGTCGACTACCTGGTCAACCTGGCCCTGTCGCAACGCATAGAGTTCCGCACGCTGAGAAACAAGCAGTCAGCGGCGGCTCTCCGGCAGTCGCTGGCACGATCCTCATACTATCCGGACTTCTCGGCCGCCTTTTACAGGCATCAGTATTCGGGCGACATGGACAGCTGGAAAATGAACTTCGGCATAGTCATCCCCATCTTCGGGCGCGGTGCCATCGGCGGCAGGATCGCCGAGGCCAGGGCCGAGGAGAAGGCCGTTCTCACCGAGGCGACGGCCGAGCGAGCCCGCGTGGAAATGGAGGTCCGTAATTCGTTCAAGGATGCAGCAGCGCTGTCGGAAAGGGTCACTCTGTATCAGGAGGTGATTCTGGCGAGCGCCGAGGAGGCGTTCAGGCTCGCGGAGGCCAATTACCACGAGGGGGAAATCGACAACCTCGAACTGCTGCTCTCGCAGAAGACTCTCCAGGATGTCAGGAAGAGATCTGCGGAGACGATGTTTGCGTACAACCTGCGCCTGATAGACCTCGAGCAGGCTGTCGGCGGGGAGTCGGGGCGAATCAGGCCGGGATCGGGATCGTGACAATTGAAGGCGACATAAAGGTGGGTATTGTTGTAGATAACGAGGCACTCAGTGCGCACCGGCGGTTCGATGTTCTCGCCCGGTTCGACTTCGTACTTTAGCTCCAGCACCAACGCGCCTTTCCAGGCCTCCTCATCCAGGATGCCATCCACGCTAATGGTCTGCGCCGTTGCCGGAACCACGTAAGGATTATCCCTGGAGCCGTCGCCTTCGAGGGCTGTGCTTTCTTCGCCATACGCAGGTTGTAATCCGGGTTATATTGTGCGGCGT
>CBFCZO010000144.1:0-7787 GCA_965602675.1 uncultured bacterium | reverse complement strand
GGGGAGAACAACGACGCGGAAATCGCGGCAGCGTTGCCGATTACGAAGGTGACGGCCATCGTCTCGCCGATGGCTCTGCCGAGCCCGAGGAACATCGCGCCGATTGTCCCGCGCAGGCCGTAACGCAGGCTGACCTTGCGTGTCACCTCCCAGGTAGTCGCGCCCACGCCGTAAGCCGATTCCTTGACGACCTTGGGAACCATCTGCAGCACATCGCGGGTGATTGCCGAAATGAACGGCAGAATCATCAGGGCCAGAATGATGCCGGCTGTGAGCATGCCGATACCCATAGGAGGGCCCTGGAAAAGCGGAAGGAACCCGAGGGTGCCACCGAGTAGCGGCTGCACATGATCGCGCATGAACGGGGCGAAGACGAACAACCCCCACATTCCGTAGATGATGCTCGGGATGGCGGCCAGTAGTTCAATCCCGCCGCCGACTATTCTGCTTAATGCAGGCGGCGCGAGCTCGACGAGGAAAAGCGCAATGACGAGTGAAACCGGCACTGCGATGACCATGGCTATAAGAGTCGATACCAGCGTGCCGTAGATGCTGCTGGCGGCGCCGAATTGCTGGCTGACCGGATCCCAGTTGTCGTTGATGAAAAAGTTGAAACCGAATTCCTGAAATGCCAGGCTGGAATTTCGCGCCAACTCGATGAAGATACCGGAAATGATGACGATTACAGCAATGGCGCATGAAGTGGTGAGCCATCGGAACGCGAGATCGGCTCTGTTTTGAGGAGTACCTTGTGTCTTGTTTTTATCTGCCAATGATGGATACCGTCCTCTTGAACACGAGTCCCGATGGCTCACTTCAGGCTGCTATTTTGCCCGCTGAGATTATTTCTGCCAGTTTATCGGCTGATCGTCGATGGTAAGCTTCGACGCCCAATCTCCACGCACCTGGTCGGCAACGGACGACGGGATGGCAACATAATGCAGCTTCTCTGCGGAAGCGACACCTTTGGCAAAGCACCAGTCGAAGTATTTTAGCATCTCCTTGGCCTCATTGGCGTCTTCCTGCTGCTTGTGGATCAGGATGAAGGATACGCCGACGATCGGCCAGGTGTTGCTGCCGCCCTGGGCCACGGGCACCAGGTCGACGCCCGACTTTGTCCAGTCGGTCTGAGCGGCGGCCTCGGCGAAGGTCTCGAGGCTGGGGGAAACAAACTGTCCTGCCGCGTTCTCGAGCTGAACAGTGGTCAGGTTGCTCTGCAAGGCGTAGGCATATTCGACATAGCCGATGCTGTATTCGGACTGCTGGATCTGGTTGGCCACGCCGGGGTTGCCCTTCTGGCCGATTGTACCGGCCGGCCACTTGATCGACTTGCCGTAGGATTCCTCGAGTTTCCCCGTGATCTCGCCGGTTGCCTTGTCGACCTTCACACCCCTCATGTTTGCGAGCCAGTAGGGCGAAGCCATGTGGAGGAAGAGGGTAAAGGTCCAGGTGGTTCCGGAACCGTCGGAGCGGTGCACGACGATAATTCTTTTCTCGGGCAGCTTGTCGGCGATTTCGGAGTTGTCGGCGAGTATGTCGGGATGATTCCAAGTGGTGATATCGCCGGCGAAGATGCGCCCGAGGACATCAGCCCTCAGCTTGAGTTGGTTGTTCTCGACGCCGGGAATGTCTATCACGGGCACGATTCCTCCGACGATCATCGGGAACTGGAGAAGACCGTTCTCATCCAGATCCGAGGCGTCCATCGGAGCGTCGGAGCCCGCGAAGTCGACGGTCTTGCCGATGATAGCCTTCTGGCCGCCGCCGGATCCGATACCTTCGTAATTGATCCGGGTTGTGGAGACCTGTTCGTATTCATACATCCACTGGTTGTAAACCGGCTCAGGGAATGTGGCTCCGGCGCCCTGCAGCTTCACGGCTTCCGCCTCTTCAACGGGACCGCAGGAAACGGCCCACATCAGACCACTGACTGCCAGCGCTGCCAATACAACCCACTTTATTTTCATGACTTTGCACTCCTTACTGAAAACCCTCGTTTATACCCCCGGGGATTTGCCGCCGGCTGCTCCACTGCTCGGATAAGCATCGATGTTTGTGCACTGGAGACCGTCTTTGAGGGGTATCTAAGACCATGTTTATATCAATGTGCTCCTAGAAATCAATCTGGAAGCGCATCTGGAAGAAGTTGGCCGCGCCGATGTCGTCGCGGTCGGCGTAGACGTAGTTGAACATCATCCTGGTCACGTTGTTGAGATACCAGTTGAGCGCCAGGGTGACATCCATCAGTTCGCCGCCGAAGACGTCGGCGTCGGTGAGATCGAGCCAGGAGTAGCGCAGGCCGACCTCCCAGGCACCCATGCCACCGCTGCCCAGGTATGGATTCTTCGGCTTGACGCGATCGAAAGCGGCCTCTGACTTCTTATAGGCGCGCTGGTCTCCCGGCGTCAGGAAATAGGTGGCGTAGACGTAGCCGCCCTGCATCGCCGGGTCACCGTAGTCTCGCGCGCTGACGGTGTTATACATGTATTCGGCCTGCACGGATAACCGGCCCAACACCAGCGCCGCCTCAGCGTCGAAGACACTGGCCGAGTCGGCGCCGAAGCTGTGAGTGTCGACGAAGCGGTGGGTCAGGTGAACCTCGGGGCGTTGGCGATAACGTAGCGAGCCGCCCTCCGGCACTCCCTGGTAGTGGTAGCCGAGACCAAGGTGCAGAATGTCCTTTTTCTCGCCGCTCCAGGGCAGGAAGGTCAAGCGTGCGCTGAGATTCCAGGTGTCGTCATAGGTCTTGGCATCACCGTAGTCATCGGAATCGGTGAACGCGCCGACTCCCCAGGTCAGGTTCTCGTCCTTGGTGTGACCGAGGATCGCGAAACCGGTGTTACGCGAAGGGGCGAAGATGTTGGGCAGCGATCGCTCGAGGAACGTGAGGTACTTGCTGCTGGTCAACTCCTCGAGGCTGAACGGCTCCTTGAAGTGGCCGATGCGCAGCGTGCCGAACGGCAGCTTTTTGATGCCGAGGTATACATCCTTGAAGTCGACATCGCCGCCGGCGAAATCGTACTGCACCTTGAACTCGACAACCTTGTAGACGGTGCCGGAGAAGAACAGGCGTGCGCGGCGGAACTCGTTGCCGCTGACGATCTCGCCGAATGCAGCTTCGGTCTCGTCATCCGCGCTACCCCACATCCAGTCGTTCTGCATGCGGCCGCCGAACTTCATGCTGAAGAGCCCGTCGGGAGAGTCGAGCTTGAATCCGCCGTCCCATCTCCACTTCCAGGCTTCCTTCTCATCGGTCTTGGATGCCGCCTTGACTTCGCTTTCGCTGTCATCGGCTACGGCAAGAGCCGTACCGAACAGGAAAGCGAGCAGCAAAGTTGACATCGCTAAGAGCTGAAATGGCTTTATCATGGAAAATCCTCCTTTTCCCCAATTGCCCCTTTTTCCCTTGCTGATGCGGAGTTTACTCGGTTGAACGACACTGACTGCCTGCACGGATCAGCAGTCCGACGCATTCTTGCCGCGGGCTGTAAAGGAAATATAAAGACCAAATAAATCTTTTCCTTACTTGAGTTTAGGGGAGAGATGACAAGAAAAGGTCGAATGCCTGATTTGCTTTGATAGGTTTATTTTTCCGTATGAAGAGCAGAGCGTGGCAATAAGAAGACGGGCCCGGAGATGTCAGGAGGCGTCCGGCGCTTTGGGCAGCCGCAGGTGGAATGTGCTGCCCTTGCCGGGCAGGCTTGTGAGGGAAACATCGCCACCAAAAGCCATCGCCGTTCTCTTCACTATAGAGAGGCCGAGGCCCGACCCACCCAGCTCCCTGGAGCGGGCCTTGTCGATCCTGTAGAACCGCTCGAACACTCTCTCCTGATCTCGCGGTTCGATCCCGATTCCGTTGTCTTTGACTTCAAGCACTGCGTTGCCGGTGAGCGCAAAAACTCGAATCCCGACTTCTCCACCGTGGTCGGTATATTTGATCGCGTTGTCAATCAGGTTATCGACTGCTCTCCTCAGCGCCTCCGCCTCAGCATGAACCGGGACGCTTTCATCCGGCAGCTCGATTTCCATGCTCAAATCCTTCTGCTCGCCGAAGGCACGCAGTGCTTCGAACGAATCCCTGACCGGTTGCCGGAAATCGATAAGTTCCAGCCGGGCGGTCAGATCCTTCGACTCAGTATTCGCCAGGCTTATAATATCCGCGATTAGGTTCGACATTCGGGCCGATTGAGCCTCCAGCCGTTCGAGAAAACGGCGTTGGCGCGCGGGATCCATGCTTCCGTCATCAAGCAGCGTCTCGAGTATGCCCCGAATCGCGGTCAGCGGTGTCTTCAGCTCGTGAGAGACATTGGCAATAAAATCCTGCCTCACTGTCGCCAGCCTGCGAATCTCGGTGACGTCGTAAAGGACCAGGACTGCCCCGGCTACTCCCCCCGCAGCGTTGCGCAGCGGCGAGGCGTGCAGCTCGATCACACGATCGCTCCGCTGCTCCACCAAGCGTGCTTCAATCGCCCGCCTCTCGCCCTCGTGGACTGTTGATGTGACCGCCTCTAGGATCTCCGCAATCCTGGTCACCTCCCAGATGTGCTTCCCCACAGCATCTGAAGGCAGGGTATTGAGGATTTCCGCGGCCGCGAGGTTGATGTGAACAATCCTCTCGTCCCTGTCGACAGCGATGACCCCTTCCACCATGCTGCTGAGGATCGTCAGTAACTTGTTACGGTCGATTGTTATCGTGTCCATACGCTCATTAAGCTGCTCGTTCATCGAGTCGAAAGCGCGGGCCAGCTTCGAGATCTCATCCGAGCCGCCGCGCCAGAGCTTTTCGCCGTATTCACCTTCTGCGATCCTTTCGGCGGCCTCGGTCACCTTGGCCAGCGGCCTGCTTATCTGGCGGGCGAGGAAGAAGCCGGGAATCAGCATCACGAGGGCCGAAATCAATACGCCCAGCAGGATAAGGTTACGCAGGTGCACGAGGCGCTCATCGATCCCCGTGAGTGGCAGAGAGGTGCGGGCAAATCCGACGGTTTCTCCGCCGAGTCGGATTCGCACGGCCAGGTACAGCATCCGCCTGTTCAAAGTGGTGCTTCGCCTCGTAGATGTGCCCACTCCCTCGGCACGCGCTTGCTGAATCTCAGGGCGACCGGCATGGTTGTCCATTCCACGGGGATCTTCGCGTGAGTCGGCGACGACAGTTCCGTCCGTGAGGATTAAAGTCAGGCGCGTGTCATCCACCGCAATCTCGCCGACCTTTTGTTCGAGCAATTCTCCTTTTTCAGCGGAATATGCGGCAAGGTCGGGCGAGGCAATAATCCGCAACAGCTCTGCTCTGGTCCGCAGTGAGCTGCGAATTTCCGCAAAAGTGTCGTTTTCAATCTGGTAGGAAACGAAGAAAAAGACTATGACTGCGGAGAGGAGGATAGCTGTAACGATTCCGAGATAGAGCTTCCAGACGAAGCTAATCCTAGGCAAGCCCTAGTCCTCCTCTGTGCTCTGAAAGCGGTAACCCACTCCGCGGATCGTCTCGATCAGGTCCCTGTGTGTGCCGAGCTTCCCGCGCACCGCGCGGATGTGAACATCGATGTTTCGGTCCAGCACCTGAGCTCCTTCGCCGATCACACGGCTGAGCAATTGATCCCTGGTAAACGCCCGTCCGGGGTGCGATGCCAGAAAATGCAGCAGCCGGAACTCCGTCGCCGTGAAGTTCGCAGGTTGGTTATCGACCCTGACCTCGTAGCGGCGCGCGTCGATCGTTACTCCGTCAGTCGTGATTCTATCGCCGGTGCTTATGTCCTCGTGCAACGGTCCGCGCCGTAAAACAGCCTTCACCCGGGCGACAAGCTCCTTGGGGCTGAATGGCTTGGGAATGTAGTCGTCGGCGCCCACTCCCAAACCGAGCACAACATCGCTTTCCTCGCCCTTGGCGGTCACCATTATCACCGGAATCCGACGGGTCAGGGGATCCGCCTTGATTCGACGGCAAAGATCTATGCCGTCGACTCCCGGCAGCATCAGATCGAGAAGAACAAGATCAGGAGCCTCGTCGATTATTTTACGGAGGCCGTCCTTTCCGTCCTGGGCGGTGATGACCTTATATCCCTCCCTGGCAAGGTTGTACTCAATCACCTCGAGGATATCCGCTTCATCCTCAATCACAGCTATTTTTATAAGCGACACTCTTTTTCCCTTGATAGAAGTAATTAATCATCGTGGATTATGGTTCTCCCCCCGGAGTTGCTTCAAGAATGATTAATATAGTCTCTACCCGCAGGCAGTCAAGTGCACTTGCGGCCGACTGCGTCGTATCTTCTGAAAATGCCTATGTTTATGGAATAATTAATTTATTATTAAGACAGCGTAGCAATTAATTATCCGGAGAAGAAGCGGGCCGTGAATAAATGAGACATACCCTTGCGAATCCGAGACTCGTCGCCACTCTGACTCTCTTTGTCTTGGCACTCATATCTTTCTCGACCGGTTCCAAGCCTCCCGATCGCAGCACATTCTACGTGTCGCCTGGAGGCGACGACTCCTGGCCGGGCACCAAAGAGCGCCCGTGGAGATCCCCCGGCACGGCCTGCCGCAGGATGTCTTCGGGTGACACTCTGTATCTGCTGCCGGGCAGGTACCCGATGCGCCGCTTCGGCAGCGATATTCTTCGGCCGCCGTCCGGCACGCCGGAGATATGGACGACCATCAAGGGCTCAGCCGGAAAATCGCGGGCCGTGCTCTCGGGCGGCGATAACCTGGCGACGGCCATCGACATCGCCGGTACCGCATACGTACGTATAGAGAACCTCGAAATCGCCAGCGATAACAGGGTTGCAGGTACGAAGCGGTGGTTCAGGGATGGTATCAGCGCCACGGGCGCAACCGCCTCCAACATAGTCTTACGCGACCTCCACATTCACCACCTTGACGAGTTCGGAGTCAATCTTCAGGACATCGACGGTCTTGAGATCTTCAGTTGTTGCATCGAGTTCTGCGGATTCGGCGCTGTCGGCGGACCGGAGGGCGAGGATGGTGGGTGGCGCAATGTGGTCATTGACGATTGCCGCCTCTCACACAGCGGCCATTATTACCGCGACGGCGACGGCTCCAACCGCCCTTACGACCGGCCCGACGGCGTCGGCCTCGAGCAATCAGCCGGGCCGGTGCAAATCACAGAAACCGTTGCCGAGCATAACCGCGGAGACGACATTGACCTGAAGACTGCGAACGCGACGGTTTCGCGCTGTGTGGTGGCTAACAACTCATGCGACGGCGTCAAGCTCTGGGGTGACGGAAGCAGGATCGAAAACACGCTGATCTACGGCACCGGCGACGGAGTTGGCGGAGATTCTCCATGGGCGGGAATCGTGATTGGAACCGAAGTGTCCGGTGCCGCCTTCGAGATCGTCAACGTCACTGTGCATGACAATCCCTCCCGCCGTGCGTACCCCATCTACGTGCAATATGACGATCGCGACGTGCCGATCAGCCTGATAATACGCAACTGCATCATCGCAGGCGGTCACGGAGCAGCATTTTTCGGCCCCTCCGTCAGCCTTACTGCCGAGCACAACCTGTTCTACAGGCCCAACGATGCCATCCAGGTTGAAGCCAACGATTCAACTTATGGGCGAAAGCAGCTTAATGCTTTGGGTCCCGGTAATATCTATGGAGATCCCCGCTTCATCCGGCCTGGTTGGGGAGTACCGGGGGATTACCAACTGCGAAAAGGCAGCCCGGCTATCGACGCCGGCTCCTCCCAACATTCGCAGATCATTGATATCGATGGGGGCTCCAGACCCGCGGGACACGGCGTCGAGATCGGCGCTTACGAACGA
>CBFCZO010000143.1:0-7862 GCA_965602675.1 uncultured bacterium | reverse complement strand
CCGGCTCAAGTGGACCGCCACGAGTGACGATAAAGAATATAGGAATTCTACTATTTGCGTGCGGGCCGGATTTGGGTTTTTGCAGCGGTGAGGATTCTGCATCAGGGCTAGTGAAAACGGGAGTTCTGAAGTTGAACTACCAAGAGATTTTTGTGATTTACAGTGACGAGCAGATCAGGGGGAAGGTCGGCGAGTTCTTCTATGGGTACTCCTGCCCGGTAAATTACTGCAAAATCGACGAAGCCGAGGCGGCTCTGGCGAGTGCCAGCGCAAGTTCTCTGCTTCTTTTCGCGATATCCCGGATAACCGACAGCAGCAAGAGACGGGTGCTGGAGCTTATCAGGAAGAGCGCCGCATTTGACGCACAGTTCTGTGTAGCCTGCGACGAGATGCCCGCAGACGTGGAACTGGAGCTTTTCGGCAAGGGTGCCAAGGGTATCATTGCCAACGCCAAGGATTTCGACCAGCTTCCCGCCCTGGTCGAAGCGCTTCACCGCGGTGAGATGTGGTGCTCACGGTCGGTGCTGCAGAATCTTCTGAAGCACCTGGGCAAACCGCAGCCTTAAGCGACTCAAATCTCCCTGGAAAACTTTGATCAACGCGCGAGGATCGATGCCCCGGCGATGATGCAGTCGGGACTTTGCCGCGAATCGCCGAGGGTATAGAATCGGAGCATGAAGAACGGCGCGAAAGAAGGAGACGGGAGGCTTGTCCTCATTACGGGTGCGGGGCAGGGGATCGGTTACGCGATTGCCGAGGAGTTCCTCGCAAAGGGAGACACGGTAATAATAGCCGGCCGGAGCGGTAGCAAGCTGGAGAGGGCGCGAGGGAGTCTCTGCGGTAAGTATTCGGAGAGCAGTGTGGCGGCGTTCGAGACGGATGTGACGGATGCGGGCGCGGTTGCGCAGCTCCGCGGTGAAATCGAGGAGCAATACGGCGACCGGCTCGACGTGCTGGTCAACAATGTGGGGAATTTTGTTTTTGCCCCGACTTTGGAGCACTCGCCGGGGCAGTGGCGAGATGTGGTGGACAGCAACCTGACTTCGGTATTCCTGATGAGCCGAGCGTTCGCCCCGCTGCTGGGGCGGAGCGGGTGCGGCAGGATAATCAATATCGCAGCCGCGTATGCGTCGATCCAGGAGGCCTTTCCGAGTTACGGTCCGTTCGCGGCGGCGAAGGCGGGGGTGCTTTCGCTGACGAGGACGCTTGCGTCCGAGCTGGCAGCAGAGGGGATAACGGTGAACGCGGTCAGCCCGGGTTTGATTGACACAGGCGCCTATGACGCGGGCGTGATAGAGGAGTGGAGCAAGACGATTCCGGCGGGGCGTTTCGGGTTGCCTGAGGAGGTGGCGCGGGCGGTGGTTTTCCTGGCCGGTCAGCAGTCATCATATATCAGCGGAACGGAGATCAGGGTGGGCGGCGGCTGGGCCGGAGATAAACCCTGATAGCTCCTACAAGTACGGTTGCATCGCGTTTGGCGCCGCCCTATACTGTGTTTCTTCCGAGTGACCCGAATTGCGCTGAAGCGAGTGCAGACGGGGGCTGGAGAATTGGATGGGAAAGATTGTAGCCGCTTACCCCGGCTCGTTCGATCCAGTGACCAACGGCCATGTCGATATCATCAATCGCGGCTGCCGGCTGTTCGACAAGGTGATAGCGGCGGTGGTCGAGAATCCCAACAAGCAACCACTGTTCTCGCCCGAAGAGCGTCTGGACATGCTGCGCAACAGCTTCAACGACGTGCCGAATGTCGAGTTCGACAGCTTTTCGGGGCTGCTGGTGAAGTATGCGGAGAAGGTTGGGGCCGCCGTCGTGGTCAGGGGTATACGGGCTATCACCGATTTCGAATACGAGATGCAACTTGCACTGATGAACCGCAGGCTGAACAGGAAGTTTGAAACCGTATTTATGATGCCCAAGGAGGAACATATTTACATAAGCTCGGGCCTGGTAAACGAGATTGCCAGGCTGGGTGGATCTGTATCCGGCCTCGTGCCGCCGTATGTTGAGGAGTGTCTGAAGCAAAAATACCATAGCTGAGGAGAAGATCCGCTCGCACGAGCGTTTGAGAGTAACGCAGCCGCACCAAGCGACTGTAAGAGAACTGCTATCGATACCAATACCAGAGCGCTTGAATGCGGTAAGCGTATTTCCTGTTAACCTAATAATGATCGGCAAGAGCCTCAGAGGGACTGCAATGAGCTTAAGCCTAATAGGACGCGAGGTTAAAGAATCGGCGACGCTGAAGCTTAATGAAGCGGCGGCGATTCTTAGAGAGAAGGGGGAGCCGGTGATCCATCTTGGCGGCGGCGAACCCAAGAGCAAGGCCCCAATCGACGCGATCGTAGCGACGACGGGCATGCTTCGATCCGGCGAGGTTCGCTATACGCCCGCGGACGGCATCCCGGCGTTGAAGGCAGCGATAATCCGCTACACGGAGGATTTTTACGACCGCAAGGTGGAGCCGGAGAACGTGATCGCCTCGGGCGGCGCGAAGCAGGCGCTGATGGTGTGCCTGCAGGCGATTCTCAATCCCCAGGAGGAGGCTATCTTCCCTTCGCCGTACTGGGTGAGCTACCCGGAGATGGTGAAGCTTGTGGGAGCGGTGCCTGTGCCTGTGAAGCCGGAGGACGGCACTTTCATTCCGCGTCTGCAGGATCTGGAGGAGCGGGTGACGTCGTACACGAAGGCGATGATCATCAACAGCCCCAACAACCCATCGGGTGCGGTGTACAGCGCGCAGTTCATCAAGGAGGTCGTGGAGTTCTGCGAGAAGAACGACATCTACCTGATCATGGACGACATCTACCACCGGCTGGTTTTCGACGATGCCAAGTGGACCAACCCTTACAAATTCGCGAAAAATCTGGACGAGAATTCGAAGCTGGTTGTGATCAACGGCGTCTCCAAGCAGTACGCGATGACGGGTTACCGTATCGGCTGGGCGGTTGCGAGCAAGCGCCTGATCGAAGCGATGTGTAACATTCAGGGGCACCAGACGTCGGGGCCTTCGAAGCTGCTGCAGATGGCTGCTGTGGGCGCGATCAACGGCCGTCAGTCGTGCGTGGAGGGGCTTCGCCTGACGCTGGAGAACAACCGCAACGTGATGGTGCAGGAGCTGAACGCATTCGACGGCATCAAGGTCTACAAGCCGCAGGGGACTTTTTACTGCTTCGCGGATTTCAGCGTCTACGAGAAGGACTCGACGAAGCTAGCCAACTTCCTGCTGGACAAGGTGCGCGTGGCGACTGTGCCCGGCGTGGAGTTCGGATGGGAGGGCCACCTTCGCCTTTCGACATGCGGCTCAGTGAAAGACATTACGGAGGGCGTGGAGCGGATGAAGTGGGCCCTCGACCTGAATTCACCCAATGAGCTGTACATCGGGGACCGCAAACTGATAAGGGATTGGTCATGACCAAATATCTCGAATTTGAAACGCCGGCCCAAAAGCACGCCGGCGATCTAAAGAGTGACTACGGCCTGGAGAACCACGGATTGGTACACCTCGACCAGGTGTTCTGGAATCTGCCGACACCGGCCCTGTACGAAGAGGCGGTCTTCCGCGGCGAGGGCCACGTTGTTTACGGCGGGCCGTTGCTGCTGACCACGGGCAAGCACACTGCGAGGGCGGCGGCGGACAAGTTCATCGTGAAGCAGCACTCGACGGCGGGGCAGATCGACTGGGGCGAGTACAACCGGCCGTGCAGCGAGGAGAATTTCAACAATATGCTGGGCCGGCTTCAGGCTTTCCTGCAGGGCGAGGAGTTGTTTGTGCAGGATGTTTACGCCGGCGCGGACCTGGAGTACCAAATTCCGATCCGAGTGATCACCGACCGCGCCTGGCAGAGCCTGTTCGCGCGCAACATGTTTATGAATGTGAAGTCGCTGGAGGAGCACAAGAACTTCGTGCCGGAGTTCACGCTGATCGCCTCGCCTTCGTTCAAGTCGGACCCGCGGGTCGACGGCACTCGGAGCGAGACGGCGATGATGATCAACTTCGACGAGCGCCTGGCGGTGGTGGCCGACTCGAGCTACGGCGGTGAGATCAAGAAGACGATCTTCACGGTGCTGAATTTCCTGCTGCCGTTGCAGGGCGTGATGGCGATGCACTGCTCGGCCAACGTCGGCGCCGATGGTGACGTGGCGTTGTTCTTCGGGCTGAGCGGCACCGGTAAAACGACGCTTTCGGCCGATCCGAAGCGCAGCCTGATCGGCGACGACGAGCACGGCTGGAGCGACACGGGAGTGTTCAACTTCGAGGGCGGCTGCTACGCGAAGGTGATCAGGCTGAGCGCGGAGCACGAGCCGCAGATCTACGCCTGCACGCGCCGTTTCGGGACGATCTTGGAGAACGTGATCTACGACAAGTCTTTCCGCAAGGTCGATCTCGACGACGACCAGTTGACGGAGAACACGCGGGCCTCGTATCCGCTGGAGTTTATTCCGAACGTGATCGCCGAGGGGATGGTGGAGACGCACCCGAAGAACGTTATTTTTCTGACGTGCGACGCGCAGGGTGTGATGCCTCCGATCGCCCGGCTGAACACGGACGAGGCGATGTTCCACTTCATCAGCGGTTACACGTCGAAGATCGCCGGGACAGAGGTGGGGCTGGGCATCGAGCCCGAGATCACTTTCAGCGCGTGCTTCGGGGCGCCGTTCATGGTGCACCATCCGTTTTTCTACGCGGACCTGCTGCGCAAGAAGATGGAGAGGCAGGGCTCGCAGTGCTGGCTGGTGAACACCGGCTGGGTGGGCGGCGGCTTCTGGACGGGCAAGCGGATCAGCATCCGGCACACGCGCAACCTGCTCAACGCGGCGCTCGAGGGCAAGCTGGACGACGTGGAGTACCGCAAGGACAGGCTGTTCGGCTTCGAAGTGCCGAAGACCTGCCCGGACGTGCCCGAGGAAGTGCTGATACCTGAGACGGCCTGGGGCAACAAGGACGAGTATTGGCGCAAGTACGACGCGCTGGCGGCACGCTATATCGAGAACTTCAAGTTGTTTGCCTCGGGCTGCCCGGATTCAGTGAAGAAGGCGGGGCCCAAGCGCCTGGCGCAGATTAAGAAGTAGGATTTAAGTGAGTATAGTTAGAAGGCCTCCCGTCGGGGAACCGGTGGGGGGTCATTTTGTGTGGGTGGTTGTGGACCCGGTGTGGCGCTTTGCTGACCCCGGGCGGTGTTGGGTTGCCCTTACAGGGCAAATTGGTTGTGGTGTTAGTGTTCCCAGGGTGGCGCTTCGCTTACCCTGGGCTATGAATTGTGCAACCCCTTTGGGGTTGTGGTGTGAATGCAGGCCTTCGCGGAGAGCGGGGGCCATAATCCGCCGCGGCGGACCGCGCCACCAGATGAGATGTTTTCCTCGCAGACAGGAATGTCTGCGCCACTAAATTGGATGGCAGGATAGGGCTGTGCGGAGGATTCCCGCCGTTGGCGGGATCGGGCGGATTGGTAGTTAAAAGCAAGAAAGAATGAGGGTATCCCTTCGCGGGGCGGAGGCCGTGAACGACCTACCTACACGGGAGCCCTTTGCGTGGCGGGTGGAGGCCGTTGCAGGACGGGCCTGATGAATCAGGCCCCTACTATTGCTGCGCAAGATTTTATCCGATTGATGTGGGGTGGCCCTTCGGAGGGGCGGGGGGATGCCTTCGATGGGCGGCGGCCCTAAAGGACCGCCCTACAAGGACTTGCGAGAGTTTGCCAGTGGGAAGGGACAGTGATCCTTCGTGGGGCGGTCGGGCAGGAACTGATGTCCCGCCGGCGCCGGAGATCCGTTTGCTAAACTGGGTAGAGAAAAAGACGGCGGATATGTAAGTCAGACCGCCGCCCTCGATTTAATTATTATGGACGTGTGAAGACGGAAGCGTCGATGGGCTGATTGATCTGCACGTCATCGACCTTCATGACCATTGCACCCTGGGGTGTTTCCATCTGGAACTGGGTGGCCATTTTGATCGCGCCGAATGTTTTGTATTCGGTGATGAGCATCTCCATCTCGCCCTGACCGGTATCGATCTTTGCCATAAACGGCAGGCCGTCGGCCGTGCTGAAGTACCACTTACCGCTGCTGTCATTCTGATAGTTGAAATTGAGGACATCCGCCTCGACGCCGTTGACCGTTTCCTTGCCGATGTACTCGGTGGTGATTCCCATGGCCTCGAGATTGGTCAAGCCGCCGCCGGTCATCATGTCCTTGTTCATGGAGAATGCCTGCTTCTGCATCTCGGGCATGTCCATGACCTGTCCTCCGCTGGACATCCAGTAGTCGGTGCCGTCGGTTGCCTGGACGATCTCCATGCCCATCATGTCCATGTCCATGCGGATTTTACCGGGCTTGACGATCTGCATCTTCATCGACATCTCCATCGTTTCCATCATCGTGCCGGAGATTGTCAGGCTCATCGAGCTTATGTTGTCGAATGCCGCCTGGCCGCCCATGGCGTTGACGGCGCGCTGGATCACGGCATCTTTGGTCTGGGCGAAAGAAATGCAAGCGAGGCCCAGGACCAGAATGCCTACCAGGACAAAACGCGATAGTTTCATCACAGTACCCTTCTGTGGTTATTAACCACTCTAGATTTTGTTGGCGCATTGTGCACTCTTGCACCTGAATAATCAAAATATATTTCGATCGCATCACGTCAGCGAGGATTGTAATAGGGGTTGTTATTTACGGCGTGCTCGGGCAGGATTAGTTTCAGGGTGATCACACGGTAAACCAGCTTGACACTTGAAAGCCGATATTTTTAAACTCTGTTAATCGGATTTCATGCCCTTCTCCACTTTGGATCAGGTGCGCGAAAAATGAAAAAGACAATCACGATGCTTCTGGTTATGGGGGCGATGATCGCATATCCCGCTTTTTCGGCGGCGCAGGGGGGCGGCGATATTGCGAAGCGTACGCTGGACAGCGGGGTAGCATTTTACCGCAGCGGTGATTACCGGCAGGCGTTGCAGGATTTCATGACTGTGATCAACGCGCATTCGGACAGCGAGTGGGTCGACGAAGCGCTGCTGCATGTCAGCCGCTACTATTACGAGGTGGAGGGGAACCTGGACGAGGCGAGAGTTAACCTGAACAAGATCATGCAGGAGTACGCCGCCTCCAACTCGACGCCTTCGGCTTACTACTACCTTGGTTTCATCCTATTCGACGCTCGGCGAACCGTTGACGAGATGCGCGACGGTCTGGCGAACCTGGAGCGGGTGGTGCGGCTGTTCCCGGAGAGCGATGAGGCTGACGACGCGCTCTACCTTGCGAGTGTGATCAACGTGTCGTTGGGCGAGTACGGCCCCGCGTTGGAGAAACTGCAGCGTCTGCTGTTGCAGTTCCCCGACAGCGAGCTGAGCGACAGCTCGCAGTTCGAGATCGGCAACAGTTTCATGTTCATGGATGACATCATGCAGGCGATGATCGAGTTCCAGCGGGTGCGGAATCAGCACCCCGACTCGGAGTTGGCGGACAAGGCGCTCAATCGCCTGACGCTGCTTTACCGTCTGCATTTCAGTTCGCAGTCGGGCCTGAGGCCCTTCAGCAGGGACAGCGGATTTACGCTGACGGGATACAAGCTCGATGATCCGACCTACATGGTGATGACTCCTGACGACAGGCTGCTTGTGGCGGACCGGGGGTTGAACCGGGTGCTGGCAATGAACACCGAGGACGCCGGCGTCGAGATCATGAGCTCCAGCAGGCCGGATGTGATCAAGCTGGATTCCGGCGGCCGGATTATATCGTTGACCAGCCGGATGCTGTTTGCCGAGGGTGCGAGGCTGGCGATGGTGCTTCCGTCAACGGGGGAGACGCCGGAGCCGCTGAGCGACATCATGGCTTTCTGCATCGGGCCACAGGGTCAATACTAC
>CBFCZO010000142.1:0-7882 GCA_965602675.1 uncultured bacterium | reverse complement strand
AAAGGTATTTTTCAGCACAAGGACAGTCATAAACAGTCTCCCGAGGGGAATCTAGCACGCGTGGCCGGCGCCGGGCAAGTAAAGATGTAGGCGGGCGGTTACCCGGCCCGGCCCGCAGTCGGGCAACAGCCATGTTCTAAGCGGCGGGGGTTGGTACTACCACTTCGCCCTATGCCGTTGTTTCCGGTCATGGGAAAAATGCTCTCTGGAAAGTGAAAGCCGCGACGAATATCACGGCTGGTTGATGTGTTGCCAGATGCGCATCCATTTGTGTTTTCTTATGGAAAGTGTAGACTTCTAATCAGCAATCCACCCAGCTCTGGCTGATTGCATTAAAAAATCCAGCACAACGACCTCGCGTGAGAAGCAAAAGGGGGGATGTAATGGGCACTCATAAAGTGACATTATCAAGGTCGATACTTGTTGCCATGATCTTCGTTTGTGTTCTCGCTTCATCGGCATTTTCGGAGCAGGAGCAGGAGATCACCAACTCCATCGGGATGAAGTTCAGGTTGATTCCGGCCGGTTCGTTCATGATGGGCGCTTCACCGGATGATGGTGAAGCTGAAGCAGGTGAATACCCCAGCCACCGGGTAGAGATTTCCAAGCCTTTCTATATAGGTATCCATGAGGTCACCCAGGAGCTGTACGAGCGAGTTATGGGGGAGAATCCCTCTGAATTCAAGGGTGCAGATCGTCCTGTAGAGCGAGTTTCCTGGAACGACGCTGTCGATTTTTGCCGCAGGCTTAGTGAGATGACGGGAGAGAATTATCGACTCCCTACCGAGGCAGAGTGGGAGCTTGCATGCAGGGCCGGTAGCGAGACGAAATATTCCTGGGGCGACAACATGGACGGAGATTATGCCTGGTATGATGATAACAGTGGCAGCGAGACCCATCCAGCAGGTCAGAAGCATCCCAATGCCTGGGGCTTGTATGACACGAGCGGCAATGTCTGGGAATGGTGCCAGGACTGGTTTGATGAGAATTATTTCAGTCGATCTCCAGCACAAGATCCAGTGGGCCCGTCATCCGGGACATCCCGTGTTGTGCGCGGCGGCAGCTGGTACAACTATGCGAAGAACATGCGATCTTCCTCACGTTTCGGGTTTAGGCCTGACAAAGGGAACCACTACATTGGCTTCCGCGTCGTCCGGGAGGTGGAATGAATAGCCGTCGGCGGCAGCGCCTTGTTGGACGCCGTCAAATATATTCTTTCGCCATCGCCATGATCTTACACACAGTCCGCCAGTTTCGACCGGTCATCGGAACGCCGAGCAACCTTTCGGCATTTGCGGCGAGCTTGGATCTACCTATCCCTTCAGGTGCGTGCAGGTAGAATAGGTTGCCCCTGAGCTCGAATCGTTCGCTCTCCTTCCTGAGGTTCTCAAGCGCCTTCAGGTCGGGGTTCTCCGGCACGGAGGCCAAGAAATTAACGTGCAGACTCTTGGGCTCGGATTCCGCTTCGGGAAAGGGATTCGATTCGACCGCCTTTTCCAGATCCTTTATCGACAACAGCAGTACTCGCGGTTCAAAGCCATGGCGCCTTTTGATTTCAGCGCTTATTCTGCTTGAAAGTAACGAAGCGCAATCAGCGTCGCTTTGAAAAACCGCATTACCACTTTGGATATAGGTCTTGACGTTGTGGCAGTCGAGATTGCCGAGAAGCGCCGCAAGTTCCTTCATCGACAGGATGCTGTTCCCACCGACGTTAATTACCCTGAAAAGCGCAATGTAAGTCTTCATCCGATCACCCTTCGATAATTAGTTCCCCTGCCGACGCCCCATGTCTACAGTCAACTGACAGGACGCCTGATCAAGAGCTAACGTCGAAGCTCCAGCGACCCGGCGACTCAGAGCCTCAGTGGTCTGAGCTGTTCGCATCGGAAGAGACAATGGGCCGGCGGACCATGCGACCGCCGACCCTTGGCTTGTATGTCTGAACTATCGAAAGCGCGTCAGCGCACCGGGAACTTGGTGGGCGCTTTCGGTACCGGGTTGGGTTCTTCGGCCAGCTTCTTGAGCAAGTAGTCGATGCCCGCTTCCAGTTGCGGATCGCGACCGTTGATCACGTCCGGCGGCAGGTTGTCGACCACGATGTCGGGGATCACGCCCTTGTTCTCGACGTCGAATTCGCCCTGAGGATTGACGAAGGCGACCATCGGAATGGCGCCGCCGCCATCGACCAGCGGATTGATGCTGCCAGAATTGTAGCCGACGAGACCGCCCCAGGTGCGGGTGCCGATCACCGGACCAAGGTTGTAGGTGCGGAAGGTGAAGGGCAGGTTGTCTCCGCCGGAACCTGCCCAGTGGTTGGTGAGGCAGACCTTGGGGCCGAAGACGGCGTAGTATGGAACTGACTCCGCTTCTGAGTAGCGAGACACCCATAAGCCACTGAACTTGCGGTTGAGGCGCTCGAGCATGACGACAGGATCGTAGCCGCCGGAGTTGTAGCGGCCGTCGACGATGAGCGCTTCCTTGCCGGCCTGCGACTGGTAGAGGCGGTTGAACCATTCCCAGCCGCCGGGGGCGGTGTCAGGCACATGGATGTAGCCGATGCGGCCGTCGCTGGCTTTGTTCACCTTTTCGACGTTGCCCATCACCCAGTCGATGTAGCGGTGTATTCCGTCGCTGCCGACCGGGACGACCGTCATGTCCTTGCCCACTTCAGCCGCCGGATCGCTCTTGATGGTGATGGCGACCTGCTTGCCGACGGTGTTAACCAGGTGCCGGTAGGGATTGTCGGGATAGCGGACTTCCTCGCCGTCGATGCTTATCAGGTAGTCCCCCGCCTTGACGCTGACTCCCGGTTGAATCAGCGGTGAGCGGCGTTGCGGATCCCAACTGTGTCCCTTGTAGATCTTGGTGATGCGGTAGTAGCCGCTGTCGGGATCGGGCGCGAAATCGCAGGCGAGCGTGCCGACCTGCACCCGTTGCAGATTCGGAAACTCGCCGCCGCCGCGGTAGGTGTGGCCGGTGTTGAGCTCGCCGATGATGTAGTTGAGGTCGTCGCGGTGCGCAATATAGGGCAGCAGCACCTCGTAGCGGCGTTTCATCGCCTCCCAGTCGACGCCGTGCATGTTGGGGTCGTAGAACATGTCGCGGTACATACGCCAGGCGTCGTAGTAGATCTGCTGCCACTCGGCCTTGTAGTCGACGGTCATCTGCATGCCGCCGAGGTTGAGCTTGCCGGCGCCCGGCTTCTGTTTCGGTTTGGCGTCGATGATGCCGAAGTCGTTGCGCAGCCGGTAGCCGATCTTGTTGCCGTCGGCCGAGAGGATATAGTCATTGATCGCGGGCAGCACCGTGTCGACTACGACAAGATCATGCTTTGGACAAACAGTGTGTTGTCGGCAGCGCGGCATATTTACGCGAAGGCCGGCTTCCGGCTGGTCACGTGCGAGACCCATCGCAGCTTCGGTCACGACCTGATCGGGGAGACGTGGGAGCTGGTGTTGTAATTCCCGATGATGTTCTCATCCAGCTCACGCCAGCGTGATTTCCAGGGCGCGACTTATCAAAGTTGTTTCTTTTTTCAGAAAAGGCGGTTCGTGTTTCCCGTTTTAATCAGTCTGTTTTATCATGAGTAATCGTTACTGAAGTGGGGGGACAAGGAGAAATGACGGCAGGTTGTAGACCGCATTGGCGTAATTGCGCACTGGAAGCCGATGAGGAAATGCTGGACATCGATCGGCTGGAGGACGAGATCGCTCCCATCGCCCCGGATGTGTCGGTGATTCGAGGGCTAATCTCGACGCTCGAATTGTGCCATCACAAGAGCGAGCGGTGGGTCGGCAACATCATCGAGGCGATCGGCCTGGGAGAGACAAATAAGGGGCTGGGCACGTGCCCGCCGGGCCGTTGTCACCCAGCCGAAGAAGTATGGCAGGCCGCTTGCGCCGCCCTCGCTGCGTGGTGCGCGGGGTGCCCAAGCGCAGCGTTGGACTCGTCGGTAGGCGTTGTTCCGGCTTCTCGATTGCTTGCCAGCCTGGGGGAGCGCTCGCAGTTGAAAGAGTGGCAGGTCCAGAGGGTGATCGAGAAGATCCGCAGCACGATCCGTTGGCCGCAGCCGGTCGACGATCCGTCGGCGCAGTACGTCTGGCTCCTGATCAACGACGAGGGGGGCGAGTCTTTTTACCGTGATGAATGCCCGGTGCGCTACAGGGAACACGAGGATTTCTGGATGGCAACAGCGCGGACGATGATTCACGACAGCGAGAGCGGCGAGGAGGCGGAGTTGTCGCTCGGGCTTGCGATCGACATGCTTTGGCCGTGCCATTGGGACTTCGTACAGAACCTTCGGATCGTTCTTGAAGCGATTGGCGGGAGGCCGGCTCCGGAGAAGCCGTTCGCTGCATGCGGCAGGAACATCGCTTTAGTGCCTTGTCGGGAACGGATGGAGAATATCTCAAGTACGTTAAGGATTTTCTGCGACGAGTCGACGGCGACTGACGCCGACGGGGAGCTGATGGAGTTGCTGGGGGAGCCGACGAAGGAGAAGAGATGGCTTGCGGCTTCCCTGGATAAAACGATTCGGCTTCAGTTGAATCCGACAAGCGAGATGCGGGAAGCGTGCACCCTGGCCGGGCCTGATTGGATAAAGCAGTAAAGGCTGTTGAGGCTACCTGTTGTTCATTAATGAGTAAATTGGCTCTTCAGGTAGGACTTCCGCCGGTGGCGGACAAGCTCACCTGCTCAACCATGACGATTCACAAGGGTTGTATATCAGGGGGAGGCACAATAATGGCTCCTCAGGTAGGAATTCCGCCGGAGGCGGATAAACTCCCCAGCAATTCGCCCGCCACGGCGCGTCGTCGACCGCGGCGAATTAACAGCCGGATGCTCTGCCAATTGAGCTACTGAGGAGCGGCAGCCCGCGACAGATCATCGCCCTCCAACTTCAGTAACAGCCGCGTCGGCTTTCGTGTGGTCCGGGAGGTGAATTGGTCAAGTCGACCTGTGCTCTTTTTCCCTTCTACAGTTCTCACGAGCAGCGCAGAAAATGGCGGTTTCAACGATGTAAAGTAGCGGGATTCGCCGCCGGCATCAAACCGCTGACCAGCTCTCTCTTGCCAAAGTGAGTGAGAAGAACGCGCGGCGTCTGTCCCGTTTCCTTTCCCAGGCGCCGAAAGAAAACCCCGGCGGTCCCCGAGAAGGCCAGGATTAAATTCAAATTGCATGTTTGCTGGTAAAACCTGTCCCCCGAAGCTTGCAGGGGGGTAGCAATTCCGCAGAAGTCCGAAATCCCATGGAATTCCATTGGTTAGTTAGTTAGCCAATTTATGTTGATATAATGCCTTACCAGGGTTATAGTTCACCACGCTTCATTCTATTGGGGATTTCATATTGGTCCGCACAAGACGTTACAAGTGCGAGTACCAAGAGACGCAAGCTATTGAAATTGAATGGATTATTGCAGGAGAGTCTACTTAAAGAGGGCACATTATATAGGCAATAAACTGATGTTCCGCATATTATACGGATCGATCTAAGTTATTATTAAGCCCGTAACCCATAACCAAACAGAAAAGAAGGTCAGGTACCATGGCAATCGAAAGATTCGACACAAAATCAGCTTCTGAAGCAGTCGCTGTTCTCTTTGACCAGGCGTTGCCAGATCTTCCGGTTATCACCAATGAAGACATCCGGCGCATTTGCAGAGAAAGCTTGAAATATAATATCGATACCGGAGACAGGCATGTTGTGGCCTCAGCAGACCATTTGAGGCCAATAGTCTCCTGGAATCTCGAGCGCGTACCGCAACAGCTGCCGGCAGGACAGCGCGTCATCGGATATCAGGTCAATGTTCAACCAGAGCTGCAGTTTGCCGTGCTCTCAATCGTCGTGGGGGATACGCAGGGATCACCAGGTTACATGTTTGGTATAAGGTTTTGGATGACTTCGGATGGGCTCTTCGTTCAAGGGTACGAGGGATTTCGGACGTTACCGCCCAATTTGCCGACATCTGCTGGGAAAAGAGCTGAAATTGAAGTGAGAGAAGAAAAAGAAGAAAGAAAAACGAAGAAAAAGAACAGAAAACTTGGCACAGTTGAGGATATAAGTGACAAACATTTGATGGCAAAAGGCAACTCCATTGAAGAAACCAGAGCCATAATCATGGAGCAGATTCCATATGGGATGTCTGTCATTTCTGAAAAGGTTGTGTGTGATGGCAAGCCACAAGTCCTGCACGGTGAGGGTGACTCTGTCGCTATTGCATTTCAAGACGCCCTGTCAAAGAAATCGACTGACGCCGAGGTAATCGAACAGAGGACGCTATCAGAATCCCAAATAAAAAAGATATCCATCGAGGCCTTTGACGAAGCAGATGCTATGCGACAAGCACTGACAGAGAGGGATCTCAAGGCTGGCGGGAAAGTGGCAAGCATACTTATGAGGTCAAAGGGGCGCACTGGCTTCCTCGGAATGGGGAGAAAACCCCATACCTACGAAGTGGAAATACGAAAACCCGCAAGGGTAGAGATCACGGTGAAACCCCAAGTCGTGGTTAAGGCAACAGTGGGACTCTCTCGAATTCAGAAAGCAGTCTCCATTGTGCCGAGATTTGCTTCCGCTCTAGACGCGCTTGTACCACAAAAGATTAGCAACGCAGAAAAGCAATACACCAAACTGGAGATCATAGGAACTTTTCTTTTTGCACTCGTCCAACAGGATATCGGATGGAGAAGCTACGAGATTTATGGGATTAAACAGCATGAGCGTCCAGTTTCCCGCGTCCGCTGGTCAAGTTCATCAAAGGCAGTCAAGATCAAACACCACACAGACTACGCTGATGGTTCTCAGATGGACTGGACGAACGAGATAGTGCGCCTTCCAGAAGGGACCTTCTTCTTCCGGGGCGAATACGGGATATTAAGTATCGCGAATATATACGGTATGCTTTCAACCGCCGGGTCATCCTCGGGAGATTCCCCCAAAGACTTCTTGCGGCGTGCCGGCATTCGTGATGTGCTCAAGGAGGCTTTCCGCAGGGGCATAGTCGATAGCTGAATTGTGAGCAGTGAGGCGGGAATGGACTATCTTATGAAGTGCAATGAGGAAAAGGTGCTAGTAAACGTTTCATCAAACCTCCGATACTGGTACGGGGTCTAATATCAGCGTGCAGCATCGACATGATTATCCTTTGGTGTAGTTACAACACCTTCTGCTTCCCTCTCTTTTGCCACATCTGCAACGTTTTCATCTGCAAGGTTCTTGACTGAGACTTCCTATCTGCGGTGGAATTGTTATGGGCGAAACCCACATGGACAGACATAGCGGAACAAACATTGGTAAAGCCATTGTAAAAGCGGTCGAAGTAGAGAAATCCCAAGATTGGATTGGTGTCTCCTTTGGCCCTTCCTTCGTGATGGCGTCATATCACCAGTTCTTCTTGGCTGAGTCTGTGCTAGTCTACCGACGACACCGGAAACCAGGTAGGGCCCAATTGGTGCCTGGACTGGTCTTCGATTGGCCACGCATCTAGCTCAACACTGGCAAGCCACTTTTGCAGCAAGCAATCAAGAACATGAACACCGACGCATAGTTTAGACAGTGCTATCAGCATGACATTGAGTTTGTAGAATTTCCTGGACAGAACATGGACTGGGCTCAAGGCGGGTTAATTCTTACATCATATAGGAAATAAGTGAAACACGCCCAACAAACGCTTACAGCGAACGCGCTTACACGCGCCTCTTATCCCTTTGTCAATTAACCGCTGCTTCTGGAGCCGGTGAGAGAGGGAAATCTATATAAAGTGGGGACAATGTGGGGACAAATCGGACTTCACCTGATATCGGGCGAAGGCGTTCAAGGCCGCGGCAACCTGTAACTTATTGAATTTAAAGCAAAAAGAATGGCTCCTCAGGTAGGACTCGAA
>CBFCZO010000141.1:0-8148 GCA_965602675.1 uncultured bacterium | reverse complement strand
AGAATTCTAGGACTGACCCCTTTGCTGATTATGTAAAATATTCTTCAACTGTAGCGGCGCTTACAGCTTTAAAAGTTCCTTTTGTCACACTTTATTGGGTGACGGGCAATATAATCGCAACCGGGGGAAAAGATGAAGTCAAACACAACCGTAATTCTGCTTGTCGCGACGACTCTGGCCTGCATCGGCGCCGTCTGCCTGATCAGCTTCGCCTCAGGAGCGACAACGGCGGCGCCGCAGGGCAACAGCTACCGCGACCGCCAATTGCAGCCCGAGCGGGTGATGGACGCTGTGGGCGTGCGCGCGGGTATGCAAATCGGCGAGGTCGGCGCTGGGCGGGGCTATTTCACTTTCTGGCTGTCGAAGCGCGTGGGCGAGAGCGGTAAGGTTTACGCCAACGACATCAACGAGCGCGCGCTGCGGCAGCTGAAGGACCAGTGCGTAGACGACGGAATCGACAACATTTTGACCGTCGTCGGTGAGGAGGCCGATCCCCTCTTCCCTGCGCGGGAGCTCGACATGGCGGTGATGGTTTACGCATTGCACCACATCGACGAGCCGGTGGAGTTGCTGGTTAACCTGAAGAAGTATCTGAAGTCTAATGCCACGGTGATTGTGATCGAACAGGACCCTGAGATCACCGGCAGCTCGCACTTCCTGCGCAAGGAGCGGACGGTGGAGCTGCTGGAGCAGGCGGGCTACGAATTTCTGCGGCACGAGACGTTTCTCGAGCAGGACTACGTGTCGGTTTTCCGGATCAGGCGCTAAAGAAATTACATGCAGCTTTCCCAACAAAGGAGTTGCAGATGAGATTTCGCACACCGTTTCCTCTTGTATTGATCCTGTTTGTTTCGCTGTTCGTCCCCCAAGCCACATCGTGCCAGGACGACTTCGTGGAGCCGTGGGAGCGGCGGCTGAACGCGATCCAGCCTCCGGAAAAGGTGATGGACGCGATGGGTGTGGAGCCGGGGATGGTAGTCGGCGAGGTGGGCGCGGGGACGGGGCGTTACACGATATGGCTGGCCAAGAGGGTCGGCGAGGACGGCCTGATTTATGCCAACGACATCAGCCGCAAGTCCCTCGACCACCTGGAGGAAAGGTGCGAGCGGCTGGGCATCGGCAACGTAAAAATCATCATGGGCGGTGTGATCGAGCCGGGCTTCCCCGAAAACTCGCTGGACATAGCGTTTATGATCAATGTCTACCATCACCTGGACGATCGGAAGGGGCTGCTGCGCAACTTGATTCCCGCGCTGAAGCCGGGAGGGATATTGGCGATAGTGGAGAACGATCCGGCCAAGTCGGGCGATTCCGTCCACTCAGCGACGCCCCAGGATGACTTCGCGAAGCAGGTCGGCGAGGCCGGCTTCGAGGTGGTGCGGGTGGAGACTTTCCTAGTGCGGGACAATCTCTATATTCTGCGCGTGCGGAAACCCTCCGAATAAAATAGTGTCAATAACAAGATAAGCATTAATACAGGATAATTTTAGTGGACGAAGCTACCGGCACAGGAAACGGGCTGGGGAGAACTTTAGGCCTGTTCACGGCCACGGCGATCGTGGTGGCCAACATGATCGGCTCGGGAATTTTCACGACGTCGGGGATAATGGCTGCTCAGTTGCCGGGTTCCGGCTGGGTGATCTGCTGCTGGCTTCTGGGCGGGCTGATCGCGATTTCCGGGGCTCTTTGCTACGCCGAGCTGGCGACGCGGATGCCGCAGGCCGGCGGCGAGTATGTCTACCTGAAGCGGCTCTATCATCCCTCGCTGGGATTCCTGACGGGCTGGACGAGCTTTTTCGTCGGCTTCTCGGCGCCGATAGCGCTGTCGGCGCTGGGCTTCACCGAATACCTGTTCACCAGCCTGGGCAACCGCTTCGTGTTCGGCGATCCGCTGATGCTGACGCTGATGAAGAAGGGATTCGCGATAGTGCTGATCCTGGTGTTCACTGCGCTGCACTACCTGGGGACGCGCGTCGGCGCGCGCGTGCAGAACGCGCTGACTGTGTTGAAGATAGCGCTGATCCTGGGGTTGGCGACGGCGGGGATGGCGTTGAGCGACGGCCGTTTCGGCGGCATCTCGTTCGACCTGAACGGCCCGGTGGAGGGCATGGCATTCGGCGCGGCGATGATGATGGTGATGTTTTCGTACAGCGGCTGGAACGCGAGCGCGTACATCGCGAGCGAGCTGAAGCGGCCGAAGACCACGTTGCCTGTGTCGCTGGTGGCGGGCACGGCGATCGTGATAGCGATCTACATGGCGATCAACCTGTTCATTTTCAATTCGGCGCCCTACGCGGAGTTGAAGGGGAAGGTGGCGGTTGTGGAGACGGCCTCGGTGTGGGCGTTCGGCAACTGGCTTTCTGACCTGCTGGGCGGGCTGATCGGTGTGGCGATGCTGTCGTCGCTGGGGGCGTTCATCATGATCGGGCCGCGGATTTACTACGCGATGGCGCGCGACCGGCTGTTCTTCCCGTTCGCCGGGCGAGTGCACAAGCGCTACGGTGTGCCGAGTTTGGCGATTGCGGTGCAGGGAGGGCTGGCGGTGGTGATGGTGGCGATCGGCTCGTTCGAGCAGTTGCTGATTTACGTCGGCTTCGCGCTGGGGATTTTTCCGCTGCTGGCCGTGGCGGGGATATTCATAGCGCGCAACGAGGGCATCGGCGAGGAGACGGCGGTGAGGGTGTGGGGCTACCCGATAGTGCCGCTCTTCTTCATGCTGAGCACCATCGCGCTGATGGTTTTCGCTTATGTCGAGCGGCCGGCGGAGTCGACGGCGGCTGTGCTGTCGGTGCTGCTGGGGGTGCCTTGTTATTACCTGTGGGTGAAGCGGATCGCGAGATCCGCCTGAGGATTGGCGGCGGCCACTTACTTTACAAGTAAGCAACAAGTCCGCGTAGATAAATCCAGCGGGCCTCCTGCGAGACAAGCCTGCGGCTTGTGTCGCTCGCGGGATACTGGAGTATAGCGATTGATGATGAAAAAAATAGTGAGGGTGGACCTTCGCGGGGGCGGTGGCCCTAAAGGACCACCCTACAAGGATTTGCGGGGATTGCGAATGGCATCCCGCCTCTGGCTGGATTAGGGCGGATTAAATCCGCCGCGGCGGACGCCCCTACTATTACTATGCGAGGTCTTAGTCAAATGAAAGTGGCGGGAGTGTTGTCAGGGTAATGGCGGGCCACTGAAGATTCCGACGTACCAGTCGAGTATGGCGTCGCCCCAGAGGATGATGAAGATGGCTGCGATGCAGAGGTAGGTGCCGTGGCGTATCTCTGTCTTGCCGCCCTTGCCGCTGCGGGAGATGGCAACGACGCTGAAGACGATGGCCAGCAGCGAACCCAAGAACGCGACGAGCAGGGTGTGCAGCCAGCCGAGGTAGGCTCCGACCATTCCCATCAGCTTGACGTCGCCGCCGCCCATGCCTTCGATTCCGCGCGCGAAGCGGTAGAAGAGGAAGATGGCGAGGAAGCTGCCCGCGCCGACGAGCAGGCCGAGGATCGATTCGACGATGCTGATGCGTACGCCGAAGGCCGCGAAGGCGAGGCCGAGGACTGCCGCAGGGATGGTGAGCAGATCGGGCAGCCGCCAGGCCACCCAATCGGTGCCCGCGAGCACGATCATGAAGCAGGTGAAGACCCAGACGGCGAGGAACTCGAGGCTGAGGCCGTAGATGAAGAAGATGTATGTTGTGAGGCCTGCCGATGCCAGCTCGACGAGGAAGTAGCGGAAGCTGATGTGGGCGCCGCAGCAGGCTGCTTTGCCGCGCAGGAGGAGCCAGGAGAGCAAGGGGATGTTTTGGTGCCAGGCAATGCGCTCGCCGCAGGAGGGGCAGTGCGAGGGCGTGCGGACGATCTCCTCGCCCCTTGGTATGCGGTGGATGCAGACGTTGAGAAAGCTTCCCACGGCCGCGCCGTAGAGAAAGGCGAAAGCGAGCCAGAACCACTGCGGCATTTCAGTGAACCATTCCACCGGCGTCAATCCTTCCTGATTTCCTTCTCGGCGATGATTTCGCAGTTTTCGGTGTCGATCCCGTATTGGTTGCCGGCGGGATCGAGTGGCGGCGACTGCAAGAGCCCGGCCGTGATGAGCTGGTCCCAGGCGTCGGGGCAGCGGCCGAAGCGGTCGGCGAACTGCCTGAGCAGGGGGTTGAGGATCTGGCGGTCGCGCTTGACCTTGAGGTCGTAGAGGTGGTTGAGGGAGACCATGCGCTGGTAGTCGGTTTCGGCCTCGGCCAGCACGCCCCCCCAGTATTCGATCGCCTGTTCGGTGGTCCACTGCCCCAGCTTCAGGTGTCCGTAGAAGCGTTTCGTCCAGTGCGGCGCGTTGGGGCGGGAGGCGGCTATGCGGGCGTATTGGGCGGCCAGATTGTCATCCTTAAAGAAGATTCTGGCCTTCCAGGCTGCCTCCTCGGCGAGGGCATAATCGTCGGGCATGGCGGCCATGCCTTTCTCGAGGAGGGCGAAGACCGATTTCTTGCGCGCGTGGGGGTCGCGCTCGGCCTCCATGAGCATGATGATGGCACCGACGCGGTAGGGATCGCGGTAGAGCGGATCGAGGTCGGTGATCAGATCGAACATCTTGTCGAGGTAGATGAAGCGCTCGTTGACCTTGAACTGCGCGTAGTACTGGATCGCCCAGATGTAGAGGTAGTCGGCGAGGAATCCCTCATTGCCCAGGGAGATCAGTTGGAGGTATTCGGCGGTGGGAAAATAGAGCAGCCTGCGGCCGAGGGGATCCTCGCGCGGTATGCGCCCCTGAACGAACTCGACCCCCGCCGCGCAGGCGAGCAGGACTGCGACAATCACGAGGGCGATAATCGCTCGCTTCACAGGAGATCCTTCCGGCGGAACTTGAGCCAAGCGAGGAACAACGCCAGGACGGTGTAAATGAGGGCGTAGACAGCGGCCCAGGCGACCGCCGAGGCGGGGATATCGAGCGAGTGGACCAGCTCGCTCTTGAAATTGAAGCGCTCGAGGTTTGGCAGGATGTAGTAGACGACGCCGACGACGAAGCGGGTCATGGCGTCCTGCAGCCTTTCGGTCAGCAGCCAGATTCCCTGGGTCATGTGTCCGACGACGAAGACGGCGAGAGTCATGACGGAGCCGAGAATGGGCTTGGTGACCATGGCGAAGAGGACTGCGAAGGCGCAGAGGACGGCCATTTCGAGGAAGGTCATCGCGGCGCCGATGAAGATGGTGAGATCGAGCTCTCCCTGGTAGAGGAAGATGATGACGAGGAGCGCGGCCGTCATGAGGAGCAGGTTTGCGACGATGATGGCGAGGAGCCCGAAGTATTTGCCGAGGATGAAGCTGTGGCGCCGGACCGGCTTGGCAAAGATGTTGAAGGCGGTGCGGTTCTCGATCTCCCTGCTGACGAGCAACACGCTCATGAGGACGCTGATCAGCATGCTGAAGAACTGTATAGCTGCGAGTCCGAGATCCTTGATGATCTTTGTTTCGTCGCCGACTGCGAGCATGCTGAAGAGTTTTGAGCTGACGATGAGGAGGACTGCGAAGCCGAGGAAGAGGTAAAGGATGCGGTCGCGAATGGCCTCGCGGAAGGTGTTGCGCGCGATGGTGTAGACGGCCCTCATCGGCGCACCTCCTCGTAATGCTTCATGAGGAATTCCTCGAGCGTGCTGCGCACGGGCGTGAGGCTGAAGAGCTTGCCGCCGGCGGCTGTGACCTCCTCGATGAGGGCGTCGCGGCGCCCCGCGGCGACGCGCACCCACGCCCTGTCGCTGCCGAGATGGCCGGCGACGGTTTCGGTCTTCAGGTTTTCGGGGTCGATGCCGGTGAATGTGATCTCGTAGAGATCGACCTCCTGGGTGACGATTTCGCGGACCTCTCCGACGGCCTTGATGACGCCGTCGATGAGGATGGCGACGCGGTCGCAGATGGTTTCGACGTCGGGGATGATGTGGCTGCTGAAGAAGATGGTGGTGCCCGCCTCGCTTTGAGCGAGGATGATGTCGCGGACGTCGCGGCGTCCGATCGGGTCAAGGCCGGACAAGGGCTCGTCGAGGATCAGCAGCTCCGGCCGGTTGAGCAGTGCCTGGGCGAGGTTGATGCGCTGGAGCATGCCCTTGGAGTAGGTGCGCAGCTTGTCGTGGCCGCGCTTTGAGAGGCCCACCTGGTGGAGCAGCTCGCTGACCCGGTGCTCTTTCCCGGTGGTTTCCATGCCGAGCAGGTCGGCGCAGAAGCGGAGGAACTCGGCGCCGGTGAGATGGTTGTAGAGGTATGGGCTTTCCGGCATGAAGCCGATCTTGCGCTTCGCTTCGAGGTCGTTGTGCGGCAGGCCGTCGACGGTGATTTCTCCGGAATCGGGGAAGATCAGCTCGGTGATCGCCTTGATCGTGGTGGTCTTGCCGGCGCCGTTTGGCCCGAGGAAGCCGAAGACTTCGCCCCGGCGGACTTCGAGGCTGACGCCCCGCAGGACCTCCTTTTTCGGCTTGAACAGCCCCTCGTCGTAGGTCTTGCGCAGATTACGCAATCGCAGCAGGATCTCGCTCACGCTATCTCCCCTCCCTCGCTTCAAGGAGTTTATTGTAAATATCTTCGTGGGCGCGGACCATGGCGTCAACGTCGAACCTGGCGACGGCTGCCGGTCCGGCCTGCCCCATTCTCCTACGCAATTCCTCGTTGCGCAGCAGATAGATTATTTTTTCCGCGATGCCGTGGGCGTCGCCCTGCTCGAGGATGAAGCCCGTTTCTCCCTCGATCACCGCCTCGGGGGAGCCCCCGGCCCGCGTGGCGACCACCGGGACTTCTGCGGCGAGCGACTGGGGAATCACACGCGGCAACCCCTCCCAGAGGGAGGTGAGGACGGAGGCATGCATCAGCTTGAAGAGGAGGGGGACGTCCCTGCGCCAGCCGGTGAGGATGACGGAATTCTCGAGTCCGAGCTCGGCGATTCGCGCCTCGATCAGGGGGCGCATTTCGCCGTCGCCGATCATCAGAAAGCGGGTCTCGGGCACGGCAGCGCGCACCAGGGCCGCGACCTCGACGAAGGTCAGCGGGTCCTTCTGCGGCTTGAAGCAGGCGACCTGCCCGACGACGGGGACGCCTTGGGGAATGCCGAGCTCAGCCAGGAGCTCCGGCTTGCGGGGAGCCTCGCGGAAGGGGCGCATGTCGACGCCGTTGTTGATCAGTGTTGAGTTGTGCTCGTCGAGGATGCGGTAGCCGCGCCCGATATCGAAGTTCTCGCGGCTGAGCAGCACGAAATGGGTTGTGACTTTCGCTGCCTTGCGCTCGGCTGCGAGCAGGGCGCGCTGGATCAGCTTGTTGCGGACGGCGTCGATGCCGAAGCCGTGGACGGTGTGCATCACGATGGGCACTCGCTCGGCGGCCGCGGCAAGGCGGCCTAGCACGCCGGCCTTTGAGCTGTGGGTGTGGACGATCTCCGGCTTCATCTCCCTGATTTTGCTGCGCAATTGGCGGTAGGCACGGTAGTCGCTGAGGGGGCGGATCTCGCGGATCAGGTCGGGGATGTTTTCGAAGGGGATGCCTCGGGCGGGCAGCTTTTGCGCCTCATCGTCGAGCATGCCGCCGGGTCCGGCGAAGAGGGCCGCGGAGAAGACCTTGCGGTCGAGGTTGTCGACGATGTAGAGGGTGTTCTGCTGAGCCCCGCCGAGCTCGAGCTTGGTGATAATGTGCAATACGGCAATTGGCGACATATGCGAATACACAAAGGTTTACAATATGTTCTCGGTGGAATTATTAGACCATAGAACGCGGCTTGCTTCAATGCTACGATAGAGTTAACCCTGAAAACACGGGGGTTTAGGGCCATGCGATTGAGATGGAGGACGGCCGGCGAGGCTCACGGCAGGGGCTACGTGGCGATCATCGAGGGAATCCCCGCGGGACTGCGGCTTGACGAGGTGGATATCGACCTTCAGCTGGAGCGCCGCAGGGCGACTCACGGCCGGGGGCCGAGGATGCGGGAGCGTGAGGACAGGGCGAGGATCCTGGCCGGAACGTATGGGGGGGTAACGATCGGCGCCCCGGTGGCGGTGCTGGTGGGCGAGAGCGGCGGCGGGCATTCGGGGGCGGTGACGGAGAAGTTCACCATCCCGAGGCCCGGTCACGCCGACCTCGCGGGGGCGTACAAGTACGGCACCGACGATCTGCGCCTGGTGTGGGAGCG
>CBFCZO010000140.1:0-8161 GCA_965602675.1 uncultured bacterium | reverse complement strand
TATTCGTGTGCTCCAGGGCCGACGCCGCCTGCGCCTCCATCATGAAGCGCTCCTTCAGCTCCTCGTCGAAGTGCAACCCTGGCGGCAGGCACTTCAGCGCCACCGTCCGCTTCAGCTTCGTGTCCTCAGCCTTGTAGACGACACCCATCCCCCCCGCGCCCAGCTTCTCCAGAATCCTGTAATGCCCGATCTGCTTCCCTTCCATCTACACTTCCTTCCGGCCACCCGTCGACTGCCACCCACTTTCCGCCAGAATAAAGCAGGAGGAAGGGAAAGGGAAGAAGAGGCTTTGATTAGGAAAATCTTGAGTTCGCCTTTGCTTATCCGTAATGACCCGCAATATAACTAATTTTCACAATTGTTTTTTTCGAAAACCAACAACTGTTGGGCTTTATTATTATTTTTGCGTGTGAGTATTCTTTAGGATTATACTTCTCGGGATCATATGCATACATCATTGTCACCGCCTTGGCATTGCTTTGCGCTGCGACTGTTACTCCATTGAATTTATTCTTGATTATTTCTAGTTTCGCCGGCTTATTATCATCTATATTTCTCATTAAATATAATTCGGCGGGATCATCAATTACTACGCTTCTTTTAATCGACTGAGGTTCAATTATAACATCAGCGCCGGCACCACCCATCTTCCCCATAACAACACGAGCATTGCGAATTCTATAACGGACCTTAGCATACAGCCACCAGGTTAAAGCTGACCCTAAAATACCACCAATAGCGATTTTGAGGATATCAGATAGTGCCCCTGCTAACCATTGCATTAGCAACTCCTTACAACTCATCCCATGTGTATTATTATTAATCCAAGTAAATAAAAAATCAAACTTAATTAAACAAGAACTGAGTACTTCAGTTGCTCTTACTCTCAGTATGTTCTTTGCGCCCCAGCGAAAGTCGTCATCGCCGAGCAATGGATCAACACCCGCAGCATCACCATACACATCCAGTTAGGAAGTAAATGAAGTACGGTGTTTCGATTCGAAGTAGATGATGAGTCTATTTACGTTCATAGAGGGTGGGCTCCATCGCGGCGAACATCCCTACATTAGAAAAGGATGCAGCGTCCCAAAAAAATCGCCCTACGCTTCGGACAATTCACTACAAATTCATCAATCCCTCACTCCACCTTCGTAAACCCTATCTTGCTCTCCCCCTGGCCGGGAACCAGCAATCTCAAAACAATGCACTCCCTCGCCAAGCTTCTCCAGAATCCTGTAATGCCCTATCCGCTTCCCTTCCATCTACACTTCTTTTCTCTAGTCCATTCTTTATCAACTATTTTTTCCATAATATATTATATTTTTTAAATCTATTTTTTCTTCTTTTTTCATTTTCTCCTATTTCTTTATCATTCCTCTTCAATTATCAACATTTCCTTTCCCCTACATATTTTACATTTACCATCAACTCCTTCTTTCGCATATTTTACATCCGGTATTCCCACTATATATTCTATTATAGCATTCTTTCTATCTTTAACTATTTTCCTTTCACCAAGGCTGTATAAACATGTCATATATATCTTGTTCATTCTATCTTCTATTTCTCCCATCATCTCATTTATTATTTTTCCTCTTCCTATTATATCGTCTATTATTAGTACGTTTTCTCCTTCATAGATTTCTGCATCTTTTTTTTCCCTATTTACTATTCTCCTCCCCCTTTTTGATACTTCAATTTTTCCTCCGTCATATACATATGTAAATTCTGTCTCTAACATAGCAGCCACCACACTTCCAATTCTTATAGCACTTGTTCCTATTGCAAGTACTTGTGTTATATTTCTCTCTTTGTTATGTTCTGCTATAACTTTACTTATCATAACGGTTATTTCAGGATTTGCCACCAACTCTCTACAACTTACATATTTATCAGCATGCATTCCTGATTTCAATATCACGTGACCACTATTCACATATTCTGCATTTTCATAATATTCTTCCATTACATTTCTTATTTCTTTAAGATTTTTATCTTTTAATTTTCTTATATTCTTGTATGTTTTCCTCTTCTTTCCACCATATTTAATTGGATAATATTTATTCTCTATATATTTCATTAGTTTCTCGGGCGGTTTTTTCATAAATTCTTCTTCAGGTGATTTATCAATTTTTATTATTATGTCTATTTCTCTCATATCTTCACGCCATTTCAAGTACTTTTTTATTTTTTCTATTTCTCTTTCGATTTTCATCTTTCGCATATTTTCAATCATCGTCTTTATCATTTCTTTTACTTTCTCTTCTGACTCCCTGGGAATCTTCCATTCTATTGTTATTTCTAAATCTCCTGGTATTATTCTTTTCGTCTCAACATTATTAACATATATACATGATGCCCAGTGTTCAATATCGCTTATTCTTAGCTTATCACTATGTATATAATCTGGTTTCTTTATTCTTCTTGCATCAATATCCATTTCATCTGCAAGCCTTACTATTGCTGCCAATAATAATATTCTTTTCCATTGATTAAATATCCTTGATTTATACTTATATATTTCCTTAATTTTACTCCAATATTTATCACCGCTATGTGCATACCCTACATACATTGCATCATACACTATGCTTCTTTCCCGTTCCTCTATCATCAATTCTGGCATTCCCTTTATTTCCCCTTTTTGTAGTAGTATATTTTCCATTATTTTAAATCCCATTTCGCAATGTTTCTTTCTAACCTCCATTTTACTCATTTTTGTCTTTTTATAATATTTGTATTGCATTCCAATGTCGTGAATCAATATTCCTATTCCTATGACTGTTCTTTCGTAGTCTGACAAATCCTCCATTCCTATTTGTCTTAATTTCTTTACTATATTCATTGCATATTCTAGCACCCTGCTACAATGCCCTATTCCATGATCTACATATTTGTAATAATATTCATTTTTAAGCATTTCGTTCGCGTATTTATATATTTTATAAATAAGTATCTTTGCATCTATTATTTCAAATATCATTTCTTCTTTGTATTCTAGCATATTATGATATTTTTTCATCCCTTTCATTTTATTCATATCTCCATAGTATCTAAATTTATCAACGAAGTCAAGTCTTTTTCAACATCCAATAATCTCGTTTTTGCAAAACTATATTTTATGACACTTGCTGCTCTGTTAATATAACCATCTAGCAATCTAGTTAGTATATAAAGCATATCTACTTCTCTTCCTGTTGCAACAATATCTTCTATTATTATTAAATTATTTTTTTGTATTTCTCGTTTAGCTATGTTCAATTTTGCTATGTTTGTTTTTCGCTTTGCTATTAGCTTATCCAAATATATTAATGATTTACTATCAAATATCAATTGGAGCATCGACGCTATCACATAAGCAGTATTATTACATGCAATGAATCCCTTTTCCTCCAAAGAATTTGTATATCCATTCGACAGTTTGTGGCCAATCTGATATGCTATATAAAAGGACATCCAATACTCTCTAATAATGTTTTTTATGTCAATGAACAAATTCATATTTGCATTTACTGTGTTATTAAATCTGTAGTTTTTTGCATATATTAGATTATCTCTGATTTTATTTCTCAAGATGCTATCTACCCAAAAATTATGAATATCATCATAATTATTGTATTTATTTAGCATTTTGTTGTATTTACTAAATGTTATATCATCCATGCGATTTTGATAAGCCTGCTTGATAATACCATCATTTCTGCAGATTGCAACTGGAAAATATCCTAATTGAACTAACTCTTGCCCAACGCTGTTATCCCTTGCAATAGCTAGAAATTCATATTCTTTTGACAAGCTAATCATCGCTTCGCGTCTTTTATCTAATCTTATAACATCAAATGAAGTAAAATCAATGAACGAAAACGAAAACTTATCAGGATTATATTTCAAATCAAAAATTAACTTAAGATCCCTATAATCTTTAATAGTACCGTATATTTTTGACTTGTTTAGAACATCTTTGCACTGTAACATAATATTATTAGCAAGCTTATATCTTAACGGTTCGGCAATAAATATTCTACCCATATATAAAATACCTGTATTTACTTTCGCTTTCTGTATTCTATTTCGTATTGAACCCCAGGAAATGGATTATTTACAGAGACTTTAATAAGGTTGTTTTCAATATAGGATTTAATGCTTCCATTAGACTCAAGAGTAATGTCACGCAAATCTAAATGAGCTTCCGCATGGCCGCTTCGTATTTTAATAAAACCATTCAAATTATGTGTGAAATTAATAACATCAAACAAACCTGTAATCTCGCCTTCAAATCTAAGCAACAAAGCATATTTAATAATATCAAAATCACTAAGTTTGGTTGAACTATAAGCAAACATCCTGCGCCTGAAACCTATGCCAATGTCGCCAATACATATGCTAATATAATTTGGACCAGATGGGCCAATAATAATATAGCCATAACCTGTATCACTATGAAGAATTATATTTTCACATAATTCTCTTAAAGAATTATAAAATGGAACAATAACATTATCATGATATGAACCTGGTAAGAATTCTTTAAAAAGGGATTTGATGTAATCAGAATGGATATAGTTATCTGTGATCACTAGAATATCATTAAACGTTTCAGAAGAAAGGTATCTAATATTATCGCACAGATTATCTTTAGAGGCTTTTACACTGTCTAAAAGAAAACTGTTAGATATCGAAAAAATCTCTGATGATACGGATGCGAAATTAATAGATTTAAGAAAAGACAAAGGAGAATCGCCAAATGGAAGCTTTAGCCAAAGATATAAGCCTTTTGAACGAAGTAAACGGCCTATTAAAAGAAGCATTATCACGCCGGAAGGATTGATGAAATTATAATTAGCGAGGGAGAACATGATATGACAATTCTTCGATTTAAGAATCCTATGATATGCCTTTGAATCAACAAAACGAAAACATTCTTTCCAAGCTAGACGAATTCTACCTTTATTGTCTTTCTTTGCATACTTTGTTAGGTCTATTGTCTCCATACAACCTGCCAGTCAGGGCAAATTTGATCGGAACACCGGAGAGGGCATACTATTATAGCAAATATACTACATAGACTGAGAGCTTAAGTCAACAAAATTTGAATGAGATTTAGAAGAATAGATGCAAATATGGAGGCAGCACATGGGGATAAATCCAAGATGTAACCTAAATGCAGTATTTATCTTCAAGGCAACATGAAATAATCGGCTTGCTTCAGTGAGGAACAACCTAAATACAGACGAGAGAACCGAGGCACTAAACATTTTGCTGATTGATGATCAATAACCACGTGCAAAACTTCAGCAGATATCTCACCCCACCTCCTCATCCTCGAAAAAACTCAACTCCCGGAACCCTCGCTCTCGCTCTCTCAACTCCTCCGCTCTAAGCCACACCAGCCGGTCCAAACTGAAATCCTCCACCGCAAAAGGCAAATCCCTCACTCCACCTTCGTAAACCCGATCTTGCTCTCCCCCTGTCCAGGGACGAGGAGTCGCAGAACGACGCCGTTGGCATCGAGCTCGAACCAGATCGTCTGCCAGCGTTTGGGGACGAAGAAATCGGTGCGGGAGACGGGCACGATCTCGTCCTTGATCCCGTTCGGCAACGTGATGAACAACTGCCCCTCCTCCAGCACCACCTTCAACTCCACACCGGCCTCCGCCGTCCCCCGCCGATACGTCCCCACATACGCCCGCAACTCCTCCTCGCTCAACTCAATCCCCGTCACTTCCTCGAACGGCTCGCCCAACGCGATCGCCGCCACGCTCTCCGCCACCACCCTGATCGTCGTCGCCGTGTCGTCCTCCACGTTGCACAGCACCGCCACATACAACTCCTCCTCCGGCAACCGCAGCGCGTGCGACAGGAATCCGTTGATCCGCCCGTTGTGCCAGATCATCTCCCGCCCCTTGAACTCCTCGATCACCCAGCCGAAACCGTAATCCGTCGCCTCCCCGCTGTTCAGCACCGCCGGCGTGAAACACTCCTCCAGCGACTCCTCCCCGATCAACTCCCCCGCGCTCAACGCCGCATCCCACCTCGCCAGGTCGTCGACATTCGAATACATCGCCCCGCCCGACGTCGGCTGCGACATGCTGATCATAGGAGGCAGAACCACCCTCCCCTCGACCCGCTTATAGCCTCCTACGTGCCCCGCCACCACCGTCGTGTCGTCCTCCACACCCGTGTGCTCCAATCCCAGCGGCTCGCAAATCCGTTCCTCCACGAACTGCCTCCACGGCACCCCCGACGCCGCCTCGACGATCCTCCCCAGCAGCAGGTAGCCCGAATTGCTGTATTCCCACTTCTCGCCCGGCTCGAAATCCAGCGGCTTGTCCTTGAAAAACGCGATCACCTCGTCGGGCGTCAACTCATCCCGCATCCGCGCCTGCCACTCCTCGATCTCGGTCAACTCCGCCGTCCCCGACGTGTGCGTCAGCAGGTGCCTGATCGTGATCCTGCCGCCGTGGGCCGGATAGTCCGGCAGGTACTTCGTCACCACCTCGTCCAGCCCGATCTTGCCCTCCTCCACCAGCAGCATCACAGCCACCGCCGTGAACTGCTTCGTCATCGAACCGATCTTGAACACCATCGACGGCTCCATCGCCACACCCAGCTCGGCGTTCGCCAGACCGTAGCCCTTCCTGAAAACCACCTCCCCGCCCCGCACCACTATCACCGCCGCCCCCGGCTGGTCCGCCTTGTAGATCTGAGAAAGGTAACCATCTATCTGCTGTTTGATGGTTTCGTCCGCCTCGTCAGCGCCCGCAAGCCCCGCCTGCCAGGCAAACAGCAGCCCAATAACAACGCACAAAAATCTATCGACTTTCATTCTCCGCCTCCTCTTTACCGGCGTGCACAGCCGAGAAAAGAAACCTGATGCGCGACTCGATCGCCTCCCTCAGGTCAAATCCGCAGCCCGCCACCACCCAGTTCTTCGCGGTCCCCGTCATCACTGCCAGTACCAGCCCCGCAAAAAAGCCCGCATCCAGCGAAGCCGCCAACTCTCCACTCTCCCTTCCGCCCTCCAACTGCCCGGCCAGGTAGCGCAGCAGTTCCGCATCCATCGACTCTTCCTCGCCCGACACCGTCTCGCTCCAGTTACGCGACTTCGAGGCGTAAAGCTCCGCGTCGCGCTCCCCCGCCTCCGCCAGCCCCACCGCCAACGCCGACACAGCCGCCTCCGCGCTGCCATACTCGCCTTCCCTGCACCCCCGCAAAACGCCGAGCGTCACCTCGCCGTACCACTGGGCCAGCACGTGGTCCTTGCTTGCGAAGTAGTTGAAAAAAGTCCCCTTCGCCACGCCGGCCTGCCGGGTTATCCGCTCCACCGATGTCGACTCGTATCCCCGCTCCCGGAAAAGCTCGAGCGCCGTCTCGTAGATTTGCTCCCGCAGCCTCTCCGCCTGCTTCCTCCGCCAGCTTGTCACCACCATCGCCTTTGCCACCGCCTTTGCCCCTCCAGGCTTGTCACCCGACTGACCGCACCTCAAAACCACCTTTTGTGACCATGGTCATTATATGACCCTGGTCATAATAACGCAAAAATACCGCCCCGGTTCCATCCCGTGAAGAAAAAAATGCACGTGGTTGTTGCTGGGAGAGTCATTGAGCAGGATGGCAAGCGCCGTTGACGAAAGCCTGGTGAGACGTCGCGCTCTGCGCGACAAGGGCGGATTGAAATCCGCCCCTACATCCGGATGAAAAAACGGCGGCCCAATCCGCCGCGGCGGATACGGCCCTACAATAATCGGCGATGCCTTTGTAGAGGGTAGGCTCCTTCCAGTTGTAGGGGGCGCCTTCATGCGCCCCTTATTTTATTACGCTTGAAGAACGCATCCCGCCGTCAATGAGTAGGATGGCAACCGCTGCTAACGGAATCATAAAGAAACGTCGCGCTCTGCGCGACAAGGGCGGATTGAAATCCGCCCCTACATCCGGATGAAAACGGCGGCCCTGAATCCCGTCAAGACGGGACTACACTTTAGACAATTCACAAAGGCAGGAATCGGCGCGTTTCACCCTATCTCAGGATCCTCAAAATAACTCAGATCGCGGAACCCCCGCACACGCTCGCGCAACTCCTCATCACTCAGCCTCACCAGCCGGTCAAGGCTGAAATCCTCCACCGCGAAGCTCGCCATCGCCGAGCCGTAGATCACCGCCC
>CBFCZO010000139.1:0-8419 GCA_965602675.1 uncultured bacterium | reverse complement strand
AGGGCAAGCCGGTCGATCCGGGCGACGAATTCTCTCAGGATGAAATCATATATCTCTACCTGAAGTTCGAGGGGCGGCCGAAGAAGGGCGAGGTGGAGAGCGTCTTCTGGTTCCGCGATCAGAAGATCGCCGAAAAGGCCGTCGACTTCGCCGAGCTGAACGAGGGTGTGATCTTCTCCTTCGGCGAGTTCACCTACGCCTACTTCACACTCTCTTTCGATAGCGCGCCGCTGGTCGGCGAGGGCTACCGCGCCGAGGTCTCCCTCGACGGCGAGCTGCTCGGCTCCTACGAGTTCAAAATCAAGCCGCCTGCCGACGCCATCCCGTCGGTCATCAGAGATGTGGTACTGGCCAAGGGCGCGGATGAGAACTACAACCCGATCGAGCCGACGACGGCTTTCGCCCACGGCGATACAGTCTTCATCGTCGGACGCGGAGATTTCGGCACCGGCTCATGGCTCCAAGCCGAGTGGACGGTCAACGGCGAGCTTGCTGAAGCCGCCACCCGCAGCCTCACCATCAATGAAAACCTCAGCGATACCGGCTTCAGCTTCTCATTCCTCCCCGACGACGGCTGGCCCCCAGGCGCGCACAGCGTTTTGCTGACAATGAACGGCAGGGAAATCGGGCGCTACGAATTCACCGTCGAATAACGGCGAGCTTGGCAGTGCGACAGGTTCATCCTTAGTCACGATGGTTGGCACCGGCAGACGCCTATCTTGATGTAAAATTTCACTGATTTGCCTGTTTCAGCATTTGCTGAAAATGCTATTAGTAGTGAAAAAAGCACTTGATAAGCGAAAATTTCACCATTACCAATAGTTATAGCAACATGTCGTCGACTGAAATGAAGATGACGATCAGCAATAGATTCATTCTATTGCCGGAATTTCCCTACGGCACGGTCACGCTCTTGGCCAGGGAGCGCGGCTTGTCGATGTTGCGCCCCAGCGCAAGCGCCGTGAAATAGCTGAGAAGCTGCCCCACCACCAACTCCAGCAGCGGATTGAGCAGCGGATGCAGCGCGGGCAGGACGATCCGCTCGCTGAACAACTCATCCTCATCGAAGCAGAAGCCGACAAGGTGACCCTCGCGCGCCCGCACCTCCTCCGCGCTGCTGTGCGTCATATCGAACAGGTCGCTCTCCTCGCGCGAAGGGCAGAACACCAGCGTGTTCACCGTCTCGTCGATCAAAGCCAGCGTGCCGTGCTTGAGAAAGCCCGCCGGCATCCCCTCGCTGTGCACGTAGGAGACCTCCTTCATCTTCAGCGCGCTCTCCATCGCGATCGGGTAGTAACGGCCGCGTCCGAGGAAAACCCAGTTGTTAATTCCCGAGTGGCGTTCCGCCAGGTTGCGGATCGTGCCGCTGCGCTCGTTGATGATCCGCCGGATCGTCTCCGGCAGCTTCTCCAGCGCGCCCGTCAGCGATTTGTCCTCAGCAGAATTGAAAATCCCCTTGCGTCTCGCCACCTCCGCAGCCAAGCGCAGTAAAATCAGCATCTGCGCCATCGCAGCCTTGGTGCTGATCACGCAGATCTCCGGACCGGAGCTCTGGATCACACTGCGGTCGACCACACGCGTCATCGACGAGCCCACCACGTTGACGATCGCCGCGGTCTCCGCGCCGCCCTCCTTTGCCGCCCGTAGCGCCATGATCGTGTCGTAGGTCTCACCGCTCTGCGAGCAGGCCAGCACCAGCGTCCCGGGCTCGACAACCGCCGTGTGCTCGAACTCGTCGGAGCTCATCGCCGGTGCGAACACGCCCGCCAGCCGCTTGAGGATGTACTGCCCGTAGAGAGAAACGTAGTACGTCGTGCCGACGCCGAGCAGGTAGACCCGCTCCGCCCCCGCGATGCGGTCGGCCAGCTCGGAGATCGCCTCATCGTCGGCCGACAGCGCTTGCTTGATCGCCTGCGGCTGCTCGTGGATCTCCTTGAGCATGAAGTGAGGATAGCCGCCCTTCTGGCTCTCGTTCACATCCCAAGGCACCGAGAACGGCTTGCGCTCCACCAGGTCGCCGGTGATCAGGTCGCGGATCTGGAAGGAGTCCTTCCCCACCACCGCGTACTCCCCGTCGTCCATCGGGACGGCGTTGCGCGTGTAGGCGATGAAGGCGTTGGCGTCGGAGCCGATGTAGTTGCCCTCGGCGCCGATGCCCAGCATCAGCGGGCTCTCCAGCCGCGCAGCGTAGATGTGCTCGGGGTCGTGAGTCGTCACAGCCAGAATGGCGTAACTGCCCTCAAGCCGCCGCGCGCTCCGCACAAGCGCTGCCTCCACGTCGCCCGTGTCGCGATAGCAATGCTCAAGCAGGTTGGCCACGACCTCGCTGTCGGTTTCGGTGTGAAACTCGAATCCCTCGCCCCGCAGAAATTCCTTTATTTCCTTATAGTTGCTTATGATTCCGTTATGAATGATGGCAAAATCGCCGCTCATGCTCAGATGGGGATGGGCGTTGATCTGGTTAACCCGCCCGTGCGTCGCCCAGCGCGTGTGGGCGATACCCGATGATCCCGGCAACTCGGCGAAATTCAGCTTGTCGTCAACCTCGGCGACGGTGCCGACGTCCTTCCTGATGATGATCCTACCTGCATCGATCACCGCTATGCCGCAGGAATCGTAACCGCGGTACTCCAGGCTGCGAATTCCCCCCAGCAGCTTCTCCGCGGCGTCCTCGACCCCGATGGCTCCCACGATGCCGCACATGCTCAGGCCTCCCCTCTGCCGACGGTGAAGTGGTGGCCGATCACAGCGCCGCTGTCGATTACAGCCCCTGCCTGGATCGTGTTCGAGGCGCCGACCACCGCCCCGTCGCCGATGAACGCGCCCAGCTTGTCCAGGCCGCTGTCGACCAGCTCGCCCTTGACCGGAACCTCGATCGTCCCCCCCTGCAGGCGGCGGTTGATCGTCATCGTGCAGCTGCCGATATCCGCGCCCTCTCCGACCACCGAATCGCCGATGAAGCTTATCCGCCCGATTGTCGCTCCGCCGAATATGATGCAATTCTTCAACTCCGTGCCGTAGCCGATCGTTGTTCCCGGCCCGATCGCGCTGTACTCGCGGATCAAGGCCTTGTGGCCGATGAAACTGCCCCGCCCGATTATCACCGGACCGCGGATCACCGCCCCCTCGCAAATCTCCACGCCCTCCTCAATCTTCACAGGGCCCTCGATCGACACGTTGCCCGCCAGGTCGATGCTGCGCGCCACGCGCGAATCCTCCCACCTGTCCATCACCATCTTGTTGGCCTGCAGGATCGACCACGGATAGTTGATATCGATCCACTTCTTCTCCCAGATCGCCGCGTACATCCCGTAGCGCTCGATCAGCTGCTCCCACGCCTGCAGGATCGGCAAACCCTCCTCCAGCAACTCGAACAGGTCGTAGGGCATCATGAATGCTCCACCCAGCACGTAGTTGCCCAGCCCCGACTCCTCCGGCTTCTCCACGATCCTCGTGATGTGCATCTCGCCGTCGAGGTAGACATTGCCGTAGAGCGCAGACGAGCCGTCAGGCAGCACCACGCCCGCCACAGGCGCCCGCAGCCGGTTGAAGACCGAGAGCGTGGTGCTGAAGATGTTCTCTGTCGTCAGGATGTCCGCGTAAACGAGCAGGAAATATTGGCCCTCGACGAATTTCTTGCGTGCCGAAGCCACAGCCCTTTCGATCCCCTCGCCCTCCTGCGGCACGTATTCGATCTGCAGGCCCAGCGCAGAGCCATCGCCCAGCGCACCCCGGATTCTCTCGCCGTTGCCTCCGGTGGCCACCACCACCGACGTCACTCCCGCCTCCCGCAGCATCCCCAGGTTTCGCTCCAGGATCGTCTGGTTCGCGATCGGCAGCATCGGCTTCGGCCTCGTCGAGGTGAACGGGTGCAACCGGCTCGCCGTCCCGCCAGTCAACAGCAGCGCTTTCATCGCCACTCCTCTTCAGCCTTATTCTTGCCCGAGATTGTATTGCACACCCCCGCCGCCCGCAAGGCTGCTGCAAATATTAGAGCAATATGTATACCGAAGTTGGCGCCGCGAAAAGATGCCGTTCAGCGTCAGGCCGAGCCACTTGTGCTGCTGGCGCGATTTCCCGCGGAAGCGCCCCGCCGACACCACGCGTGTCAAATAGCCCTCGCTTCTCCGGTTTTAGCGCACACCCCGGCCGAATGGATTGACTATCGTCAAGCGGGATCGATACCTGTTTTATGAGGGTCTTCCGCGTCGCCCCTCACCGCCTGAACGGCGAGTGCTCCTTCCACTGGATCGGCTCACTCCGCCCGTCGATCGCCAGCAGCAACTCGGTGCACAGCCGGATGATCTGCTGCGTCCCCGTCAGCTCCCACGCCGGGTCGAACTCGTCGGTCACCTGGTGATAGCAGTTCGCCCTGTAGTCGTCGCGCAGCTTCTTGCCGTAGCCCTCCGGCTTGCCGCGCAGCTTCTCCCCCAGGTCGATCCAGGTCGCGGGGATCCCGGCGCGCGCGAAGCTCACCTGGTCGCTGCGGTAGAAATAGCCCTGCTCGGGCGCGCTCTCCGGCGAAACGGTCATCCCGTGCCGCCCGGCAACCCCCTCGATCAACTCCTGCAGATCGGAATACTGCGCACCGATGGCCAGCATGTCGTCCGCCTCGCCCCACACATTCGTCATCTCGAAATTGAGGTTCGCCGCGATCCGCTCCGCCGGCAACGACGGATTGCGGGCAAAGTAGTCGGAGCCGAGCATCAACTCCTCCTCTGCCGCGCAGGCGAGAAAGACGACGTCGTGGCTCAGCGCGCCCTGGTTCTCACCGCACACGTGCGCCATCGCCAGCAACGCCGCCACCGCCGATCCGTTGTCGATCGCGCCGTTGTAGATCTGATCGCCCTCCCCCTCCCCGACTCCGAAGTGATCGTGATGCGCGCTGAACACCACCGCCCTCGCCGACTCGGCGGGGGCCCTGCCGCGCGCGACGCCGACGATGTTGTGCGTGATCACCTTGCGATACTTGTTGTCGGCGGTGATCCGGGCCCTCACACCCAGCGGCACCGGCTCAAACGAGCGCTCCTGCGCCGCGGCGCGCAACTGCGCAAGGTCCTTGCCCGCCAGCTTCATCAACTCCTGCGCCGTCCCGCCGCTGAGCCAGCTACGCATCGGCAGCACATCGGGCGTGCCGGGGACGAAAAACGACTCGCCGGCCCACGAGTTACGCACCACGCTCCAGCTGTAGCCCGCATCCTCCGTCGAGTGGATCAGCAACGCCCCGGCGGCTCCCTGCCGCGCCGCCTCCTGGTACTTGTAGATCCAGCGGCCGAAGTAGGTCAGCGTCCTGCCCTCGAACACCTCGGGCAGGTCGGGCCGCGGCTCGTTTACCTGGATCACCACGATCTTGCCGCGAACGTCGACACCCTTGTAGTCGTCCCACTCGTAGCCCGGCGCGATGATCCCGTAGCCGACGTAGACAAGCTCGGCCTCCAGCGTCTTCTCTTCCCGTGGGAACGGATATACAGCGACGAAATCCTCCCCGAAATCGAAACTTGCGCTCTCTCCTCCCGGCGACACAAACTCCAGCACCGTTGCCGGATCCGGTGCCGCACCCTGCAGCGTCACCTCCTGCCGGTACGACTCGCCGAACGCAGGCTCCAGGCCGTAATGCCGGAACATCGTCTCGATATAAAGCTCGGCGAGGTAGCCGCCGCGCGCCCCGATCCCCCGCCCCTCAACCAGATCGTCGCTGAGGAAGCGGATGTGCGCTGCGATCTCCTCCGTCGTTATCCCCTCCGCCGTCTTTAACAGCGCATCCTCCGTTTGCACCAAACCAAATAAAATCGCGGCCGCCAGCAGATAAATCATCGCAAACCCCCGTTAATTATTCTGATTTTCCGGTTCTCCCTGACGGAGATACATTAGCACACTCGAGCCGCCCCTTCGCAGCGATCCAAGGCCTCATTAATCAACACGGCGGGAAGGCCTCTGCCGCACCTCCCCGCCGTCTGTGCATCTTAACAGGCTCACTACGCCGCCAGGAACTCCCTGATCACCGCCACGTACTCCTCCGGCCTCACCACCGCCGTCACGTGCCCCGTCCCCTCGAACGTGTGCACCCGCGCCGTCGGATAGAGATCGCGCAGCAGTTGCTGCACCTCGTCCGGCACCATCCGGTCACTCGCCGCCTCGATGATCAGTATCCTCTCCTTCCAGTCGGCGAAATCCCCGGGCTTGAAGCGATAATTCTCGTAGAGGTCGATTACGCGGCTCGTCATCGCCTTGATATCGGCCTTCTTCAGCAGGGCGAGTTTCTCCCGGAAGTAGGGCACGTAGAATGCGCCCGCCTCCGGGAACGGCTTCATCTGCTTCTTGATTTCCAGCATTGAGAGCTTGCGCAGCAGCCACATCGGAAACAGCGGCAGCAGCCGCCCGGCGATCTTCACCTTGCGCAATCCCTCCTCGCGAGGGGCCGCGGTGTGCGACAGCACCACCTTTCTCACCTTCTCGGGATATTTCCTCATCAAGCACTGCGCCACCATGCCGCCGTAGGAGCCCCCCACCACGTGCGCGGCTTCCACTCCCTCGGCATCCATCACCCCAGCCAGGCCGTCGACCAGATCCTCTATCGTCGCAACGGCCGCGTAGTCGGCCGAGACGACGCGGTAATCCCGGCCAAGTGCTGTGACGTTCCGGAAAGGCTGCTCACCGTCTCCTGTCGCTCCAGGCAGGATCAGCAGGCTTTCCGGCCCCTCACCGACTGTGCGCCATGTCCAGGTCACCCCCTCGATCTCGCGCCGCACTGGCGGATGGTTCTTACGAAACTCCAGCAGCTCTTCGACTATCTCGCTCGGGGCATTGCGGTAAATCTTCGCGAATCTCTTGCCGGCCATCGTTACACCTCCTGTAATGTGAAAGATCAGATATTGAGTCTACTTCTCATCAAACCATGAATACCGCGCGGCATCACAGCGGTCAAGTGAAAATCGATTCGAATCGAACAGTGGTTTTGGAAACAGGTAAAGGAGAGACCTGCTAGCCGTCCCTCGCGATCAACGCCGGCTCTCGCTCCCGGGCCGCCATCTATCGAGACGGAATTCGCCCCAGTGCTCGGCAGGACACATCTTCACTTCGCCTCAATACTTGCGGAATTACCCCCCCCTCGGCGGGAGGCAACGTCGTTACTGAAGGATGCTGGCGAGGATTTGCTGGCGAGTGCTCTCGAAATGATCGTCTATCGAGGATTTGATCTTATCCTTGTCGCCGGTGCAAATCGCCTCGTATATCTCCCAGTGCTCCTTCTGCGTGAGGTTGAAGCGGGTGGGATCGGTCAGGAAGAAGGTGTAGATGCGGATGTGGTGGTCGTAGATCCGCGAGAGTGTCTCCACAATTTCGTGATTGTTGGAGGCCTGCGCGATCTTGATGTGAAACATCATATTCAGCTTCGCGAGCTGATAACTCCCCTTGCCCTCGATCGAAACCATGTCTTCGAGGATCGATTTGAGATCCTCGAGCCCGTCATCATCGAAATTGTCGGCGGCCTTTACGGCGGAGTGACGCTCCAGAATGTGACGGATCTCGAGCTGATCCATCATCTTCTTGATGTCGAACTCCGGGATGATCACGCCCTTGCGCGGCACCACCGTCAGCAGCCGCTCGTCGTGGAGCCGCTGCACCGCCTCCCTCACCGGGGTGCGCCCCATGCCGTTCAGGGCCATCGAAAGATCGCGGATGCTGAGAAACTCACCGGAAGGAAACGTGTTGCGCAGAATCTCCTCCTTGATCTTCAGATAGGCCGTCTCGGCCAGCGACACATCCTTTCTTCTGCTCTTCCTGGGCATTTCGCGATTTCTTTATGGTTTTTCCCGCTAAAAAATATGCGATAACTGACTCCCTGTCAAACCGCAAGCGCTCGATCACTCCTCCCGGATGTCCAGCCAGGAGGCCAGCCTGCGGAGGGAATTGATCACCAGGTCGGCCTCCGCGAGATCTTCGGGCGGCAGCGTGGAGGTCAAACCCGCCGTTACCAATCCCGCCGCCTTCGCGGAGCGGATGCCGTAGGGCGAGTTCTCTACGGCCACGGCCCGCTGCGGCGCGACTCCCAGCCGCTCCAACGCCAGGCTGTACGGTTCGGGATCCGGTTTGCCGTTGGCCACGTCGTCGCCCGTGACGATCGTGTCGAACAACGCCGACTGCTCCGCCTTGAGCAGCCGCTCCACATCGCTCCGTGGCGAGCCGGTCACCAGCGCGAGCCGTTTGCCCGCGGCCTTGAGCCCCGCGACAACCTCGAGCGCGCCGGATCGCGGCTCGACACCGGGATAGGCATCATACAACTGCCGAACCCGGGCTACGACCCGCTTCGCCTCCTCCTCGCTGGCTCGCAGGCCGGCCTCGCGGAGGAAATACCGTGCGGAATTCTCGCCGCTTTCGCTTTCGCGGCGGTAGAACTCGATCTCGGCAGGCACGACCCCCC
>CBFCZO010000138.1:0-8481 GCA_965602675.1 uncultured bacterium | reverse complement strand
TGCCGCCACAGGAAAAGCCGGTGAGATCTATGTTCTCGATATGGGCGAACCGATTAAAATTGTCGAGCTGGCGAGAGCGCTGATCAGAATCAACGGCAAGATCCCCGAACGCGATATCAAGATTGAATTCACGGGACTGAGGCCTGGAGAAAAGATAACAGAGAAACTGTTCAGCGCGGGGGAAAAGGACCTGCCAACGAATCACGCAAAGATCTTCCGTGCCAAATCAGATGAACCGCCGGGTGACATGATCGACCGGGTCAACGAACTTCTCTCTTTCGCCGAGGTCGGACAGTTGGAGATTGTGAAGGAGTTACGAGCGCTGGTTCCGGAGTACCACCCAGCCTCAAACAACGAGACTTCAAGCTGAGCTCACTTTCGCTTTCTAAATGGTACGAGACGCCCTAACAATTCAAACAGTCTTGTTCTCCCGAAGATCAAGTTTGCGGCCGCCAATACGACAATGTAAACCAGAGTGACGACCGCTCCCTGAATGATCGACTCGGGGGCGTCATGGGGCAGCCCGTTGAAACACATCTCCAAAACAAACCAAGCCGGGACAGCACTGAACGCAGCGATGAGAATATCGAAGACTGCCTCGCGCCCTGCGCGGGTAATCTCACGACGCCAGCCGAAATGGATACCCAAGAGAAAATACCCTAAGACAGCGGACAAGAATCCTGCAAGAGAGTATCCATACCCAATTGCAGCATAGCCATAAAGCGGGACGAAGATCATATTAAAGACTGTGCCGGACAGGAGCATGGTTAGTACCATCAGCAGAGTAATCGATGGCCGGCGAAAGACGATACCCGCCCGCATGAACAGGCCCCACAGCAGGTTCGCAAAGATCGCTATTGCATAACCGTGGAAGGCCGCGGCCGTTATCGCCGATGAAGCGCTGTCGAATGTACCGCGCTGAAACAGCAAAACGACAAGCGGGCCCGCAGAAATCCATGCCAGCGCAGCAGCCGGCGCCAACACCGCGATACCGCTTCGCACAGCCGATGAAAGAAGCTTTGCATTCTCTTCAGCATCCCTTGAAGTCTCCGTCTCATCCGCCGCGCGCGCGAAGTAGACAATCTGTATCGAGTAGGCCAGGCCGACGGCCACGGAAATAAGACGTCGGCCATAGCTGACACCCGAAACAACCCCCTCCCCGAGGCCCGACATGAAAAAGAACTCCATCAGGGGATAAAGGTAATTGATGACCACGATCATCAGCAGCGGCACAAGCATCAACTTGAGCAGATGCAGCAGGCTCGGATTGAAAACTGATATGAATCCTCCCGAATGTTTGCCACGAATCGCAAGAATCATAATTAGCAGTTGGGCAGCCACGCCAACAAGCATGCCAACGGCCGCTGCGGCGATACCCCAAGTGTGCACAAACAGAATAACAACGACGACCAGCACGAGGTTTAGTACAATTCTCCCCAAGGGTGTGAAGTTGAACCTGTAAAACGATTGCAGTAGCGCCGCGAGCATCGTGCTTACTATTAGCGGAGGGATGCCTATGGCGCAGATCTGTACAAGCCAAGCAGTGATTTCGAACTGTCTTGCAGTCAATCCCGGCATGGTGGTGCCGATGAGGGAATCGCCGAATACAACAACAAGAACAGCAACAAAGGAAAAAACCAATCCGATCCAAAGCATCATAGTCTTGACGACTCGCAAGCCGGCCTCTTCCTCTCCCGCGCCGCGCTTACGCGCCAGGTACGGAATAAAAGCCAGGCCTGCGATGCCGCTGAGCATCAGGACTTGGAAGAATTCGTAATAGAAAACCACCACTGCAAAGCCGTCGGCCTCTGCCGTGGTTCCGAAGAAAAACGCGATAACGAGTTCCCGCAAAAATCCAGTGAAGGACCCCAGAATCGTCAACAGCGTCAGCACGAATACGGCTACGATGCCGGGCTTGGGCTTCAACTCCCCTGGGGAAGAAGGCATTTCGTTCTTATTGATTGGCACGTTAGTTCCTGACATCCTGGCTGGAGTATATCCACTGGCAGCTGAACGGTAAACACATTGAAAGAACCGCATTCTCAAGATGCCACACGTTTGACAGCTATCCATGCTTGGGGTAGCCTTCCCACATCAGTTCTCACACATTAAAAACAACTCTTAATACACCTCGTTATCATGAAAATCCTGTTACGGAATTTGAAAAGCGGCGAGTTAAGTCTTCAGGAATCCCCTTTGCCTCAGCTCGAAAAACAGGGAGTGATTGTCCGGAACCTCTATTCGCTGATAAGCGCCGGAACCGAGCGGTCACAGGTTGAGATGGACCGCCGCAGCATGCTCGGCAAAGCCCGCGCTCGTCCCGACCTGGTGAGGCAGGTGCTGCAAAAGGTACGCTCCGAAGGCTTGATGAACACATTCAGGGCGGTGCAAACAAAGCTGACCACTCCCACACCTCTCGGATACAGCAGCGCGGGAATCGTGCTCGAAGCCGGCGACATCGTTCCGGGTATCAGAGCCGGAGACCTGGTCGCCTGTTCGGGTGGAGGATACGCCAACCACGCCGAGGTCATATATGTTCCGCGAAACCTCGCCGTTCCGCTGCCGCAGGAACTCGATCCCAAAGTGGCTGCGACTGCCGGCGTCGGGGCCATCGCCCTTCAGGGAGTCAGGCAGAGCGGAGCGCGTCTTGGCGAGTTGGTCGCGGTTATCGGCTTGGGCCTGATCGGCCAGATGACCTGCCAACTGCTCAAAGCGGCTGGGTGCAGGATCGTGGGAATCGACATTGATCCGCGCGCCTTGGAACATGTATCAAAGCATACTCCCGACGGAGTCTTCCTTGAATTCGACCGGGAGAAAGTCATTGCCCGGATCTCGGACCTCACCGGCAGGCTGGGCGCCGACGCTACAATCATCTGCGCGGCGACGAAATCGTCTGAGCCCGTTGAACTATCGGCCGAAATCACACGGGAACAGGGCACCGTCAGCGCCGTCGGGCTGGTTAACCTGGACATCCCGCGCGAAGCGTTCTACCGCAAAGAATTAAAGCTTGTAGTCAGCCGTAGCCTTGGGCCCGGCCGCTACGATCCGGTTTATGAAGAGCACGGCCTCGATTATCCTGCCGCCTACGTTCGCTGGACGGAGGGTCGCAACATGGCGGCCTGGCTCCAGCTCGCATCCGACGGGCAAATCAATCCTTCAGCGCTGATCAGCCACACATATGACTTCGAGAATGCGCTTGAATCCTACAAACTGATAACCGAAGGCAAAGATTACTTTCTCGGAGTGCTTCTGCGCTACGACGTAAAGAAGGAACATAGTCGCACACCAGTAACTTTCGAGACCGCTCCAAGGAAGCCGGTTGAGGGCGCTCCCGCGATTGGAGCCTTAGGCGTTGGCAGCTATGCATCGAAATTTCTCCTGCCGTTTCTAAGAGGCGGGCGTCTGCGCGGCGTAGCAAGCGGCCGCGGATTGAGCGCGGTGAACGCCTCGAAACGATTCGGATTCGCCTTCGCTGCAGGGGATCCCGAGCAGGTCTTCAACGACGCCGAGACGGATGCTGTCATCATCGCCACTCGGCACAACCTTCACGGAAAACTCACCACCGATGCGCTGAATGCAGGAAAGGCGGTATTTGTCGAGAAACCGCTGTGCCTGACCATCGGAGAGTTGCGTGATATTGTTGAGGCTTACGGCGAGAATGGTTATCTGCATGTCGGCTTCAACCGCAGGTTCGCCCCCGCTGTAGCTCTGGCACGAAACCACATCGAGGGATGCGGGCCGGCCGTTTTGCTTTGCCGTATCAACGCGGGATCGTTGGAAGGTCACTGGCTGCAGGATCCCATCATCGGCGGCGGCAGAATAATCGGCGAGGGTTGCCACTTCATCGATCTGTTGCGATTGCTTGCTGGCTCGCCCATCGTGAAAGTTGCATCCACAGCCCTCCGTGCGGAAGGCAAGAGCGCTGTCGAGAGCGAGGATGTTTCGATCTCGCTTGAATTCGAGAACGGCTCCGTCGGCACCGTCATTTATACCGGTTCGGGTTCGAAAGCCTTGCCGAAGGAACGTTACGAGATGTTCGCGGCCGGGCGCAGTGCAGTTATTGACGATCATCGTTCCGTGGAACTGTACTCGGGAGGCAAAGTCGTCAAGCGCCTCCGCGGCCGTGATACCGGCCAGGCAGGGCAGATGCGGCGTTTCCTCGAAGGACTTAAAACCGGTGAGCCCCCAATCCCATTCCGGGAACTGGTTGAAACCACACTTGCCTCATTTGCAGCGGTTGAATCGATCGCCCGCTCGGCACCGGTGACCATGGAATATATGTGGTCGCTTTTGGAGGACGGCCGTTGAGGATCTGGATCGACCTGGCCAATTCCCCCCACGTTCTCTTCTTTCGACCTATTATCGATGAACTAAAACGCCTCGGTCACCGAGTATCAATTACAGCCCGTGACTTCGCTCAAACACACGGCTTGCTGGATCTATACGGAATCGAGTACGAATCTATCGGAATTCACGGAGGCCGCGGTAAGGGCCGTAAGCTCCGCAACATCTTTGGCCGGGCACTGACGCTGCGCCGCTGGACAAAAAAGTCAGGCAGCTTCGATTTAGCGTTAAGCCATAACTCTTATGCACAGATAGTGGCGGCCAGATTATCAGGAATACCGGCTGCGACCCTGATGGATTACGAATACCAGCCGGCAAACCACCTGGCTTTCAGGCTCGCGCGTCGTGTGATCGTGCCCTTCACATTCGACGACCGTGACCTTAGACGATACGGTGCAAGACCTAAGAAAGTCCGAAGATACAACGGCTTGAAAGAAGAAGTATATCTGGCGGGATTCGAGCCGGATCCCAATTTTTCCGCTGTTCTCATACATTTATTAAAGGCGGGCGACGGGTACGATCCACAGAGGCATTTACTCTTCCTGGCACGCCCGCCCGCCACGATGAGCGCATATCACGACTTCGAGAACCCGCTGTTCGTCGAACTGCTCCAAGAACTAAAGCTCCGCCCGGAGGTCAGGACCATCCTTTTGCCGCGAACCGAGGAACAGCGTATTGAGATCCAGGATTTTGCCGGCGGCAACGTGATAATTCCTGCAGAAACTCTCGATGGGCGCAACGCCGTCTGGCATGCGGACGCCATAATATCAGCCGGCGGAACGATGTGCCGCGAAGCGGCTGTTTTAGGCACTCCCGCCTTCTCCATTTTTCGCGGCAGGATGGGCAGTGTCGACAAGCATCTTATATCTTCCGGCCGGATGTCACACCTGCAGAGCAAAGAGGACTTCCACACGCTTCCGAAGCAGAAAATGACGGAAAGAAACGTGATCGGACTGAAGGTACGGGATGAAGTGCTGGAACTTTGTCTTTCGACTGTAAAAACGACCTGAATTCAAATGCGCGAATGGGCTGATAACTGCTTTCACCGCCTGCTACACAGCATTCGTAAGCACGGCTACGGCGGCTACGATCCCTACGACGGCCTCAACAGCCGCATTCTAAAACTCTTGCTTATCGACAGAGTCCGCCCCCTGGCCAGGATCGCTCAACAGATCGTCAAACGCTGCCCGCTGAACCTGCGGCCCCTGTTCCTTGTACCCAAGAGCCGGAATCCCAAAGGCTTGGCCCTATGCCTCTCCGCTCTTTGTCGGCACCCAAACTCGGAAGGCCATTCGGCCGAGGCCGCCTCCCTCGCTGAGAAGTTAATCGCCACCCGCTCCCCCGGTTGGGATTTACACTCTTGGGGCTACAATTTCCGCTGGGAATCAAGGCTTTTCTCCCTTCCTGCATATAGCCCCAATGCTGTCTGCACCGTCTTCGCCGGCGAGGCAATGCTCGACGCATGGTCGCGACACGGACTTGATTTATGTAAGGAAGCGGCTGAGGGTGCGGCTGATTTCTTGATCAAGCATCTTAATATCCACGAACACGAAAGCGGACGCTGCTTCAGCTATACAACGATCGACAATTCCGCTGTTCACAATGTCAATCTGCTGGTCAGCGCATTTCTCGCGCGGGCGGCCGACGCACTAAAAAAAACAGAGCTAATCGAGAACCTCCAACAACACATAGCATTCACTATCGCCCATCAGCGTCCTGATGGTGCCTGGCCATACGGCGAGGATCCCGGTAACTCTTGGGTCGACGGCATTCACCAGGGATTCAACCTTCTGGCGCTTGAATCTTTCCGTCGCTTTTCGGCCGACGGGATTGATCTGGTGGATCGGGCATTGAGGTTGGGATTTCGCTACTATCTCGATAATCTTTTCGACGATAACGGCATGCTGAAGTATTTCGACCACGGAACATACCCCCTGGATACCCACAACTTCGCAGTTGCTCTGACCACGCTGACCAGGTTGTCCCATCTCGACAGCCGTGCCGAACAGATGGCGGCGAAGGTGTTGAAACACGCGCGAGAATTTCTTTGGCTTGAGAGAAAAGGATTATTCGCCTACCGAAAACACCGTCACTACAAAGTTCGAACGCCGTTCATGCGCTGGAGTGAGTGCTGGATGCTCTACGCACTTGCTGAATATCTGCAGGGCACGGAATCCAAAAACATCGAATAGCGTTTCTCACTGTTCAATAACGCGTGACGAACCATTCATCAGGCAGCGCGATTAGTTCTTCCACGATCCTGTCCGCAGCATGACCGTCCCACAACGTGGGTGGCTCTTTCGGTTTGAACCGGCCCTCGAACACATCGATTATCGCCGCCTCCAGCCGGGTACTGTCCGTGCCTACGAGCCTGTTGCTACCCTGAGAGATTGTCACCGGTCTCTCGGTGTTTTCGCGTACGGTCAAACAAGGTATCCGCAGATATGTGGTCTCTTCCTGAATCCCTCCGGAATCGGTGACGACGACCGCCGCCTCACTTACCAAGGCCTGAAATTCAAGATAGCCAAGCGGATCCGTCACCCACACAGTCCCTGCCGGCTCCAGCTTTCCCAAGTCCTCTCTGCCGATCCGGCTGATCATGCGCTCCAGCCCCGCCTCTTCAACACGCCTCCTCGTCCGTGGATGCATGGGCATGAGAACAGGCATATGCAGCGAAGCCCTCGACAAGGCGCTAAGTAAGCGCTCCAAACCGGCGGGATCGTCAACATTAGAAGGCCTGTGGAGTGTTGTGAGCACAAAGGCTGTAGCAGGCAGATTCATCTCTGCCTTAACTTCTCCGAGCCTTTTCCGGTTGTGCACCAGCGTGTCGATCATGACGTTCCCGACAAGCCGGATCGAATCGCGAGTAACACCCTCACCCAGCAGGTTTTCCACTGCGTCGTCGCAAGTGGCGAAATGCAAGCTGGCCAGCCGGTCAGCAATCATCCTGTTTATTTCCTCAGGCATCGAGAGATCGAAGCTGCGTAAACCCGCCTCCACGTGCGCAACCGGTATGCCCAGGTAAGCAGCCACTTGAGAACATGATGTAACTGCGTTGACGTCGCCCACAACAACCAATAAATCGGCCGGATTAGACCTCATCTCCTTCTCGAACGCTATCATAGTACGGGCGATCATCGATGGATTACTCATGTCGGCCACACCGAGATTTACGTCCGGTTCAGGTATCCCAAGTTGATCGAAAAAAACCTTGGACATCGATTCATCGTAATGCTGGCCGGTGTGGACCAAACGCGCACTGAAATCGCCGAACCGCGCAGTCAAGCGCTCGCGATGAACCTCGAAAGACCGCATGATTGGAGCAATTTTGATTAAATTCGGCCTGGTACCTACAACGCATGAAACTCGCAAGGAACCCTCCATATGAATCCATGCCTACTTCAGATGTTTATATCATCCAGAAATAGGAAAAGGCTAACTTAACCACGGCTCCGGCACAACCGATGATGAGGAATCATCAGGTTATCGTGACATCTCGCACTGCATACTACTATAATGAACGAAGACAATATGCTATGCTGCACTTCTACACTCGTCTGACGAAATGGAGCCGTCCAGGCGTTAGTACATATCCGTTTAGGCCATTCAGAAATGACACGATATAACCAGCACCAATATTTGTGATAACAACACATGTTAACCCTTAAGCTAATTTACCTGTTGTTCGACGCTATAATAATATATTCTTCATTAGTCGTTTCAGGCTGGCTGAAATTCTCCTCGGGAATGTTCCAGATCTCGCCCGAGAATCTTTCGGCTGACAATCTCCTCCTCTTCCTGATTCTCACGCTTATTTTCCTGGTGCTTTGCCGGTTCCAGTACCTTTACAGGATTTCCATTATCGACAACGGCCCGAACCAAACCAGGCGAATAGTATTCACAACCCTTGTCGGCCACATCTTGATGGTAATCATCTTTTTCCTGTTCAAATATAGGTTCATTACCGAACGTCTTTATGTACTGATTTCACTTTGCCTGATGACGGCTTTGCTGTTAATCGCGCGGCTGCTCGTGCTGCCCCTGCTCAAGTCCTTGCTTAAAAAAACAGCTGTATTAAAGAAGAAAACCCTGCTGATCGGATCAGGGGAAAAAGCACTGGACCTCTTCAACCATTTC
>CBFCZO010000137.1:0-8482 GCA_965602675.1 uncultured bacterium | reverse complement strand
TTTTCCAGGTCGCCGGTTTGCTCGACATGCAGCAGGACGGGGCGGTCGTCGCGGAAGAATAGGCGGGTGTAGCAGTTGCCGGGCCCGACGAGATCGATCAGCTCTTCGGGCCTCCGCAGCCAGAAGGCGAGTGACAGCTCGGGATTGAATGGTCCCGTGAGTTCCAGATGAAATTTCAAAAGCTACCTCCCCTTGTTCTATTGATTTCCGGCCGGAAAACGATTCGCTGTCCCCTGGCAATTGGTGATTGTCGTCGCAGCCTGCTACAAGCGCGCCGTCCTATGGATGATCGGTCAAGTCATCGGCCCGACGACGATCTTGCCCATCGGGCCGCGGCGCAGGTGCTTGAAGGCCTCCTGAACCTGATCGAACGGATACACCTTGTCGATCAGCGGCTTCGCCTCGGTTTTCCTCAACGTTTCGACGATCTGCGACCAGGCGGCCTGGACTCCCGAGTCGGTGTAGTCGCCGACCTGGATGCCGTGCACCTGCAGCCGCTTGAACAGAATCTTGAGCGGATTGATTTCGGACTTGATGCCGCCGAGCGCTCCGATGACGCAGATGCGGCCGCAGTTGGCTGCCATGTCGATGCTTTTGGCGAGGAAGGGGCCGCAAATGTTCTCAATGACTACGTCGGCGCCGCCGGTGGGGGACTTTTCTCTTACCTTGGCGACGATGTCTGGGTCGTCGGTGTCGAGCACAACGTCGGCACCGAGCTCCAGCAGCCTCGCCCGCTTCTTTTCGTTGCGAGAGAGTGCGATTACGAATGCACCCATCGCCTTTGAGAGCATGAGGGCGGCAGTGCCGATGCCGCCGGAGGCGCCGGTGATGACCACCGACTCGGATTGCTGCAGGTCAGCGGCCAGCTTGAGCGCCTGCCAGGAGGTGAGGTTAACCAGGGGTCCGGCGGCGCCCTCCCGGGGCGACCACCAGTCGGGGATCGGCGCGAGGCAGGTCTCGGGGATGGCGGCGTATTGCGCCAGCATACCGTCGCGGGTGATGCCGATATCGCTGCGCAGCAGCACCACCCGCTCGCCCTTGCCGAAGCGCCCATCGGTCGCAGGTGTCTCAACGACTCCGCAACCGTCGCGGCCGACGGAAAACGGCGGCACTCCCGCGCCGGGATAGCGGCCCATGACGACGAAAGCGTCGGCGGGATTGAGCGCGGCGTACTCGACCCTGACCAAAGCCTCGCCCTCCGCGGGCTCGGGAATCGGGATCTCCTCCATCTGAAGGTTTTCGACGGCGCCGAATTCATGAAAACGCCAGGATTTCATCGTCTTCATCGCAGAGTCCCCCAAAGCTTGGAAACGGGTAATGATAGCAGATCGGACCAGTAGTCTTCAGAGAAGGTGTTGCGACAGGTACCACTGCGCCGTTCGCTCCATGCCCTCGCGCAGCCCGACTTTGGGTGAATAGCCCAGGATGCGTTGCGCCTTTGAGATGTCGAACCAGCGGTCGTGTGTGAAGAAGTGGACGGAGCGGCGGTGCAGCGGCGGCTGCAGGCCGAAAGGCTTGAAGGCCAGCTTGAGGACCGCGCCCGCGGCGAGGAAGGGCCAGACGGGCAGCCGCATCTTGAGCGGTTTGACGCCGAGCACGTCTGCGATGGTGTCGTACCACTGGCGCAGGGTGGGCGCGTCGGGTCCCCCGAGGATGAACACCTCACCGACGGCATCGGGATGGGTGCCGCAGAGTATAATTCCTTCCACGAGGTCATCGATGTATGTGAGGTGGTAATGCGGCTTGCCGCTGCCAATCAGCGGGCGGCGCTTGCGGACCATGCGGAAGAATTTTAGCAGGCGGATATCGCCGGGGCCGTAGATGCCTGTGGGCCGGAAGACGGAGACGGGCAGGCCGTGCCCGCGGTGGTATTCGAGCGCGAGCAGTTCACCCTCGAGCTTGGAACGCTGGTAGGGGTCGCCGGGACGGAAGGGGGCGTCCTCGCCGCCGGGCACCTGCTCGAGGTGGCCGTGGACGCCGACTGTCGAGCAGTGGACTATTCTCCCGACGCCGGACTTTTTGCACGCTTCGAGGATGTTACGCGTGCCCTCGACGTTGACGTCGAAGAAGGCCTTCGGGTTCTTCTCCTCGCGGTAGAGAGCGGCTATGTGGTAGACGGCGGCACAATCCTCGACGGCCTTCTCGCAGTCGCAGGGATGTGTGAGATCGCCGTCGATGCGCTCCACCGATGCGGCGAGATCTTCGTCGAGAGAGCTTTGGGGGCGGACAAGCACCCTCACGTCATGGCCCTGCCGCGCGAGCTCGCGGGCGAGGTGGGAGCCGGTGAAGCCGCTTGCGCCGGTTACGAGGATTCTCATTGTTAATTACCTCAGCTTGCCATCAGGAGGATCGTAATGGGCAGCTGGACCAGCGATACGATCAGCGTAGCTGCCAGCACGGCTATGGAGGCTGGCGTCTTGAATTCGTCCCGTCCGCGGGCGATGAAGAACATGTGCGCTGAGAAGGCAAAGAGGCCGGACAGGCCGAGAATCAGCGAGAAGATCAGGCCGACCTGCAATTTCAGGAACATGAGGACCAGCCCGAGCTGCACGACGAAAATGAGGGGAATGTGGACGATTAGGAATCCGGTGATTCCTCCGGGCAATTTGAAGAGGTTCCACTCTTTCCAGTAGGCGGAATCGATCTCGTGGAGGATCAACAGAACAGAGTTGATCAAATAGATCCAGGCGAGTAATTCAAACATGTATCGAGTTTATGCGTGTTCATCGCGAAGGCGCAAGCAGCTCCGCCTTTCACGTGTGTGTGGCTACACCTGCATGATCTCTTCTTTCTTCTTGTCCGCCAGCTGGTCGATCCGCTCGATGAACTTGTCGGTCAGCTTCTGGACCTCGCCGAAGTAATGGTGTTCGTCGTCCTCGCTGATCTCCTTGTTCTTCTCGGCGGCCTTGATTGTGTCGTTGGATTCACGGCGGTGGTTACGCACTGAGGTTTTTGTGTCCTCCGCGACTTTGGCTACGAGTTTCGACATTTCGATGCGGCGTTCCTCGGTGAGCGGCGGGATCGGCAGGCGGACGAGCTTGCCGTCGTTAACCGGGCTGAGGCCGAGGCCGCTGCGATGGATGGCCTTTTCGATTTCGCCGAGCGAGGTGGGATCGAACGGGGCGATCACCAGGAGGGTCGGCTCTGGAGCGGTGATGGTCGAGAGCTGATTCAGTGGAGTTTCGCTGCCGTAATAGTTAACGGTGATGTTATCGAGCAGGTGAATGGAAGCGCGGCCGGTCCTCATCCCCGCGAATTCTTTCATCATGTGGTCGATGGACCCCTCCATCAATAATTCGGTATTTTCCATTAATTCTTCCATTTTCCCCCTCCTCCTGGCTCGCTCCCAGCGCTCTTGAGTTGCCTGACGCGCGATTATAACAAAGAAAACTACTTTTTTAAGCAGAAGAATGGAGTGCCTTTGAGCTGGTTTTCCGAGGCCCGTCAATCCCGATGACTATGCATAATAATCTGTTAATATTGTTACATACTTTCGCGCATCCCGGCTGCTTCGCTGTGGGTGTAGGGGAAGAGCAGTTCTAAAATTCCAAACGATGGGGGATCGGTGATGAACACTAGGAAGTATTTGATAATCCTATTGATAATATTCTCTGCATCGTCAATGGTCTTCGGTTCCGAAGAGGAAGATATTGCAGCCGCCGGCCGCATGATTCTCTCAATTGAGAGGTGTGATAACAATTTCGTAGCGACGGGATTGAAGGTTGTCGAAGGCGCCGAGCCGATTCCTCTGCAGGCTGGTGGTTATTGCGTATCCATTCTGGGCACGGAAGGACGCGAGTTATTTTCCAAGCACGTCATCCTGTCTGATGAGATCCTGTACGATTATCTTGACGCGGAGGGAATACTAAGGGGCGGTCGTGTGCGGGAGTCCGGTCCCTTTTGCCTGGTCCTCCCTTATTTCAGAGGGGCGGAAACGGTAGAAATCCGATCTTCCGACGGTTTGCTTTTACTTCAGCAGGAGATCGGAGCAATACCGCCGCTTGGTAAGGGACAAATATTCTTGCCGGAACAGGTGGGAAGCGGACGCAAGCCGGCTGGAATGGGGGAATACCTGCGCGTGTTAACCCGGGACAGGCATTCCATGCCGGGCAAGGAGTTGAACACCGACCTGCCTGTCGCCCTTCCCTCGGCCAAGAACAGAGCTAAAGGCAGGATCACGATTCCCGGCATTGCTGATTATTCGCTTGTCGAGCTGACACTGACTTTTTACGAGCGGGAAAGCGGTAAGAAGATCGAGGAGATTCAGGTCGGAGGAGAAGACGGGAAAAAACTGAGGAGTGACGGTTCGTTTTCGATCCCGGTTCCCGCTGCGCTATATGTCGTTGCGGCGAGCTGCGCTTATTACGATCCGGACAGACAAGGGCTGAAGATTCCATGTTTTCCCAATCCACTTTTTGTGGATAGTTTCGATCCCAAGAAAGATGAATTGGATCTCGAGTGGGATTCTCACAACCTGTTCAGGGGCCGTGTTATCGAGAAGGGCGGAAGAAGTATTCGTGCCGAGATCTGGATATTCGAAAGCAAGATCGGCAATTCTCCGGAAGAACGCTGGTTGCTGACCGTGGTTCAAACCGATGATGCCGGCAATTTCTCCGCTCGTTTGCCGAACCGTAAGCTGGTCTTCGTTGTGGTCCCGAACAGTCAGGAAACATCGGGAGAGATAATCAGAGTAGTGAGCGTGAAGAAGTCGCAGGCAAAGCCTTACAAGTTCGTCTGCCGCAAAGGTAAAAAGAGAGGTGGTCCAAAGCTGAAGAGAATCTGGGGTGATGGCTCCAGTGAGGGCAAGTTGAACATCCTGATGATGCGCGATGCCGTCTCACCTTTTTTCAAGGTGAATGAGAAGGCTCTGATAAAGGTTCTCAAGCAATTCAGGAAGTGAGGGATATCCGTCGCAGCCGGGATAATCAGCTCACGACGTGTGATCGAGCCGTCACAGCGTGACCAGTGTCCCGATGTCCTCGCCCAATGCAGCGCGCATGATGTTGCCCTCCTCGCGAATGCTGAAGACGAGGACGGGTGTGTGGTTTTCCATGCAGAGCGAGATGGCGGTGGCGTCCATCACGCGCAGGTGGTCTTCGAGCACTTTCTGGTAGGTGAGCTGCTCGTAACGGACTGCGTTGGGGTTTGACTCGGGATCGCTGTCGTAAACTCCGTCGACTTTGGTAGCTTTGAAGATTACCTCTGCGTGTATCTCGTTGGCTCGCAGCGCCGCGGCGGTGTCGGTGCTGAAGTAGGGGTTGCCCGTGCCCGCGGCGAAGATGACGACGCGGCCCTTTTCGAGATGGCGAGTGGCCCGGCGCCGGATGAAGGGCTCGGCGATGTTCGAGATCGGGATGGCGGTCATTGTCCGCACTTCGGCGCCCTGGTTTTCGAGCGCGTCCTGGAAGGCGAGGGAATTGATGACGGTGGCGAGCATGCCCATGTGGTCGGCGGTCACCCTGTCCATCCCGCGCGTGCTGGCTTGGAGCCCACGAAAGATGTTGCCTCCGCCGATCACGAGGGCGACTTCGACACCGAGCTGCCGCACCTGCTTGACCTGCATAGCGACGGAGTTGACGGTTTCCGGGTCGAGAGTGACTTCCTTGCCGCCCATCAGCGCTTCGCCGCTGAGCTTGACCAGAACCCGCTTGTATTTTGTTTTTTTATCGGCCATCGTCATGCATCCTGTTTGGTCTGCGGCATTATATGTACGGTTTTGATGTTGAAGCAAGGGATAGAATATTGCCTGCGGAGAGAGCGATTAACCGTAACACACTGATAACACGAAAGTTGACAGCTTTTATGCCTTGTGGTACGATTGTTAAATCATAAATAGTGTGCCTCGCGGCGGGCCGGTAAGTCGGCGTGTAGCGGGGTCCGGCCTGCGCGACACGGTTTCGATCGTGGACGCGGAGTGGAGGGCTAGATGGGCGTCAAGGTTCTTCTCGCCGACAGTAGCGTATCTAATCACAAGGTTGTCGAGCTGGCGATATCGGAGCGCGATGTCGAGCTGGTGGCTGTGACCGATGGCAACGAGGCTCTGGAGCGGGCCCGTGAATTGAGGCCGGATATCGTGCTGGCAGACATAGAGTTGCCCAGGATGGACGGCTATTCGCTGTGCAAGACGATCAAGGGCGATCCTGAGTTGTCACACGCCAAGATTTTTCTGCTGAAGACCTCGTTCGCCTCCTACGACCAGGATCGCGCGAACAATGCCGGCGCTGAAGGCATGTTGGAGAAGCCGTTCAGCCCAAGTGCGTTGCTGAATGTAATCGATACCGGTGTGCGGGAGTTCACGGGCAAGAGCACTCCGCCCGCTGAGCCGGGTGAGGCTGCCGAATCGGAAGAGGAACCGTTGAGCGTGGAGGTCAGCGACGAGGTTTCGTTTGCCGACCTCGAGATGGGCGACCAGGCCACTACAGCTGAGATTTCAGATGAGCCCCTTGAATTACGGGAGGATATGCCCCCTGCAGCGGCTGAACCCTTAGCAACGGTTGAATATCCAGACACAACGGATCGGATGGAAGACCTGGTGATTGACACGTCGGAGGAAGTTCCTGCGGCGGAGATCGCAGCGCCTGTGCCTACAGAGGTCGAGACCCCAGTTGAGGCGGTCGAAAAGAGCCATCCCAAGGTCGATAATGCCGTTCCACTGGCGGTCGATGAAGGGATAGCGGAGACCCCTCTTGAGATTTCGCTTGAGGAAGCCGAGGAGCCGGTGGCAACTCCGGCGCCGGTTGAGAGCGTGATTGAGCCCGAGCCTGAGCCGGTCGTATCCGACCGTGGGGAGCGTGACCCTGCAGTCGAGATGGTTACGCAGAAAGTGATAGAGCGTCTTGGCTTGTCGGGAATACATGCCTTGGACGAAGAGACGGCCGAGAAGCTGGGAAGGGATCTGGTCGAGGAAATCGTCAGAAAGCTCAGCGACGAAGTAATCCAGGAAGTAGCGTGGGAAGTAGTCCCCGATCTCGCCGAGCGGATGATCAGGGACGCCATCGAAGAGATAACAAAGACCTGACATTCTCCTCGTTTATATTCATTTCAGAGGCCGTCTGTACTGCAGTCGAAATCCCCCGTTTGCCCCCGGTTTCGTTGACTTTGCCGGTTGCGTGGGTTAGCATTTGTGCTCTTTATTTCCTTGGCTGGAAATGCTTTTTTACAGCTAGTTACAATCGATTCGACCACATGTTTGTCGACGTCGAAGAGCAGCGACAGCCAATGTTTGAGTCCGGTTGAGAGATGAACGACGAACTACCGAAACACTACGACACAGCCGCGAGCGAGGAGCGAGCGAGCAGGCGCTGGCTCGATTCGAAAGCCTTCGCAGCCTCCCCCGACGAACGCGAGAACCGCTACGTAATAATGATGCCGCTGCCCAACGTCACCGGCGCGTTGCACGTGGGGCACGCGATGGACAACGTGATGCAGGATCTGCTGATCCGTTGGCACCGGATGATGGGCGACAACACGCTGTGGATGCCCGGGACCGATCACGCCGGCATCGCAACGCAGGCGGTGGTGGAAAAGCGCCTGATGGAGCTTGAGGGCAAGACGCGCCGCGACATCGGCCGCGAGGCCCTTGTGAGCAAGATCTGGAATTGGAAGGACGAGTACCAGCAGCGCATCATCCAGCAGCTGCAGAGTATCGGCTGTTCATGCGACTGGGACCGCCAGCGCTTCACGATGGACCGCGTTTGCGCCCGGGCGGTGAGGGAAGCCTTCTTCCGGCTGTTCCGCGACGGCCTGATCTACCGTGGCGACAGGCTGGTCAACTGGGACTGCAAGTTGCAGACGGCGGTCTCCGACGATGAAATCGTCTACGAGAAGGTGCAAGGGCATTTCTGGCACATCCGCTATCCTGTGATTGGGCATAGCGAGGGCGAGCCGAAGTTCGTCACGGTGGCCACGACGCGGCCTGAGACCATGCTTGGCGACACGGCGGTCGCAGTGCATCCCGACCCCGAAGGAGAGCTGAACCGGCTGATTACAGTAATGCCCGCGCGGATCGAGGCAGCCCCGCGCAGGGAGAAACAGCAGCTGGAAGATGAGCTTGAGAGGCTTAAGCAGCACAAGGAGAAGATTCTGCCCAACCTGCTGAAGCTGAAGGAGATGGCCGAGGCGGGGCGGAAGGTGCTGCTGCCGCTGATGGAACGTGAGATACCGCTGATCCTCGACGATTGGGCGAAGCCGGAGTTGGGCTCCGGTTGCGTCAAGATCACTCCGGCACACGATCCTAACGACTACGATGTGTGGGTGAGGCACAGCTCGGAAATCGACATCGTCAACATCTTAAATCCCGACGGCACGTTGAACGACAACGCCGGGCGCTACGCGGGACTGGACCGCTTCGTCGCCCGCGAGGGTGTGGTTACCGACCTGGAATCGCAGGGCTTGATGGAGGCTGTGGAGGATCGCGAGATCGAGATTGGCCACTCCGACCGTTCCAAAACCGCGATAGAGCCTTACCTCTCCAAGCAGTGGT
>CBFCZO010000136.1:0-8493 GCA_965602675.1 uncultured bacterium | reverse complement strand
ACGTGAAAAAGAAAAATCAGCCCCCTTGACAACCGGCAGCCTTTCATGGATAGGGGGGTCGTTTACGGCCCCCGCCCCACGAAGGACCGCCCTACATTTCATCGCAGAGGTTGCCGTCGGCGCGGTAGGTTTCGGAGAGACGCAATTAACAGGAAAAATAATATAGAATTCTGCCGCTTGACCACAGAAGATCACAGGTAATATATTGACAATAATCATTGGAGAAATGGAATGATGCAAGCGTTGGAATCCATTCTGAAATGGGACTGGGTATTGATTATCTCTACTCTCACATTTATATTCATTATCTCCAGTTTCTGCTACCAAAATCGTAGACAAAAAAGCCATAAGTTCATATTACATTTAATTGAAACACGTTTTAATTGGCCAGAGATCGAAGTTGATTTCAAGCTCGAGAACAAATCCATCAACAATATTCAATTAAATGAAGTCAAACTGGTCTTCTCAAGCACTAGTAATGGAAAAGTGGTGCCTGCAGCATCAATGTTGGGCAATATCCTTCTCCTTCGTAACAACGGAATGTTATTCGCTGGTGGTCGCGAAATTTATAGTGCCAGGTTCAGAGCAGTTGATCCAAACAACATGAATGAAGATATAGATAAATACACATTATCTATTTACTCAAAGCATAGTGGTATGCCGGTCTCAATAGTTGGCAAGATATGTCGTGAATCAAAGTAAGATTGAGGCTGGTAGTTACTATCCCACCAGCGGCGGGATAAATCCTCACCAACCCCGCCTCCCCGTCGTTCGGTAATGATTGTTCGTAAATCACTGTAGGGACGGCCTTTATGCCGCCCTGATCTCGCCCCGCGAGGTGGCACTGGCATCCTGCCCGTGGTCTTCAATCCCCTCTTCTTCTTTCCTCTTCTTTTACTCTCCTCTTCCACTTCTTCTTTCACTCTGCGCCCTCCGCGTCCTCTGCGGTTAAAAACCCTATTCTTCTCTCCGTGTCCTCCGTGCCCTCTGTGGTAAAATTCCCAACATCACGCCGCTGAAACCGCAGGAGCGCACCGACAACCATGAAATCCGAACACTTCACCCCCGCAGGCAGACAAACAACATCCCCCCGCCAAATCCCCTACTACAGCCAGTTCGCCAGCCCCGAGCTCGTGCATGACATCGTCAACGGCCTCCTCAGCGCGCGCGAAGATACCCGCTGGCCCCAGTTCGGGGCCGACTCGCCAGAAGAATACGAATACTGGTCATGGAAGGCGTGCGGCATCGCCGCCCTCAAGATGGCCGTCGAGGCCCTCGGTCTCCCCCGCCGCACGATGATGGACTGGATCCGCGACGCTCTGGCCGCCGGCGGCTTCATCCATGAGGAAGACGTTGCCGCAGGAAAACCCTCGGGCTGGATCCACAGCGCCCTCGCCCGCCTGGCGGTCGACTCTGGCCTCCAAGCCGATTGCGCCGCCCCTGTCGACCTCCCCGGCATCGCAGCCATCATCGACAACGGCAGCCTCGTCATCGCTTCGGTCTCATACGAACTCGGCACTGCCGGCGAGATCACCCGCAACCGCGGCCACCTGGTCCTCGCCCATGGATACTCGACCGTCGGCTCCGCTGTCGAGGCGCTTCTACTCAACAACCCCTCAGGCCGCTCACCCCAGCTCAGGCGCAACTGCTGGATACCGGCAGCCAGATTCGCCGCCGCCTTCAGCGGCAGAATCATCAACATCGGACCCGCCGGCGCGCGGACTAATCGCCGCTGACCAGATCCATCAGCCCCTCCAGCGCGCGGTCGATCTGCTTCACGGTATGCCCAGCCGTCACCACCATCCGGAAAAAACCATCCGCCGGACCGCCGGGATAAAAATTATAAGGAATCAGGATGTCGCGCTCGAGCAGTCGCCGGTGAATCCGCTCGTTATACCTCCTGTCTCCCGGCATGAAAACGGCTATCGGCGTCGGTCCGTCCTCGAATTCTATTCCGATCGTCCGCAGCCCCGCCTTCAACCTGTTCGCGTTTCTCCGAAGCGTCTGCCGAAGTTGCGGGGTCCTCCTCACTATATCGATGGACACAATCGCTGCCCCCGCCAAGGCTGGAGGCAGCGGCGTCGCGCCGATGTAGGCGGGACTGCTCTCCCTGATCAGGCGCGACATCGGCACCTCACCCGCCGCGAAGCCCCCGAAGCAGCCGAACGCCTTGCTCAGCGTACCTGTCTGATAAACCCCTTCCGCTGCCACTCCCAGATGCTCGAGCGTACCCTTGCCCCCCTCCCCGAGCACACCGATACCGTGGGCGTCGTCCATCATCACAGCCCCGCCGTACTTCATCGCTGCGTCCTTGTAATCGCCTATCGGAGCAACCGCCCCCGACGAAAACACCCCGTCGGTGCAAACCATCGGCTTCTTGCCCGACGCGCAGTGCTCCCTCAGCTTCGCTCCCAGATCGGAGGCATCGCCGTGCTTGAATGTGACGGCTTCCATCTCCGAGCCCGCTACCGCATCCCTTACGCTGCAGTGGGCGCCGGAATCGACAAGGCAGATGTCATAACTCTCGCGCAACGCCTGCAGCAACACCAGGTTCACCGAATAGCCGCTGCAGTAGCTGACTGCCTCTTCCCTCTCCAAAAATCCGGCAAGCGCCTTCTCAAGCTCAAAGTGGGGAGCGGCGCTCCCCGTTGTCTCGCGGGAGCCGGCCGAGCTCAGACCCCAGCGGATCAACCCCTCCTGCGTCGCGAGTATCACCTCGCTGTTGTAGCTCATACCAAGGTAATTAGTGCCGCCGAAATACAACACCGAACGGCCGTCCACCTCGACTGTGCTCTTCGCGGCGCTCTCAAGCACGATATGCGACATTTCGCCACCCTTTCCCGCGGGCACGACCGCCACAAAAACGCAGCCGCCCCAACCGGCGGGAATAAAAAGGCTGCAAAACCTATACCGGGGCTCGATCCGATGCCCGGCGATCACGGTCCGAATTAAGGCAATTGATAAATTCGCTTAATAGTTCCATAATATTCAGTGAGGAGGATGGTGAAAATATTTTACTGGTTCGCAGGGGCCTTCCTCCCAACGCCTCAATTCGGTGCCCTGATGTCGCAACAATTGTTGTCCTGACCAGCGTCGGCTATGAAAGACACAGCACAGCAACCGCAACAGCCAACCGCCGCCGGGGAGAACTATGTACACTCCTTCCCGCTGCAGGTCCACTCCCGTCTCCCCGACATCCGCGAATTCGTCCAGGAAGTCGTTATGGCCATCGCTGCAGTCACTCAGGTCGAAATCACCGTCATCGACAAGAATCTCGTCAGGGTCGCGGGAACCGGATACTACGCTGACGAGCTCGACTCACAGCTCCCCCCCAACTGCATCTCAGACCAGATCCTCAGGGCAGGCAAGGCGATCGTCCTCGAGAACCCGAGAGAGGATCCGCTCTGCGCACAATGCGGCTTCAAGAATCAGTGTCGCGAGCTCGCCGAAATCAGCTTCCCCATCTCACTCGACGGCGTCGCAGTCGGCAACATGGCCCTCGTCGCCTTCACCCGAAAACAGCGCGAACACCTCCTGGCCAACCGCGACATCTACATCGCGTTCCTCACCAAGATGGCAAACCTCATCTCGATCAAGCTCGAGGCAGCCGAAAAAGCCAAGCACGTCGAAGTGCTCAAACAACACCTCGAAACGCTCGTCGATAAAATCGAGCAGGGCATCATCTACGCCAGCCCTGGCTCCAAGGTCCTGTTCTTCAACAAGATCGCGCGCGACTTTCTCGGACCCGACCTCAACGTCGGCGTCCACATGTCCAAGGTCCTGCCCGAGCTCAGTTGGAAAAGGCTCGAACCGGGCGACCAGCTGATCAACCGCGAGCGTGAGGCGATCAACATCGGCATCAAAACCATCGATGAGCTCGGCGCTCTGGTGGAAGTCCAGCGCATCAGCACCATCCAGCAGAAGGAGCACGACATCCGCCGGCGCATGAATCCCAAGCGCCACCTGGCCCACGCCACCTTCGGCGACCTGATCGGCAACCATCCCGACTACGCCGCCTCCATCGAGACGGCCCGACGCTACAGCCGGGTCGACGCCACCGTGCTGATCACCGCCGAGACAGGCACCGGCAAGGAACTCTTTGCCCAGAGTATCCACAACCTGAGCAAACGCCGCGACGAACCCTTCGTCGCGATCAACTGCGCCGCGCTGCCCGAGAGCCTGCTGGAGAGCGAGCTCTTCGGCTACGTCGGCGGCGCCTTCACCGGCGCCAGGCGCGGCGGCAAGATGGGGCTCTTTGAGCAGGCCCACCGGGGCACGATCTTACTCGACGAGATCGCCGAGATGCCGTTCCGGCTGCAGTCGAGCCTGCTGCGCGTGCTGCAGAACAAGGAAGTGATGCGCATCGGCGACGACAAGCTCATACCAGTCGACGTCAGGATTATCGCCGCAACAAACAAGGACCTCCGTAGGCTCGTCGAAAACGGCGAGTTCCGTGAGGACCTCTATTACAGGCTCAACATCCTGCGGCTCAACATACCCCCACTGCGAGACCGCATCGACGATATGCCGCTGCTCGTCCAGCACTTCGCCGTTCAGACTTGCAGAAAATGCAACAGGCAGCCCATCGCCTTCACAAAGGACTGCATGGATCTGATGGGGAAGCACAGCTGGCCCGGAAATATCAGGGAACTTTACAACGCCGTACAGAGGGCCGTCCTGCTCACCGATGATTCCCTCGTCGACCATGGCCTCATGGTGGAAATCCTCGAATTACCAGACAAACCTGCCACGAGCGATTCCGTCATGGTTGACCTCAGCCTCGACGGCTCCTTTAAAAACATCCAGAAACAAATCATCGAACAACTCATCGAGCACCTCGGAAGCGAGGAGGAGGTCTCCCGCATCTCGGGCCTCTCAAAGACCACGATCTGGCGAAGACTACATTCAAAATGAAATTCGCCATTTCATATTGAAAATAAATCAACTCGGTTTCCAACGCGCTACAGCCTCGGAAATGCCGACAATCAGCCGATGGATATACCAGAACAATTGACTCCACAACGCGTCCGACAACTTGAGATCTTTGCTCACTTGGACGGCAACCGCCCCCCCGTTGAGCTCTCGGGATCGAGTTGTGCTGCCCTGAGGCTGCGCCTGAAGGCCCGCATAGTCTCTCCGAGCCCCGTCGAACCGCCTCCAACTGCTCGCGTGACACGATTCTATCCTCAACTCCGTCAAGTGATTACGGCATTTCCGTCGCGCGGTCAGGCGTTGCTCGGCCCGGCAGCCTGCACTCGAGTCCCTCTTCACTGCTCTTCAGCAGCGCTTTTTCAAGATAGAAAGATAATAAACCGCAACGTCGCTCCAAACCGCTTGCGGCACGCATTTTGCTATCTGGTTCGATAAAGACTTGGTGTGAGCCGGGTTTGAGGGGAACCGCCTCACGCCAGCCGCGATAATTTGAAATGAGGCTCGCCGTGCTCAGCCGGACAAAACGGTTCCGGCGGCGCGACCGGCGGGCAAGCGAGTTCCCTCTTGCCGTCGAGGGCTGGGAAAAGGAGAAAAGGAGGTGGCGGATGACGTGAACGATCGGCTCGAAACTCTAACCATTCAGTTTTAACCAATCCCAAGGGGAATAGAATATGAAAAGGATACTGGTAGTTGCCACACTGGTACTCCTTATGGCATTCAGCGCGCAGTCGCTTCTCGCCCAGCGTTCGACGGCTGAGCTCAGAGGAACCGTTAAGGATACCGAGGGCAGAGCAGTCCCGGACGTGACGGTGACAGCACTCAATACCGGAACCGGTATTGAATGGAAAGCCACCTCGGACGACCGCGGCCGCTACGTCTTCCTCACGCTGCCGGCGGGCAATTACAACGTCAAGCTGGCTCGCGAAGGCTATAAGGAAAAAGTTTACGAAGGGATCGTCCTCAACATCGGTCAGCAGATCTCCTACAACATGGAGATCGAGGTCGGCGCCTTCGAGCAGACAATCGTCATCACCGGCGAAACCCCGCTGGTTGAGACCACAAAATCCTCCGTCGGAACCGTCGTCTCCGAAGAGTTCATCAAGGCCATCCCGACCAAGAACAGGGACTTCGAGGACCTCGCGCTGCTGGCGCCCGGCACCAACTCCAACCGCGGCGGCGGCCTGGGCTCAGGCCTCACCGTCAACGGCATGCGCGGATTCAGCAACACCTTCATCCTCGACGGTGTCAGCAACGACGACGCCTACGTCGGCGGCAACATCAGCTACATCTCCCAGGACACCATCCAGGAATTCGACGTCATGACACACATGGCGCCCGCTGAATTCGGACAGGCCACCGGCGGCATCGTCAACATCGCGACCCGCTCCGGAACCAACGACTTCCACGGGTCGGCATCGCTCTACTTCCGCAACCAGGGCCTCAAAACCAAAGACTTTTTCGCCGACGAGAAGCCCGAAACCAGCCGCTACGTCTTCGGAGCCACTCTCGGCGGCCCGATCATCATGGACAAGGCCCACTTCTTCTTCAGCTATGAGGGCACCGACAACAACTCCTCGTCTGTCATCACCGCCCCGCGCGAGGCCGGCACGTCCGTTGCCAACGGCAGCACCAACCACTTCTACTTCGGCAAGATCGATTACCAGTTCAACGAAGCCAACATGTTCAGCTTCCGCGTCAACGGCTCGAAGTGGAAGCAGGCCAACACCGGCGTCGGCGGCTGGAACCTCAAGGAGACCGGCTACGACGCCACCAACAACACCTTCGCGGCCTACGGCAACTGGACCTCATTCCTCAGCGACAACATGCTCAACGAGCTGCGCTTCTCCTACTCCAAGAAGGACTGGTCCGGCGAACCCTACTCCGACAAGATCACCGAATGGCACAACCTCGGCAACAGGGGACGCATCTTGGGCACTCCCTATGAGGAGAACACCTCCAAGACGCAGATAATCGACAACTTCACCTACCTGCTCACCGACCACACGGTAAAGCTCGGCGTCGACTTCGCGCGCACCGGCACCTGGGCCGACGCCACCAACTGGGCCTACGGCGCATGGAACTTCAGCACCAATGATGAATTCGACCCCAACGACCTCTCGACCTACCCCTACCTCTTCCGCCAGTCGATCAACACAACCACCGAGTTCGACATCCCGCAGAACAGCTACGGCCTCTTCGCTCAGGACCAGTGGAACATCGGCGACAACCTCACCGTCAACCTCGGCCTGCGCTGGGACTATGAGGGCTTCTGGGAAAACATGGTCGGCGCCGGCACGCTCTCGGGAGAGCCGATTAAGCCCGACAAGAACAACTTCCAGCCCCGCATCGGCATCACCTGGCGGCCCTTCGAGAACTCCAATACCACCGTCCGCGCCGGCTACGGTCGCTTCTTCGATCAGATACCGACCAACGAGGCCTCCTTCATCTACCTCAACACCGTCAACACCACCGGCTTCCTCTTCCTCTGGGGCGACCAATTCGACAACCCATACGGCACGATCCCCATCTATCCCAACAGACCCAATCCGGACGACTACCTCGTCCCCGGCGGCGACACATCCGGAGATTTCCTCGACTCCGAGCTCCAACTCCCCCACCTCGACCAGATCGTCATCGGCGTCTCCCACCAGTTCACACCGTTCACCGCCATCCACATGGACTTCACCTACAACGAAGCCAAGGACCTCTGGCTGCTGACAAACGGCAACCCCAGGGACCCGGTCACCGGCGAGCGCCCGATCGATTACGACGCCGACATGTACGCCCAGGCCTCGATCGGCCAGTCCGAGTACAAGGGCCTCATGACCCGCCTCGAGCACCGCTTCGCCAAGGGCGTCGTTAACCTCGCCTACACCCTCGCCTCCTCCTACGACAACATGGCCGGCGATCCCAACTCCTCGCCCGTCTTCGACGCCTACGATCCGATGAACGACTGGGGGCCGGGCGCCAACGACATCCGCCATCGCCTTGTGCTCAGCGGCTTCGTCGTTCTGCCCTTCGACTTCACCCTCTCCGGACAATTCTCCTACAACTCCGCGCCCCCGTACACGGCGCGCGCGGCGGATGACGTCAACGGCGACGGCATCTTCTGGGATATCGCTCCCGGACACTCGAGGGGCGACATGCGCGGCGACGAATACTACAGCCTCGACCTGCGCTTCGGCAAGATGTTCGTCATCGACCGTTTCCGTTTCGAAGCCTTCCTCGAGGGCTTCAACCTCACCAACGCCGTCAACTACACGTCGTTCACCTCACGCTACGACTACTCCAACTTCGGCGAGCCCGCCGGGGCGGCGGCAATGCGTGAGATGCAGCTTGGGCTGCGCTTCGACTTCTAACATCAGTTCCCAAGGCTGATCCAACCGTTTACCGTCGTCGGGCCGGGGTTAATCCCCCGGCCCATTTTTCTCACCACCCCCTGCTGGCCGTCCTATCCCGCCACCGGCGGGCATCCCCCGCACAGCCCTGCCATGCCATCCAATTTTGTGGCGCAGACATTCCCTTGTCGCGGCGGAGCGCCTCGGAGCCGGATGTCTGCGA
>CBFCZO010000135.1:0-8597 GCA_965602675.1 uncultured bacterium | reverse complement strand
GCCGAAATGGAATCTCAGGGACTGACCGCTGCAGAGCGTTGATCAACGGTCTCCATTACATCCTTAATACAGCCTTCCTGCAGCTTGGATTCAAATTGGCGATTTCGAATATCGCAATACTCGTTTGGAAGAGAGCACATCGATTAAAGCCCGTTACTTTGGCAGATTCAGGGAAATTGCCAATAATTTATGTCCTGATTATTCGTTAGGAAGGTATTCAAGAATATATCAACTCAATACGATATTAAAAATTATGCTTGCAGATAGGGATAAATTCAAATCTGCAAATAAATTATTGCCTTGACATTTGTTCCAATATCATGGTATTTCTTGTAGATTTCCGGGGGAGGTTTATTAAGGGTGTGTTTTCTTTGGAAGAAAAGACGGCACAACTATCGGTGCGCTTGGCTCCTTCGATAATCCTATAGGGGTGTACTCAGCAAGCCCGGACGGAACAATGAAGTACAGCAGCACCGCCTTTGCCGCGATTTTCGACTTCGAGAAGGTCTCCTTTGATATGGCCACCAAGACAGATGTTCAGTTTAACTCCGATGCCAGGGACGCATTGCTTAAGGCGATGCCTGATTAATATAAGAGAATTAAAACATGAAATAATGAGGTATCTGAACGCAAGGTTACTGCCGTGATCGGCAAGATCGACGTTCGCAAGGAGGTTGTATAATTATGCCTCAAGATGACTCTAGGGTGCCTACTGATCTCACCCCTCCTGAGCATAAAGGCATTGACAAAGCCTACATGATCTTGAAAGCCGCATTAGCTGGAGTTCCTTTAGTGGGCGGACCGGCAAACGAGCTATTGGGTCTTGTCTTCGGCGATCCATATCAGAAACGTCACCAAAAGTGGTGTGAGGTTGTCGCATCGGTTCTAAATTATCTTGTGAACAAGAAGGGAATTCCTATTGAGGACTTGCAGGAAAACGAAGTGTTCATTTCAGCGGTGGCTAACGCTTCACAGATTGCCTTACGCAACCATCAGAAGGAAAAGCGCGAAGCTCTTAGAAGTGCATTGATCAATTCTGTTGCATCAGAAACCCTCGACGAATCTCTTCTGAATCAGTTTTTGAATTACATCGACATACTGACTGTGTGGCATATTCGAATACTCAGGGCGTTCCGTTCACCTCAACCAAGAAAGCAAGATGAACGCTATAGTCCGATATCTACTTCTCTTGCTGAGGTACTTGAAGAGACCTATCCAGAGTTACACGGTAAACGAAGTACCTACGACGTATACTGGCGTGATTTGTATGCGAGAGGACTTGTAAACACGGACAACCTACATGGAGCGACTTCTCAGGGTGCGTACTCAAAACGCACAACAGAGCTTGGGGATCAGTTTCTTGATTTTATTTCTCACCCTGAAGCCGAAGGGGAAATGAAGGCCGGGACAACATAAGGAGCTGGACTTTAAAACGGCCTTTGAAGAACTCCTGACCACGACCCTTGTCACTGCCGCCGTCACCGGCAAGATCGATGTAAGGAATTATAAAAACCAATCGGAGTAAATCATGACTTTACTGAACGACGGGCAGATTGCGAGATCACTTGAAATTATGAGGGATTATCTGAACGCCTTTTCTGAGGAGAATGAAAGAACTCCTATTGAGAATGACGAGAGCCTTGATGAACAACGTGCCAGTGTAATTCAGAATCTCCTGATGCCCACAGTTGAACATTTCTTCTCCGGTGAGATTTCCCTTGATGAATTTAAAACAAAGATTGACAGCATTAATAAGCGGGAATCGCATTGGGGCTTCAAAGGAGTCAAGGGGCAGATGTTCTTCAATCTCCTCTATTCAGTGGCCGACAATATGGAGGAATTGGCACAGGAATTGAGAGCGGCGATTAAAATTCCGGACAGTGAGGCCGCAGCCGCCAGTAGCATTGAGACGTTTCACTCTTTCGTAACACGACTGCGTGAAGATTGGGTGAACTCCCGTAATAGCCCACATAAAGCACCGAATCTAAGCAGCATACCCTTTTTCCTTTCCTACTTCTGGCAGATTCAAGATCATTTAGCCTGGCCTGTGTATTACACCAACGCTGTTGAGGTGATGCAAGATACCAACATCTGGGAGCCGAGCGGTGATCCGGTAGAAGACTATCTATCTTTCAAACACATAATGGAGGAATTACTAACTCTTTTTTCCGATGAAAGCAGTAAGCCCTTTGATCATTATCAGGTTGAACATGTCTTTTGGTATTACGGTGGCCGCCCGACGTACTCTACTTCCCAAAAGAAAAAGGATGTAGCTATTACGGAAGCTCAAGAATCTCTGAAGGTCCCCACCGTTGATGAATCCCATCAGGATCGTCTACCAGATAGTTATGTTCCACCTATTGTGGCCGTTCTTCCAAGGATGGCCGTCAATGACGAATCTTTACATGAAGCTGCAAAAAAGTCGGGCACATCATTGGAGTTTGCCTTTGAAAAGAGCGTGCACGCGGCATTCACAGTTCTTGGTTACGAGGCTACTCGTTTGGGCCAAGGCACTGGGCGCAATCCCGACGGTAAAGCACTGGCTAATGACGATAGTTACGCCATCATTTGGGATGCCAAAGTAAGGCGAGACTCTTACAGCATGGGTACGGATGACAGGACAATTCGCGAATATATCACATCTCACAGCCGTGATTTGAAGCGAAAGAGAACGCTGCGGAACATCTACTACATGATTATCTCAGGACGATTCACCGATGATTACGACGAGGCGATCAGATCGATAAAAATGGATACTAATGTAAATGAAGTATCCCTTTGTGAGGCGGAAGCATTGGTTGCCATGGTGGACAGGAAGTTACGAAATCCTCTTCAAATAACTCTCGGACCTGACGGCTTGCAGAGACTGTTCTCTTCAAGTGGAATCATTACCGCTGAACTTGTCAGAGAACACCTTCTGTAGCTTTGATGGGATTAAACCTATTCTGCCGTCGGCTCAGTTTGCTGCTCTATTGCCTTCTCTGAGGAACTTCCCTAGGATCTCGTGTTTCCTCTTCACCGGGATGTTTTTCGCACAGAGAAGGCAAGTAAGTATCAAGCGAAATCTGTGTCAACTGTTCGCCTCTCTTGGTTATTTTATACAGATCACCATCCTTCATGGCTGAGAAATCCGTTGGATATTTGTATACATCCTCTCTTGGAACAAAATCCTCAGGCTTGGCTTCTTCGGGAATTCTATGGTCCTGCTGGCCAAGGTAGGGGAGGACAAAATCTCTTATCTCTTCGTTACGTCGCAGGCTGAACAGCCAACCATAACCCTTGTCCTGGTTCTTCCTGAAGACGGTTTGAAATGCCCTGACCATCCTTGCTGGCCACCACGAAGGCATATAATCCGCATCGAAAAGTCCATGCCCGGCGGAGCAGCAAATGATGTAGTCAGGTGTGAAAACATTGAAGCAAAGATTGGGAGGTCTTCTTGGATCAAAGCAACTTATCCCGAGGTTTTCGTACACACCTCCATCGGTCAGAAACACCCTCTTTCGAACCTCTTTATCGTCCTGGATAAACGTAAACGTTGGATTCAATGTCGGAAGCAACACAGGATACGCCGCGGATGCCGTGACGGCGTCGGCGATCTCAACGTCATTACATTTGATCCTGCCGAACTCTCTTCTGTAACATCCTGATTCCTTACTGCCGAATCTGAACCCGGATCCGGTCTGCAATTCACACGCGTTTATGACAATTTTCAAACCTTCACGCGTCACCGAAGTTAGTTTTTTCCTCCCGAAAAGTCTTTTTCTCAAAGCCGCCCTGAACGCTGTTGTGCGGGAAATCGGCCGGCATTGTGAAATGTATATTTTCCTCCTGAAAATCGCACTGAGAAGCTTGTCGATGCCTCCGAAGCTGAGTTTGCCGACAAGATTAAACAACAGACAAAATAACTCCGGAATGCATCGTGGTGGAAGGAGCCATTCCTTCAATATGCTTCCGGTCAATCCCTTCTTTAACAGCCGGACAACCCGTTCATCAAATGCCTCGAATTCATCCGAGCTGTACGCCCACATCGCTCCGATTATCGAGCCGCCTGAGACTGCGGAGATATAATTGATTTTCTGCAAGATCCCACATTTATGAAGCACTCTTAAACAGCCGAGATGAAAGGCGATAGCCCGCGAACCTCCTCCGGAAAGAGCAAGACCTATCGTGGGTTCCTTTTCGGTCTCGCTGTCATTGATCTTATCTGTTTGCATATCGGCTGATGCCATCGTTCATTCTCCTGCCTCGCCTTTATTGCCGTAAATAAAAGAAAAAACTGAAAACATGTTAAAACAACACGCTCAATTATCCACATGCTTATAAAGAGCCTGCACGGACACTCATAGTTATTGGGGACAAAATCTGTGGCATGGGTAATATCTAATACATGTATAGTGCCGCGTTCTTTTAAAGTCAAATCACTTATGCTGCCTTATCCACCTGCGTGTTAGTTTCTAGTAAATATTATTATAAGGAAATGAAGGGGGAAACGCGGCTTTACTATAAACCGAGTATTACTACATTTGCAGATTTAGGACACCACAATATGCTTAGATGTAGAGCATGCCGTCTTCGTAGCTGCTATCGTGGTTGGAGCCGAGCACCGCGTAGCCGTTGTTCACGATGCAAGCGGACGTATACTGGTCACTCAGCAGATTAGGCGTCGTTTCGGGTTTGGAAAGTGCCTCGAAGACGAAAAAGTCGGTGGCGAAGAACGGTAGGACAAGAGCTGTCGACATGATCGCGAAGACGCACCTTTTCAGCATGCTGAATCCCCTTATGCCATATCTTGATTGTAAGAATAGCCGTTGGCTGTAATGTTAGCTTCGTACCAGGAACTCGCTTGCATGCAAAGGGCATCAATTGGACAGATCAATCACACAGGGGTAGGGGGTAAGAATACATTCAACGACCAACTCCGGTAGCTGTGAGAGCCCTTAGCCGCTCCTTGGGTAAGATCTTATAGATTTCTTCCGTTATTGGTAGGAGTCCATCAAAGAGACAACACGCAGGCTTTCTACTATCTCACTCGCCTCATTGTCGAGGCCGCCGGTTATTTTCACAAGCTTGGACTGCCCGGGAATCAGATCGAAGAAGTTGTCGCTGAAGAAAATTCCCGGCAAGTCGGATTCGAGGAAGACGCCCTTGGCGAAACGTTTGCTAGACACGTTGATTGCCCAGCCGGCCTCGACTTTCTCGATGGAAAGTTCTATCCCCGGCTCCAGGAGGTTTAACTCCTTGAGAGGATGAAAGAAGTACTCATTGCTCGAGACCGCCTCACCGCCGACCAACAGCGTGCAGTACAAGAACATATCTTTAGTATCCCGCTGGGCACTCAGTTCGGCTTTGTCGAGACTCATCACAACCTCGCTGGAGAGCGCTTTGATCTGCAGGTCGGATCGGAATTCTTCCAGCGCCTTCCCGCTGAAATCCATCAGTATCGCCGTCAGCTCGGTTTTCACCGGCGCCGTCCTGTCTGAAACGACATAGATATTGACCTTGCCGCCTTCTTCATTGGGGCTGATGAGAATGTCGTTGTAAAAGCGCCGGGCGTAATAATGCAGCGCCTTCCATCGCCCGAAATAGTCGATGCCCGACCACGAAGCGACGGGCCAGCAGTCGTTGATCTGCCAGTAGAGGCTGCCCATGCAGCGGTGTTTGATCCTGCGCAGATGCTCCGCGCCGATCTTTATACCCTCTGCCTGCAGCAACTGGCTCACGTAAAGAAACGAGGCAAAATCCTTCGGCTCGCGGTAGTCACGCAGCATGTACTCGCGGATCAGCTGGTTGCCGCGGGGGTGCTTCTGGTGGGCAAGCATCACCGGTGAATCGATGTCCTGATCCTCAGGGAGGGCGAAAGAGTTCACCGTGGCCATGAGCGGGAAGGACTGAAAACCGTACTCGCTGGAGAAGCGGGGGAAGTGCTTCTCGTAAGCCTCGAACGGCTGAGTGCCGTGCCATACATCCCAGAAATGATTGTCGCCCGTCCGCTCCGAATTGGGGGCGTCTTCACCGTCGGAGCTGGGAGAGCTCGGCCAGTAAGGCCGGGAGGGATCAAGGCTTGCGCAGACCTGCGGCAGGATGTTGTGGAAAACCGCTTCGTAATCCTGCCAGACCTTCCCGGGAAAACTCTCTTTCCACCCCCAATTAAACCACGCCGTCTCCACCTCGTTGTTGCCGCACCACAGCACAATGCTCGGGTGGTTTCTCAGGCGCTTTATCTGCTCCGCTGCTTCCTGCCGGACGCTCTCCAGAAAATCCGGGTCTCCCGGATACATGCTGCAGGCGAACATGAAATCCTGCCACACCATTATCCCCAGCTCATCGCAGAGCTGATAAAAAAACTCCGCTTCGTAAATCCCGCCGCCCCACACGCGCATCATGTTCATGTTGGCGTCGGCGCACGACTGCAACAGAAAACGGTAGCGATCCTTGCTGACCCGGTTCGGGAACGAGTCGGCGGGTATCCAGTTTCCCCCTTTTGCGAATACGGGAATGCCATTGATCACGAATTCGAAACTCTTTCCCCACTGATCCGCCCGCCGGCGAAGCTCCAGCGAGCGCAGGCCGACGCTTGTCTCGACTCGATCGGCCGCCTCGCCGCCCAGCCGGACCTCCGTCGTCATCCTGTAGAGATGCTGATCGCCGTAGCCGTTGGGCCACCATAGTTTAGGCCTGGTAATCTTCAACGGCACCGTGACAACATTCTCACCCTCCTTCAACCCGATTTCGCGCACAACGGCCGGAAACGATTCGCCTCCCTCGCCAATCGCGATTTGCGCCGTCGCCGAATAGGAGGAGGTCAGTTCAACGACGGCTTCCAGAGTGGCCTCGTCGCAAGTGACGCTCTCCTGCCTGAAATACACATGGTTGATCCTTATACGTCCCCAGGCCTCGATGTAGACGGGCCGCCAGATACCGCTGGTCACGAACCTGGGCCCCCAGTCCCAGCCGTAGTGATAGGGAGCCTTGCGCGTGTAAGGGCTCGTCTTTTCGCCCTGGTCGTTGCCGGCAGGCAATTGGTACGGGGTCTTCTCCATCACAGGCAGAATCTTGTTTATCGGGGAATCGAAGCGGACTCGCAGCGTATTTTTCCCGTTCCTCAGAAGCTCTTTGCACGGCACACGCCACTCACGAAACATGTTGTCGGCAGTCAGAAAGCTGGTGCCGTTCAGATACACCTCCGCGTAGGTGTCGAGTCCTTCGAATACCACTTCAATGTTGCTTTGTTCTAAGATCTCCGGCCTGAGCGTGAATTCGCAAATGTATTCCCAATCGGTTTTTCCAATCCATTGCAGCTTCTTCTCATTATCGCGGTAGAAGGGATCGGCGATAACGCCACTGGACAAAAGATCCGTGTGAACGCAACCCGGCACGGTCGCCGCGTACCACCTTTTCGTCCCAATCTGCCGGAATCTCCAGTCTTCAGTCAGTAGGACTCGTGTTATCTGGCCGCCTTCTTCCTTGGCGTTACTCCTGATCGCCCCCCCGAGTAAGAGAATCCCCCCGCAAAAAACTACCGAAATTAAGCGGTTGAAAAAACGCATTTAGAATTCCTTTATAGCGAAGGGTGAGATACTCACTCATCATAGCATTACAAAGACACCGGTTTAATCGGCTCCTTTTCGGAAAATTCGCGCTAAGGATGTAGACGCAGTTCTTGTTTCGGCCCCACCATGGCGCCCCTTATCGCCATATTGTATATTCTAGAACAAACCATCTGCCTCGGGGGTCAGTACTATGGGTCTGATCAAGGAGTTCCGTGAATTCGCCGTCAAGGGAAACATGCTCGACATGGCCGTCGGTATCGTCATCGGCGTCGCCTTCGGTAAGATCGTTTCGTCGCTCGTCGCCGACTTGATCATGCCGCTCCTCGGCCTCTTCATCGGCGGCATCGATTTCAGTAACCTCGTTATCGTGCTGAGCGAAGCACAGGGCGATGTGCCTGCGCTGACGCTCAACTACGGCATGTTCCTGCAGGCGATATTCGACTTCATCGTCATCGCTTTCGCCCTCTTCGCCGTTATCAAGTCGATGAACAAGCTCAAGAGGAAAGCCGAGGAACCTGCCGCGCCCGCCGAACCGCCGGCCGACGTCAAGTTGCTCGGCGAAATTCGCGATTTGCTCAAGGGGCGTAGCTGAGTTCGCTTCATTTTTACAATTAGCTGAGGCGTAAAAATCCCCTTTCTCCGCCTACAAGGGGAGGGGAGGAGCCATCGCCGGAAGTCCGATTAATATATGTCTACTTCCGTAGGCGTTTTTACATTAATCACTGACAGGGTTCTAACCTGGTAAGTCGAAGTCTGAAAGGGGCAGCCATGAGAAAAGTAGCAGGAAGAATTTGTTTAATCGTTGTGGCGCTCATCTTCTCGGTTATCACTGATGCCGGGCTCTTTTCGCGGGACTTGCAGGACGAGCGAAGCCTCGACGAAAAGGTGAGGGCCTTTCTCGACAGCCACCGCTTCAGCTGGAGAGACATGAATGTTCCGTCTTCCGATGGGCAGATTCTATATAACCTGATTTTGGAAAATAATTATAAAAGCGCGCTCGAGATCGGCACGTCCACCGGCCGTTCCGGCATCTGGATCGCCTGGGCG
>CBFCZO010000134.1:0-8703 GCA_965602675.1 uncultured bacterium | reverse complement strand
CGGAACAGGAACAGGGGGATGAACTTGACCGTTCCGGGCAGGATGTATCGTTCCGGATTCTCGATATTCCGCTGGAACTCGGTCATATACTGATTGGCATCCCTGATCTTCTGCGCATCGGGCATGACGTCGCAGAATGCAAATGAATCGAGCATGTTTTGCAACTGCTCGGAGTTAATCTCATGGTTGTTGTTGAAGTACCTGGCGAATGCGCCTTCGATTTCCGCCCTTTTCTGGTCGGTGATTTTTATATCGGGCCGCAACAGGAAAGTGTAGTCGTTGTCGCTGTCAAGGTAGCGGTACTCGGAATTCCCCGGCGGTGTGCCGCTCGGGGCGATATACATCACGAATTCTTTGTATTGATTTGCCACCTGTTCCCGTGCCTGCTCGCAAAGCTGGCAGCGGATCTGATCGAGCTGCAGTTCGATGCCTTCATTTCTCCTGAAGAAGTTCCGATGCTGTTTGTACTGGCGCAGCTTTTTGATAGGCAATTGTTTGAAGAGCTGGACAGCCGCTTCCGGATCGAACTTGTCACCGGATTTCTGATTATACTGCCGGAGCGCCCGCATAATGGTGGTTGAAGTCAGGGGATTGGTCTTCTGGAACAGATACTCTTCTATCGACTTTACCCGGCCCCGGAGCACGGCGGCTTGGGCGGATCTGAGTTGATAAGCCTTGCGCAAGTCCTCCGAATAGTCGCGAAGTTGTTTCAACGCCTTGACTACATCGACATAGTCCAGAAGCCGTTCTCCCAGGCGGGACCGCAAGAGCGCCTGAATAAGGGGAAGTCTTCCAGCAGCTTGTGAGGATTCTATATCGCTGATTGATTCAGTCAGGCTTTTAGCGATGCGCCCGTAGGCTCGTTCCAGGATAGGGTATGAGGCCTCCTGGGTTCTCTGTGCGCCGATTTCAGTGAGTGCGATGGCGAGTTTATCCAGGTATGGTCTGTAATAATTGCCGTCCACTCCGACGGCATCCAGGCTTTTCACACCCGCGCCGGCGATCGTCTGCGCTACGACGGCCTTTGTGGCATTCAACCAGATGCGAAACAGGCCGGAGACGCTGGTGAAACCATCGAAGGGGCAGGCCTGAATCCAGACATAGTTCAGGAAGCCTTTGGTGCTGAAGGCGAAGTTTTCGGTAAAACCGGCACTGCCCGTAATCCGCCCGAGCAGCAGGGCATAGAATGTGGTGTTTCCTACGCTTTGGAAAACGTCGATGCCGGTATCCCTGATCTGCATGCCGGTCAGTTCGCTCTCGATACGTTTCAGTTCCCGTGGATCCATTTCGGATGGATCCGTTTTCGAAGCCTCCTTCAGCTTGGCCATTCCGCCCTGGTAATCCCGGCAGACGATGCGGTCGATGCCTTCGAGTTTGAGCGCGCGCGCCAATTCCGGCTGCAAACGCAGCTCGAAAACGAATCCTTTCAGTTCCTGCAGATGTTTGAGGTCGGCAGCTTCTTCTTCGGAACCACTCAATTCCTTTTGCACGGCGAGGTCCATTTGTTCGTGGTCATAGAGCAGTGCCTGGCGCCGGAGCAGGAACTGGATGTAATCGGGAAACCTGTAGGCCAGTTCCTGGTGGTTGAGCCAAATCTGTGTGGGAACATCCTGAAGCTCTCCACCTTTCTTGACTTTCCTGGTCTCGAAGTCTTCAAAAGCGAAATCACGGTCACGCCAGAAGGTGAAGTATTCCTTCATGCGGGTAACCAGGCCTTCGCGAATACCCAGGTACTCTCCTTTCTGGTCCCATTCACCCCGCAGGCTGCGAGACATCGACTCCACGAATTTCATCGGATCAAGAAAGATCTTGAAAGTGAAATCACCCGACTCGGTAAGGCCGATCTGCTTGTTGAGCGATTTCTGCATGTCAGCCAGGCTCAATTCCCCGTGCTTGCTCGCCGCCGTGTATTCGGTAGTAAGCTTGTCAGCCAGATTGGTGTCATATGCTCCGGCCACCCGATAGAGCCCGCCGTCGGTTTCCTCGTGGAAATTTCTGTCAGTGAGAAGAGTATTGATCTCCTTTTCGAAATCCGCCGAGAAGCCGCCTTCCTCCCGAAGATAGTGGCGCAATTCGAGAAACTGGTCGTCGTTGAAGGCGCGGATCTTGTCGAGAGTGGCGATCTTGTCGGCGACAATCTTGCGGAGTTTCACGATCGCCTTGTCCGTCTTCTCTGCAAGTGTCTCAAGCCCGATCCATTCGCGGACGCTGTCCGGGACATAGGTGGCCTTGAGCAGATCGATCACTCCCGCCCAGATGCCTCCGGTTGCGGTAATGAAATACTTGCCGTTCTTGAAGAAGAATTCCTCGACGGACTGTTTCGTCGTAGTGGGTTTGATGTTTTCGTGTGCGTCACGAGTCGCCCGTAACCCGTAGAAGTAGCTGCGCTGGGCGAAAAATGTAGCCTCCTGCATGATTTGCTGCTTGATCAGAGCTCGCTCACCCTGGTCCAGATGAATCGCGGCCATCCTGCGGCTCAGTGTCCGTAGAAAGTCGCCGGGATCATCGTCGTGGCCGTAGCGGCGCAACTCGATCTCGATTTCCCTGGACTTCATTCCATGATGTTTGATCAGAAAAGCGTTGTAGGCGTTCCATAGAGTAAGTGTGTTCAATGTCTGTTTCTGTAAGTATTTGAATAAACTCTCTTCATTCGAATATTGCTTGTAGCTGGAAAGGTAAGTGCCGTAATTGTATTTCCCGAGAGCGTCATAGGCGGAGGTGGTTTCTCTCTGCAGCTGGATGATCCGGTCGCGAAAGGCTTGCATCTGCCGGTCCATTTCTTCCCACGAGAAGTCATCGATAACTGCGGAAGCGTTTTCGAAGAAATCATTTTCGGCATAAGAAATATCAATGCGCAGGCTGCCGATTTTCTCCAGCGTCCGGTCTTCTTTCTTCGCCTTCCATTCTTTCAGCGCATTCTCGAGATCGCGTTCCAGGGCATCGTGGCGGTATTTTATCGAAGCAAGTTCGGAACTCTTCTCGGACTGGGCCGCCACCACCAACTCAAATCCGCCCTTCTCCTCTTTTTCACCTTCTCCCAACCAGGCGAATTTAGTCGTATAGCCGGCCTGTACCCCCGTGAATTCAATTATCGGATCGTTGGTCTCGAACTCACGAATTAAGTTACAGATCTTGAATTGCTCGCCGGCAAACAATTGTTCAAGTTTTGCCGAATGGATCCCCCATCCCGTGATAACGTGGGCGTTTTCAGGCTTGTCTCCACAGCTGGTCAATACAAACGCAACTGAGCTTCCGTCGGGCGAGAAGGTCAGGTCGTATCTGTGGTCTTGTCTTGCACTGCAGAAATTCTTGTGGTTTATGCGGATGCATTTTCCGTCGGACATTCTCAGCACGATGATGTCGTTTGACCATTTGTTCTCTTCCACAAAACGAATGGTGTAAAAGGCCAGATATTTTCCGTCGGGCGACCATTTCAATGGACCGGTAATCTGTCCGATATTCGAATAGACATCCTTGCCTTCTGATAAGAAGGTCAAGGGAAGATCGCGCATGTTATCGAAATATTTACCGCTGCCGTAATTGAGAATCGTGAAGGCTTTCTCGCCTTCCTCCCACGACAGGGGTTGCTGGCTGTACCACTCCTTTATCGTACCAACCTCAGAGTCCTCAAAATAGAGTTTCGCCTTGGTAAAGTCTTTATTTACAACTAGTAACTTCTGATCGGTGTGGCCTCGAATTGCCATCCATCGGCCGTCCGGGGACCAGGCGGAATAATCACCCGGATTTTCAAGCACAACATCATCGTTCCTGTTATTCCGCTCGGTTATGCGAAACGGTATCTGTAATACATTGCCGCTTTTTCTGCCCGCGCCGCTCCTGGAACCAGGGGGTTGGTAGGAAATATCGGTGTTGGAATTTGCCTTGATCTGCAGAAAGGACAAGCCGGAGATGGTGATGAGCGACAAGCGAAGTTGCTTGTCGGGGGAGATCAAATGATCAGTCAGATTGTTTTCCAGATCCGCCAATTGGGGGTGTTGCAGCTGGAAAGCGAATACCTCTTCCATCTCCTTCTTGTAAGCTTCCTGATCGTTGCTGCGGCCATATCCCGCAGCCCGCTCGGTGATCAGTTTCTTCTCGCTTCCGTCGGGTGCAACTTCATAATAAAAGCGGTGGTATTTGACCGGGTATCCAGCGTGAAACTGAGATACAAGATAGATCCTGTTGTTCTCGGGAGACCAGGTAAAGGCATCGATCATGGGCGGGCTGGGATATTTATCATCGGTGCTTCGGAATTTGATGATCTTATCGTCTTCAACAAGTCCGGAAAGGTTAACCCGTTCCGAGCCTGCCAGGAGGTTGGTGAATAGATCCCACGGATCTCCCTGGGTGTCAAACGAGGGATAGACAAAGGTTGCCGTGGCCTCGGTTTTCTCATTTTCAGCAGCGCCGACCGCAGGCTTGTCCACCTTCATGGGCAGCAGGTATTCGCGGCTTCTTTGGAATTTCGGCGGCGGCGGGATCGGCGCTATCTCCATCTCCCCCGACTGGTAAGCGATCGGGTCCTCATCTTGTATCTCAGTGCTCTGAGGTTGTTGCCGGTCACTTTCTGAACGCCTTTGCCCTTCGCTTGACGATGACTTGGGGGAATGATCGCTGGAATCATTGATAATGTTTGCAGTCACAACTACCGCCGTTGCTAGAACTGCAGCGACACTGATCAGAGTTCCAGCCGTGATCGCGATAGTCTTAACGAGGGCGCTTTTTGTGAATAGGCTCGCTAATTTCCCGAACATAGAATGCCTCCCGCATAGTCAGGCTCGAAATACTGTCACGGATCAATACTTGATTCGGAGTGTAACTACTATAACTCGGTATTCATTCGAAATCAGCCGAGTTCTGGGTAAATTCTGTTTGACTGGTGATGAATCACCACTTGCCGGAGTCAGGTCATTCGCCGGCAAGACCATCGGATGGCTGAGAGGGGGGGGCCAGCCTCCCGCTCGGCACGGCTCTGGAAGGTTATTTCGTCTCCGACAACTCACTCCATGCCGCAGCGATGTTTCCGGGGTGGAACAGGTCGTAGAGCATGTACTCCGCAAACTTCTCTATCTTGATCTCCTGCATCGCCTCCTGCAGCGTGTGACCTTGTTCTATCTGCGAGCTCACTGCCTCCTTAAGCGCATAAAGGTATTCCAGCGCGTCGGAAATCGTCTCGCCCTTGTGCGCCGGCCCATGCCCCGGAACGACATACTCGTACTCTCCCACCATGCCTTTGAACTTCTCCAGAGTTTTTATCATGTTGAGTACGCTGCCGCCGTTTCTCAGGTGAATCACCGGCGCCATACCGTGGTCCAGAATCAGATCGCCGGCAATGAACACCTTCTCATTTGGCAGAAGAATCACCATGTCGGTATCGGTGTGCCCGGGGCCCGGATGGTGGATGCGGGCGATCGTGTTGCCTAGGCGAATTTCTGCAGTCGAGCCGATCAGGATCGTTGGGGGAGTGAATTCGTATCCGTCAAATCCCTCCAGAAACGACGGACCGAAGTACGAAATATATTTCTTCAGCCTCTCAGCCGCCGGGGAATCAGGCTCGGCCGCTGCCAGCGCGCTCTTCAACTGATTGTTCAAACCCTCGATTGACGCCTTCGCCGCGGGATTGCTGAAAATCTGTTTCCCGTAATACTTCATGCTGTTTTCGTGAGCGATGATCTCGACATCCTTGAACGCCTGCGTTCCGGCCATGTGGTCGTCATCGAAGTGGGTGATGATCAGATACTTGATCGGCTCGTCGGTGAATTTCTCGATGATTTCACGCCCCCTGGCGGTGGCCTGGTGAGTCCCCATGGTGTCGACCACAATCACTCCCTCGCCCGTCGCGATGGCAGTCATGTGCTCATCGAAGTAATGGCCCGTCAGCATCAATATATTGTCACCGATCTTGGCGGTCGTCAGGTCGGCCTGCTGGGCGGGCGCGAGCAGGCCCAGCGTGCAAAACAGGCAGATTAAAGTGGTACCTGGCATTTGGATTCCTCCCTCTTCATCGATGCGATTGACACCAGTCGCGTTAAAAACAGCTTCACCGGTGCCAAATTGAATTCGCCGGGCGCCTGCCAGGATTGCTAGTGAAAACTGGCTCGAACCGGCTTGGGTTCTCCGCTATCGATTATGTATACGAAATGGAACACGCCCCGGTTCGCCGTGACATCGTCCATGAGCTGTCCGGAGAAAACGAACAGACACCCCACCGCAAGCGTCACCATATCGCTGGCTACCACCTTGACGGGCCTGGTGCCCTTCTTGCCTTTGCTGCAATAGTAGTCAGGTAGCCTGCGCTTATAATTGTAGCAAATCACTGCTGCTTGTGATAAAGTAGAGTGTAATTTCCATAATGGACAAAAACATCTCTCATCACTAGGGCCTTGAGAAGCTGGCACGGGCGGTATGGTGTGTGTCAATAATGCAAAGGAGGAAATCATGAAAAAACTTATTGCTTTGTTAGTAATTTTAAATATTCTATTGTATTCTGTGATTTGTTGGCTTGGATTCAAATCCCCGCCTAGAGAGTATGGCCAACAAACGTATAATTTCTTATTTTTTAGTAAAGGAGAAGTTTCAGCAAGTCAGGATCAGAAGAACTGGACAGCTTCAGACTTTCAATTTTCTGTAGAAAAAGAGTTGAGCAATAACTTTATAGCCATTAAGGCAGACGCAGGAAATGTTTTTCTAATGATCAACGCAGAGCTCCAGAGTAAAGATGAAGATCTTTTAACTGTTACTGTTTCAAACATCTATCTCGTCTCAAAATATGAAAAAACAGTAAAAATTGAAATTTCAGCTATTGGAATTACAGGTAGTAGCGGATTCTGTGGTAATTACTTCTTCCCCCGTGATTCACCCGTAAGAAAAGGATTTATCACAAATGAATATATCGGTGGTGGAGCTTATACATACGGTCGGGAGAAAGAGGACGATCAGTATACAGTAACCGCACTTCAAAATCCCATGCGCTTCTGCCTGGCTTTTGAAGTTGGGGAGAGCTTGGATAATGAGTATTTTCTACATTTCGGTGATGCTGATATCGCCCTACCGAAAATAGAGGTAAAGTAAGTTGATGTAAATCATCCCCCAATGAGACCTTAATCATGTCCCCTATAACGAATTCAATTCAATTGCAGTGTCAATCTTATTGACATGATCGGCTTTGGAAAGATGGGTGTTTGCTGATCAAGCGATATGCTGCAGCGTTGATCACTAACAAAATACGTGAGACGCCTCACCAATCCCCGGTTTCATATATCAACCTCGTTGGGTAAATGCTCCATCGCCACCGTTATCGGTAGCTTCAGTGTCTGCAGCGTCAGCTAGCCGACGGTAGCCACCGACAAATAACGTTTTGCCAGGGTGATGGCCTTGAGCAGCCGATCCAGACCCAACGCATCCGCCGCGGCTCATCATGAATAATAAGTTATGGCACCGGTTAATCCGTCATTTAACAGTGAAAACCAGCGATCCCTGCTCGCCGAATCCTTCTTTCACCGTCCCCGTGAGATATATTGCGTTCAGGTCCTTGTCCAGGGCCCGAAAATCGATGTGAAATTCATCCGAACGCAGATCCGATGGGATCCGACCCTTGACGGACCAGACATTGTCGCCCGCTGTTTCGTCACCGTTGTCACCGTCATTATTGAGCACATAATACAGGTTGTTCGCTTCCCGGAAATTCGCCTGAACAGTCATTACATCCTTGTCAGATCCTTCGAACACCACCGTGAGCATCACCGAATCGCCGGCCTCCACCTCGGTGGGTTGCGCGGAGACTTCCTTGATGCTGACCCGCGGTGCGCCCTCCTCAGTGGGCCAGTATGTCAAACGAGCGGCCTCCATCAGCAGCCTGGAAACGTCTTCATCGAGTAACAGTCGCTCGCTTTTCAATTTCAAAAGGCACTTCGTAACTTCCGCCAGGTAATCGGCCTTGCTCGGATACCGCTCCAAAATTGACCTGCGGGGATCCTCTTTTTGCAGGCGCTCCTCAGCCGTGCGCGATAGGGGCAGTATTCTGCCGGCGTTGCGCCTCAGCGTCTGGGAAAATAACGGATTTCGCATGCTCCAACCGTTCGATGTGGCCAACGGCGCTGCGATTTCCGGCAGACGAATTCCCGCTATCTCGTTGCCGTCCTCGTCGACGAGCGGAACCAGGCACACATAGCGCGCTCCGGCTTTCGGAGGCACGTGATCCGCAATACCCTCGGTTTGCCAGCGAGGCCCCATATCCAACCGGTATGGATGGTAAAACGAAGGCGGCTTCTGCACCCCGGGAATATCGGGAAAAGCCTTCAGCCAGCCTTCCAGGTCCACCAGCGTACCGTCGGAGATCTTGGGAATCTGCGACGCCGGTGGCTCAGCGCCCTGGCTGACCCATAAATCCAGCGCCGTCAACAGAGCGCGTCCGATGAAGCCGATTCGGTCATCGGTGTGAGCCTTGCTGGCGGCCAGATAGATCCGCACATTGGGATCGATCGCGGCATCCTCTTTACCCTCGACATCGGTGTGGAGTAGGGAAGCCGCTCGGGTCCAGTAATCCGTGGAAGAATTGATGAAAAACATCTTGGGCAGAAAGCCGTGCTCGCGCGCCGCAGCCAGCGCGTCACCGCGCTCTCCCGTGATCGGATCGACCTGCTCGACCGTCGCAAACGGAAAGAAATCGATCGGGTAGAAGTTGTCTTCGTGGTGGCTGCCGTG
>CBFCZO010000133.1:0-8826 GCA_965602675.1 uncultured bacterium | reverse complement strand
GGGCGCTTCCGCGACAGCGAAGTCATCGGCTTCGACTTCTCCGGATACATCGGCGACGGCGGCTTCCGGGGCGAATTCACACACTCCTGGGAAGACGACCGCAACTTCACCCGCGGCGTCCTCTCCTACGAATACACACTCCGCAACGGCCTCGACATCCTCGTCGAATACCTCTACAACGGCGGCAACATCGGCCAATTCAACCTCGACGATGTCGAGCAGCTGGCCACCTACAACTCCATCATCACCCTCAACCGCCACTTCCTCGCCCTCTTGCTCGCCAAGCAACTCAACATGCTTGCCTCGGGACAACTGATGTCGATTATCGATCTCGACGACGGCGGCGTCTTCCTCTTCCCCTTTATCTCCTACTCCTGGGCGCAGGACATCGACCTCACAATCGGCGCACAGCTCTTCTTCGGCGACAACGGCGACTTCTCCCTCTACAGCCACACCGCCGTCGCTGCGATCGATTGGTACTTCTGAAGTGGACCTTCGTTACATAAAAAAAGCCGCCGGCCTCGAAAAGGCGGGCGGCCTGAATAAATCGATATTTTAAATCAGAAGGCCGTTACCGATAACATCAGACCCACGCCCGACGGCGGCGCGAGCAGCACACCCTCGGGATACCCGCGGGAAACACTTGCCACGAAGCGCATCTCGATGATGCCGTTGTGCGGCGTCTCGTTGCCTGTAACCGTAACGTCCCCTCGTTTCCTGTCCCGCTCTGAAATCTCTAGTATCCGCGTCTGGCCGTTGTAGCGCACGAACACCTTGTAGCCCGTTGCCAGAGCCTCGCCCCGGAACACGCTGACCGGCTGCAGAACCAGCGATGCGCGCCAGGGAGCGTTAGCCAGGGCCACAACCTGCCATCCGGAATCGAAAACGCCGGGCGAGTCCGAAGACCCGGCAAACACTATGTTTGTGTCCCTCAACTCAAGATAGGGTTCCACCTTTAAAGTGAGTTTGATCGTCTGCTCCTGCGCTGCCGCGATCGCGGCCATTGATAACAGCACTGTTAGCGACGCCGTCAATATTCTGCCAGTCATTGCATGCTCCTTATGTTCTCGCCATTTATCTACGGTTACTGCCAACCGAAGATTTCCACTAGGAGCAAAGCAAATATCGTACCCGGATTTGTCTTATCAAAACAACAAAAACAAACCTCACAGTCCACCACAACTCATTGAAAGTAATGCACTTACTATCGCGCATTTCGCTCTGTTAAATCGTGTAGCAAACACTTGCTATAGGAAGCATGTTCCCCTCTTCGCACGAAACGGCGCATTTTGGAACACCGGCGGTGTTCTATTCCGGACCACCCCATACCCGCAGCATCACGACCATCCGTCCGAACAATCCCGCACGTAAAATAAAGGGCCCGCTCCTGCGCGGGCCCAAAAAATGGGTCGGATAATTTTATTTTATGCTAGTCCAATTGCACGCTCGCAGCCTTCGTCGAGTAGGATGAGATGTACAAGCGATTCATCCGCCGGTCCGTGAACTCTTCTTCCCCACACACAGCTCTGCCGGCTAGGGTTTGACCTCGCTGCTGAACTCGCCCGGTTCGATTCCGCCGTCGGATAGGCGCGGCGTGAGCAGCACCAGCATCTCCTTCGTCTCCTTCTTCACCCTCTTGTTCGAGAAGGCGAAGTTGACGATCGGCAGGTGTCCCACGCCCGGCACGCGAGTCGATGCCTCCCTCAGGAAAGTGTTGCGCAGCCCGCCGATGATGATCGTCTCGCCCAGCCTCACCCGCAATGTCGATTCCACGCTGCGGCGGCTCACCACGGGCAGCGTCTGCTCGGCGCCGGTCTCCGACGACTGCTTCGTCTCACCGACCACGTCGCTCACCTCTGGCTTGATCAGCAACTGAACGTAATCGTCCGGAAGCAGGTGCGGAGTAACCTCCAGCTTGACTCCCGTCTCGACCACCTCGATGAACACCTGCGGAAAAGCGACGTTGCCGGTCAGGATCGCGAAGCGCTGCTCCAGCGTCACGTTGACAGCACCGTTCTCACCGTCCATCGCCACGATCTTCGGATTCGCCTTCAGATCCACCGCTCCGTGCTTCCAGAGGAACTGGATCGTCGCCAGGATGCTGCCCATAACCGTCGACTGGTAGCCGGCCTTCAGCCCCCTGACGAAGTCGATCGTCCCGTCGGCGCCGAGTTGGAAGTCGCCGAAATTCGTTCCGATCTCGTAACCCCTCTCGTAGGAGACGTCGATGATGATCACGTCGATGATCAGCTGGCTCCTCAGGCTGTCGAGATCCTCGATCTCACGCTTTATCTCCTTCAGCAGCCGCGGCGGAGCGTTTATCGTGATCAAATGGGGCTGCCTCTCGTCGAATGCCAGAAAATTCTCGTACGCTTTCATCCTCTCGACGATACTGCCCGCGGGATAGTTGGTCCGCATTGACTCGCTGCGGGTGATCCACGTGGTGTTGACGTTGTCCTCAGCCACGGGTGCCACGTAATAAACATCGTCGATCAACCGGTAATGATAACCGCCGGTGAACAGCACCATCTCCATCGCCTTTTCGAACGGCACGTCCTTCAACGACATGAAGACCGAACCCTGGACGAAGCGGTCGTAGGAGATCTTGATATTTGCCTGCCTGCCGATGTCGATCAACACCTCCTGTAAATCGTTGCCGACGTATTCGCCGGATACCTTCGGCATCGCCTCCAGGCGCTCCCGCTCGGTCCTCTCCGCCAGCGCACGCCTCTCAGCGGCCTCCCGCTCACGCTCCGCCCTCTCCGCCTCTACCTCCGACTCGGGGCGGTGCACGATGGTCGGCGCCTTTATCACCGGCCACTGTGCCGGCTGCCGGACCTCGCTGGCGCATGAGGCTAGAAACACCGCCGCAACGGCTGCCATCACTATCAGAAGGAGAAGCCTCAACACCGCCTCTCGGTCCATTCGCTTGTTCATCATAATCTCCCCTCTGGGCACTATCGAGTGAATATCTCCACCGGGATGATCAGCTCCTTGTCGTGCTCCTCGAGCTTGATCTTGATCTCCGTCTTGATGACGTCCTCGCCCGGATTCAACACAAGGAAATCGATGTTACGGTCCTTACCGGGATTTATGCGCACCGGAAAGTCGGTGATCTTGACGTATTGAGAATCTGCATGCAGCCGCAGCGTCAGCGGCTCGAAGTAGTTGTTGAACAGCGATAGGCTCTCCCGCACCGATCCACCCTTCGCCACCTCGAGCCTGATCGATTCCCTCTCCAGCCGCAGCAGATCGCGCGCAGGTATCTCGGCCACGTCGAGCGCTTTCTCTATCGAGAAATTATGACTCTGGCGCAGCAGCGCGTGTTCATTCTCGCGGATGTTGAACCGGAAATCGGCGGTGTAGTCGCCGGGAGCCAGTGGGTACATGATTTCCAGGGGGACATCGAGCATCCGGCCCGTGAACACCGGCGTCTCCGCCAGCCGGAACGGTGTCCGCTGCTGCGACTCCAACAACGGCAGCGTCACCACCAGCCGGCCCGCAGAATCGAAGATACGGCAGAGACCGCTGAGATGGATGTAGCGGTTGCCGGTGTTCTCGATCGTCGGCACAATGAAGAGCCGATTATCGACGAAACGGTGCGTGATCTCGGACACCCGCGCGTTATAGATGTCCCGGAATCCCGGCACGTGGATGATCATCATCATGCCTATCTGGTGCGTAAGCCGCAGCCGCGTCTCCGCGTTGAGGTCCGCTTTCTCGGGATTGAGCGACTCGAACAGTACCACGTAGATGAACTCGTTGGATTGCACTGTCGGCGGGACGGTTACCCTGAAGTTGAACGGCACCGGCTCGCCCCCCGGCTCGAGATGCAGTTCAGTCGGCGAGAGCAAAACCAGCGTCGGCTCCGCCTGGGGATCGATCTCCCGCTCAGAGATGTCGGTGACATCAAACGTCCCGTCGCGGTTGGCGATGTAATCGGTGACGATAATTCTTACACCTTCCGGCGTCGTCCGCGTTGGGTAGACTGCCACGCTGAAGTTCTTGCTCGACCCGCGCCTGATTTCGGTCTCCATGATCACCGGCCGCAGGCCGAATGCCTCGACTTTCTCGGGCACCGCCTCCTGCAACACGAGCAGCCATATCAAAGACAACAGCAGGATTTGCGCGCGGCGGATAACTCTCCTCTTCCATTCTTTTTTCATCTCTTCCTCACCCACTCTGCTTCAATCCGGATAGGTGCCTGGTCTTAGCCCTATCTCTTTTTCGCCCTCCTGGAGGGTTTATCACGCACCACCCGCTGCCCAGGCTCCGACCGCTCTTCCCCGGTCTCAATGGCTGTGGGGGGTGATGCCGCCGCTGATCCGCCGGAAAGCCTTGCGCGGTGCAACCTTCTTCCTTTCAATCGGCTCTGCTGCAATAGCGCCGTCCGCTGGAAATAGTCCGGGAACTTCCCGGCGCTCATGCCGATCAACTCCGGAGCCTCCACCGGCATGATCGAAACCACCGCGCTGTAGAGCCCGCAGTCAGCTTCCCACTTCCATTCTCCGACCGTTGCGGTCAACTCGTAGAAAATCCTCCCGTCCGCGGGATCGGGCACGATCACGGGAGAGAACGCCGCAAGTTCTTCCGGCGCCAGGTTCGCAAACTCGACCGCGCTCGAGACATCGTCCCCGCAATAAATCCTCCCCGAATAAGTCGTCCGGAAATAATCCACGCCCCCTGTCGAGCCGCTCTCCAGTTGCGCGAGATGCCCTGCAGCCTCGGCGCTCAACGGCGCCGGGAAGGTAAAAACAATCTTCACCGGCAGCTTCGAGGTCGTCAGCAATCGCGGCCCGGTTGTGATAATTGCGTTCGAACCTTCCGTAAAGCTGACCGCAGGCAACTCGATCGCCTTTTGGGCCCGGCAGAGCAGGCAGCAGAACAGCACCAGGCCCAGCGCGATCGATGTCTCCAAAGCAATCCGTTTGAACATTCTTTCCGCTCCCGAAATCCCGGCGGCGGGCCGCCGCCCGCCGCCGGGTCTCAACTCGCTACACTTCTACATCAGGGCTGCGCGATGTAGGTGACCGTCAGGTTGGTCGTGTAGATGCCGTAGTCATCCGACTGCAGGTTGCTGGCCATCGTCGACAGGCTGGTGGGGTAGCTGGTAGCAAGGTTCCTCAGGTAGAGTGAGCCGTAGACAATGCCGTTGTGAGGCAGGTTGAGCGTGCCCAGGTCGTAAGTGACGCCGCTCATCGCCTTCCAGCCAGGGACCAAGCCGGATCCGCCGCCCTTGCCGTTGGTGTTCGAGTAGACAGCAAAATAATACTCACCGGTGATAATGTCGGTGTAGCCGGTGCCGTGCGTCTCCAATTTCCCGAATACCGGCAGTCTCATCCTGACCTTAACGGGAACGTTGGCGCGGCAGATACCCATTTTGAGAAACAGCGTCCTCAGGGTGCTGTCGGTCACGCCGAAGCCCTGGATCGTGCCGGCGGACTTCTCAAGCCCGTCGATTGCCACGATCCACGGCAGGTTCTTCAGCGTCAACTTGATGTTGTTGACGTCCGAGCTGCCACTCTGCGCGAAGGCCACGGTGCTCACCAGCAATACCGCCATGGCCGCAATGAATATTTTCCTCATTAGTTAATCTCCTTTATAATGAGGTTGGGGTTATTGTCGGCTGGATGTCTTATCCGGCCGGCTTCCTCGGACGCAGGGGCCCGCCCCCTGCGTTTCCTCTATCCGCCCGCCGCGGGCGGTTAAGGGATTCCTTTCCTTTCTCTTAAATGGAATTGCCCCCTCACCATTTATCTATTTACTTCTCTGAGGGGCACGGCGGATCAGCACCACAGTGCTCCTCTGCACCCTTCACTCTTCACTGCCGCGGACGATGCGAATCGGCCCCTCGAACTCCACTCCGAGGCAAAAGCCGCCCGGATAGGCCGGGTCCGCCACCGTTCGCACCACTCTCCCCGTAACCTTGAGGATCAGCGGGCATTCCACCACATCGGCGTTACGGAACTCCCCCTTGAACCAGTTCCGCGACAAATCGTCCGGCGCGAGGATGTTGAACTTTATCTCGCTGTCCGCAACCGGCTGGTGTCTCACCGGAAGATAAGCACCGCCCTCGCTGATATTGATGAATCTCGTTGACTCCACACTCACCTTCGCTTCCCGCCTGGCATACTCAACGTCAACGGGCAGGTGGTAATCCAACCGCTGATACTGGCGACGCTCCAATCTCGCCCCCCTCCCCGCTTCCGAAACATACTCTCTGAATCGCTTGGCCGATTAAGGCTACGGTATTTAACTGAAATCTAATGCGAGCAGGGCTTGACCACAATTCAAAAGGCTTGCCATTTTCTAAGGCAGAGTATTACATGGACAATTGACAATCTTTGCTATTCATTATACGTATACTTTTGTAGTATTAAACAATAACTCCCGCAAAATCATTGTGTTACAGCTACAGCCTATAACGCTTACCAGGAGGTGGACGATTGACGTCAACAACTCGGGAATGACGTAAAAGTAAGCCGGACGGCTCGCCGCTCTTCCCGGCTTTCAGGTGATCTCGACGAGATTGTTGCGCGCCGCGAAGGTCAGTGCCTCCATCCGGTTGCGGACACCCATGCGGCGGTAGATATTGTAAACATGCCTGACGACAGTGGCATAACTGATATTCAAAGCCTCGGCGATCTCGCGATTGCTCAGGCCCTTGGCCAGATACCCCAGCACCTCGATCTGCCTCTGGGTGAGCAACATCTCTCTCCCCTCACCGTTGACCTTTGCCGCCAGGCGGTAATGATCCAGCACCTTTTGAATGATCGACCGAGGAAACCATAGCTGGCCGCCGATCACGGCTTGTATTGCATTTGGAATGTGCTTGAACTCCGATTCGTCCTTGACCGAACCGCGCACCCCGCTCCGGATAGCCTCCAACTCCCTGTCCTTGTCGCTGACCATGCAAACGGTCAGAATCGGTACGCCTGGCAGCATCTCCATCGCGGATACAATCTCCTCGATTTCGATTTTGTTTAGAACCTGGCAGGCGTAGATCGCTATGAGCGCTTCCCGCGCCAGCGTCTTCAAGTCGAGTGCCGGCTCCAGGTAATCGAGATGGAGGAAAGGAATTCTCTCACTCTCAAGTATCCTCTCCAGGCCGGCTTTCAGAACGAAGCTGTCGCAAATGAGAAGGAGATTGCCGGGTTCCCTGATCAGGTCGGCAAGCTTCACTGACTTATCCACGCGCGCGGCTCCCCTTTTGCTACGCGCGGACTTCGTCCTCCCTGTTTCGTAGGGCAATCCTTGACGGCTCCGGACAACCGCGGCAATCTGCTCGCTCCCCACACCCTTACCGTTGCTTATCTCCTGGACAAAGCCCTCCACATAACGCGCTTTGCCCCCGCCGTTTTTCACCAGCTTCAGGATCTCGCGCACCCATCTGATCTCCCCGTCCCGCCTGATAATCCTGTACTCCCGCCGCACACAGTCCTCGGATAGCGGCATTTCCGGCCGCCACGGATGATCCGCGGGGTGCACGATGCGATCCCAGTCTATCTCCCCCGATATGAATTCCTCAGCCCTGTAACCGGTCATCTTCTCAAAAGTGCCGTGAACAATGAAAGGGCGGAAATCCAAATCGGTGCGGAAAGCAATTCCCTTCAGATCAAAAAAGTAATCGCGATTTGTCCGTCCCTCGCCTTCGGCTTCGATGTAATCCTCAACACTTCCATTGAGATTGCAGATCCGCTTCACAATCCAGCCGTAATTCTCACCGTCTTCATACCTGATCCAGCAGTCGTTCGCGCCCTTGCCTAACGCTTGAGGGACGATCTTCTCGTCGTCCCTCTCGACCAGCAGGATAAAGTGAACCGATGAACCCTGGCGTCGTATCTCCTGAAGCAGTTTGATTCCGCTCATGTCAGGAAGCGTGAAATTGCAGATTACGCAGTCGATTGCGCTCTTCGTCAGCAATCGAAGGGCCGCTCCGCCGGTGGCGACGCTCTCGAACTCCAGCTCGCAGAGCCCCAAATGCCTGGCCGCGCTCGTAACACCCTGCTCAAACAGTCGCCGCTCCCGACCACTCTCCTCCACGTGAAGGACGCGCACTCTTCTCATAGCAATCCTCCAGCGAGTTTTGATTGCCTGCCGGCAGTGAGGGCAACGGTTGTCGGATGAGTGCTGAGTAGGTTTACGGGCAGCGGACCGGATGCCTCGGGTCCGTATTCCTCTATAATCCCTATGTCAGATGCGCGTGTCCCAATATTCCCCGATGGGTTTCTCCATAAAAACACGGGTGCAATCTCTCCTCGGGCACCAAACCGAGTAATGCGGTCAATAATCTCTATGTGTTTATGGCTTCTTTATCAAGGATTTGTGTCGACCTGCGATCCCTCCTGTGAAATCACCAGCTATGTCGGAAAGATGGTTCCCCTTCCAAACCTCTTTCATGCTTTTCGTTCCGAGTGATCTTAACGGAAACAGATCTTAAACTCAAATTTTATTCACTGCAAGAGCTAAATAACCAGTTATGGAATTATTTTTTGCCATTCCTGCATTTCCAGTTAACTGCTTTAAGAAACAGCAGCCAAGAAATACCCCTATTTTAAACAAAAAATCGTGCTTTTTATCCGATCTTCATCGGTTTCTTAACCAAATAACATGCATTGCAAAGCCTACTGCGCATAATCAGAGTGATTATCTACCATCATTAAACCTAAACGTGTGGTTTTGACCAGACCTGTCCTGCGCAGATCCACCGGAGGACATCCCGGCCGGCCGGTTAGAAGTCCAGGCTGCCCAGCTTCTTTGTCTTCCTGAAATGTCCCGCGGGCCACGGGCTGGGGGGCATCGGCCTCTCCGTCGCCTCCTGCTTCA
>CBFCZO010000132.1:0-9048 GCA_965602675.1 uncultured bacterium | reverse complement strand
CTCACCCCCCGATCCGCCGCATGCCGCTGATATCCCCTCCGGCTTCCGCGCTCGCCGCGCTGGACAGCCGGTGGCCTTCAGGGCGCGCTGCAACCGCACGCCCAATCTCCTCCAACAGCTCGTCGTCCGAAGCTCCGGACCTCAAGAGCGACTTCAAATCGAATTCGCTCTTCGATAGCAGGCAGGGCTTCAGATGGCCGTCGGCCGTCAGCCGCAATCTGTTGCACCCCTTGCAGAAAGCGCTGGTGACCGGCGCTATCAACCCCACAACGCCGGCGTATCCGGCGGGCCGGTAGATCGTCGACACACCCTCCTCTCCCAGCCGTTCCAGTGCGCCGAAGTTGTCCTCCAGAACGCGCAGAATCTCGGCCGCGGCCACCGTCCCGCCGGGAGCGCCGCCGCGCGGCTCCATCGGCATGTACTCGATGAACCGCACCCGTAGCACCTGGTCGCGGGCCAGCCCCGCCAGAGCAACTATCTGGTCCTCGTTGAAGCCGCGGAAAATCACCGCGTTTACCTTCACTTGCTCAAAGCCCCCCTCCAGCGCTGCTTCGAGGCCCTCGATAACATACGGCAGGACGTCGCTGCCGCTTAGCTGGCGAAACTGCTCCCGGTCGAGCGTATCGAGGCTGATATTCATCCGCGACACCCCCGCCTCTCTCAGCTCGGTAGCATGTTGCTTCAACAGCGTGCCGTTGGTCGTCAACGCCAGGGTCCCTATACCCGCTATCCGGGCTACTCTGGCGGCGAATTGCGCCAGGCCGCGCCGCACCAGCGGCTCCCCGCCCGTCAGGCGTACTTTCTCCACTCCCGCGGCGGCGAAAAGCCTCACTATTCGCTCCAACTCCTCGTAGCTGAGAATCTCCGAGCGGGGAAGAATGCGCTCCGAACCGGACGCCGGCGGCGGCGGCGAGCAATAGAGGCAGCGCAGGTTGCAGCGGTCCGTCACCGACAACCTGAGATACTTGATCACCCGCCCATAGCCGTCCTTGAGCATGCCGCCACCCCGTTTCCATTCAGTATAACGCCTGCGCGGGCCGACTCAACAGTAGCCTGGACCACACATAAAAAAAATCCCCACCCGCCTGAGCGGGTGGGGTACAGGGGGTGTTAGGGGGAATGATGTTATTTCTATTGCTTACTGCGGATCGTCTCCGAGCTTGTAACTGAAATGCTCTCGCGTCAGCAGCTTCTTGTTACGGGTAACCATCTTCGCATACGTGCCCGGAACATCCTTTTTCAACGACAGTATCTCGTCGAAGCGGGTCGGACCCGCGTTATACGCCAGCAGGGCGTGATCCAGACGACCGTAGCGGTTGAGCATCTTCTTCAGGTAGTAGCAACCGAGCATGATGTTCGTCCGCCGGTCGATCAGGCTTTTACGACCGTTCCAGTCGATATCGAGCTCCTCGGCCATCGCCATCCCGGTGCGAGGAAGCACCTGCATCAAGCCAAGCGCTCCCTTGTGCGACACCGCGGTCTCGCGGAAAGCGCTCTCAGTCTTGATCACGGCAAGCACTAGCTCCACCTCGAGCCCATAAAGCTGGCAGGAATCGTAGATGGTGTCGGCCAGCTCACGCTTGGCCCCCATCGAGGCCTCGGGGTAGTAAGCCTCCAGCACTTCGCGAATACTGGCGATCGTGCGGAGGCGATCTATTTCCATCCGAAGTTTCTCGGCGTCACTCTCAGACTGGATGTAGATAACCCTGGTGTCGGATGAGCGCGCCTCTGCGCCGCCCGATGCCACGACGAATCCGTAAGATAACAAGATGATGAGTACCACAGCTGCTACGGATACCATATATCGCATTGTTAACTACCTCCAACTCAACACAAACCGCGAACTCTATCCACCTACCTACTCCGTGTCAAGTTCTTTTATTCCATTTTCAGCGGGAAGCAGCACCCGGCTCCCAGAGCTGTTTTTGATATTTCCAATAACCATCTATAAATATTGTAGCCACCTTTGGCATCACAAGTGACAACCTGCGCCGGGCGGCAGGCGCCGTACAGACACTTTTGACCGTTTCTCGCCTCTAAAGCACTTCTCTACACGCTCAATTCGCTTGACAGTCGCGGAGAGAAGACAATAGGATGAGTCAAAATTTTTAACTGGGGTTCTAACGAAGGGGTTCGAAAATGAGATCCCGACTTGCTTTGATTCCGGCACTTACCGCGGCTATCCTACTTGCAATCACAGCCATGTCGTTCGCGGTGGACGAAGACGACAAAAAACCGATTTCGGTCGACCCGTCGCTCACCGGCGAGACCGGCATCATCACCACTCTGGTGGCCGACAGCCTGCCCAAGGGTAAATTCTCGATCGGATTGTTCTATCACAACTTCGACCGGGAAATCACCGACTTCGACACCAACCAGTACGCCGTCTCTCTCGGCTACGGCCTCACAGACAACCTCGAGCTCGCTTTCTCGGTCGTCGGCCTCTCACAGGTCGAGTACGCACAGTTCGGCGAAGCATTCACACACCCGGGCCGCCGCCTCGGAGCCTTTCCCTTCCCCATCTCGACCATTGAGGAGGGCTTCGGCGACGTTTACTTCGGCGCAAAATACACCTTCCTCAAGGATTGCCCCTGGTCGCCCGGCATCGCCGCCAGAGCATTCGTCAAGATTCCCACAGGCAACGAGGAGGAAGGCTTCGGCAACGGAGCCACCGACTTCGGCGCCGACTTCATCAGCAGCAAACACCTCGGCAACCTGCTCCTAGCAGGTAACGCCGGCTTCACCTTCCGCGGCACGCCGGAGCTCGACGGCGTCGAATACGACGTCGGCAACGACTTCCGCTACGGCGTCGGAGGCAAGTACTTCTTCAACCGCAACGCACGCTTCCTCTTCGAGTTCACGGGCATCATGGCATTCGGCGACGACGAATGGCCGCAGGAAGACATCATCGACGCCCGCCTCGGCCTCGAGTTCAAGCTCGAATCAGGCTTCCGCGTCGGCTTCGGCTACACCCGCGCGCTCTTGTTCGACGACCCCGCCGAGAGCCCCAGCGGCGCCTACGCCATGATCAGCTTCTCGCCCTGGCGCGACAACATGTGCTGCCGCGAGCCCCTCAGCATCAGCGGAATCGTGCGTGACGACGCCGGCAACCCCATCTCCGGCGCAACCGTCACCATCGAGGGCGCAGGCACCGGCGTCACCGACAACCAGGGCTTCTACACCGTCGACACGCCATGCTTCTACACGGGCACCGCCACTCCGCATAAGGGTGAATACATCTTCACGCCCAAATCGCGCAGCTACTCGAAAATCACCGAAGATCAGGTCGAGCAGAACTACGTCGGCAAGCTGCCGCCGCCGAAGGAATTCACCATCAGCGGCTACACCCGCGCCGCAGACGGCAAGCCGGTCTCCGGAGTCAACCTCCGCTTCACCAGCCTTAGCGCCGCAGTCTCCGATTCCAGCGGCTTCTACAAACAGATAGTCACCGAAGGCTGGAGCGGCACCGTCACACCCTCACTCGGCGATTACACTTGGGAGCCGCCCAAGCGCGACTACGGCAACGTCGCTGCCGACATGGCAAACCAGAACTACACCGGCACACTGCCCGTCAAGGTCAGCTGCGAGATCGCCGACGTCTACTTCGAGTTCGACCGCGACATCATCCGCACCGAGAGCGTCAGCGAACTTAACAATCTGATCGAGTGCCTCAAGGCATATCCCGGCAAAACAGTGCTGATCGAGGGACACTGCTGCTACATCGGCACCGAGGAGTACAACCTCGCTCTCGGCGAGGCGCGCGCTTTAGCGATCAAGAATTTCCTCACCGGCAAGGGCATCGCCGCGAGCCGCATCTCCACCGTCAGCCTCGGCGAAGGCAAACCCATACACGACAACTCCAAGGAAGAAACGCGGCAGCTCAACCGCCGCGGCCACTTCGTCGTCAAGACGAAATAGAAAATAGATTACTGGACAAGCACGCCGGCGGAGCGCAAAGCTCCGCCGGCCTCTTGTATGTTTGTATTGAATCGTCGCCCCCTCGCGGCGAAGGCAATCAGAACTTGATGATCGTGAAAACCGGTAGGCCTTCCAGCTTCTTGCGCGGCTCCAGGAAAGTCAGCTCGATCAGGAACGCCATCTCAACCAGCTCAGCGCCCAGCTTGCCCACCATCTCGGCAACCGCGGCCGCCGTGCCCCCCGTGGCGATCAGGTCGTCGACGATCAGCACCCGCTCACCCGGCTTCAGCGCGTCGCGGTGCATCTCCAGAGTGTCTTTGCCGTACTCCAGCTCATACTCGATCGAGATCGTCTCCGCCGGCAGCTTGCCCGGCTTGCGCACCGGCACGAAGCCCGCACCGATCAGGTAAGCCACCGCCGGACCGAAGATGAAACCGCGCGATTCGATCCCGATCACCTTGTCGATCTTCTGGTCGGCGTAGCGCTCGGCAAGCAGATCGATCGACCGCTTTAAGGTCTCGGGCTCGGCGAGAAGCGTTGTGATGTCCTTGAACACGATACCCGGTCTAGGAAAATCGGGAACGTCGCGAATTATCTGCCGCAGCCTGTCTATCATTTCTTCCGCCTGCCTCCTGCTTTAATTTCAATCAGTATGTTATCAGAAATCCGTCGTGGTCCCCCGACGGTTCCACAACCCGCTCCTCCACATTCGCCACCAAGGCCCAACTCGGGCCGCGCACAAGCTCCTCTCGCAGCGCTTCCACCCTCTCGGCGGGCCCCTCGGCCAACACCTCCACGCGACCGTCGCGCATGTTGCGCACGTAGCCGCTGAGGCCCAGTAAATCGGCGGCCCGCTGGACGAACCAGCGGAAACCGACGCCCTGAACCCTTCCGGAAACCAGGAATATCCGTGCTGTCATCGTCACACCGCAAGCCGCGAGTCTATCGACCGCCGCGCGAGCTTGTCAACTTGGTTGTGGTATAATGCCTCCCAGGTACAGACTCTAACTTACTTGCTTGCTATGAGTTCCCAGTTTCCGCCGAGGGGCCGATTCGACGAGTCGCCCCTGCACGAGCTGATCGTAAGGTTGATCCGCGGACGCTTCAGCGGAAGCGTCGAGGTCCGCTCCGAAGCGGCCGTGAGAATCTTCCATTTCGACAACGGTCACCTCTGCGCAGCCACATCGGATCATCCCGTAGAGCAGCTCGACGTGATCCTCGAAAAAACCATCTCCCCCACACTCAGCCGCGAACAGCGAAAGCTCGCCAGGGAGCGCAGGCAGGCAGGCCAGCCCCTCGCGCGCGCCCTCGTCGACCTCGGAGTCGTCCACGCCACCGAGCTGCTGGCCTACAACCGCAACCTCGCCGAAAACATCTTGCGCGGCGCTCTGGCCGACTCTCCCGAAGAATACCGCCTCAACGTTGGCAGGCCCGGCCAGTACAACCCCGTCCCCTTCGACCCACTCGTCGTCGTCCGCGATTCCATCCTCGACAACCTCGATGAAGAGAATATCACCCGCAGGCTCGGCGACAACACAGCCGTCTTCGTCGCCACCGGCAAGATGGATAGCGAAAAAGGGGCGCTGGCCGGCGATCCGGAGCTCGGCCTCACTGTCTCTAATCTCGATGGGCGTAAGTCCATCGGCGAGCTGGCGGGTAGGCTCGGCATGAATCCCGACCGCACCAGGCGCCTGCTCTATTTCCTCTCCCTCGTCGGCTGGATCTCCCACACCAGCGACAGCAACGACCTGACGCAACCTGCAGCGGGCGGACTGCCGGTCGGGCCGTCAGCACTGGCAGGGGCATACGGGGTCGGCGCTAAGGCCGAGGACGACGGCGCGGAAGGCTTGCTGAAACTCCTGGAAGAGCAGGAAGAGGGGCTCTACCAGCCCGAGCAGAAATCGAAACCGGCTCCCGCTGACGATTTCCAGCGCTCGCTCGATCAACAGCTCGGAGTTTCGCACGAGAGAGATTCACTCCTGGAAAAAAACGAAAAAATCAAAGGCGATGCGCCGCGCCCGTCCGCGTTCTTCAACCTCCTGGGCAAGATCTGGCTCCCGCTCGTCGCCGCACTACTGGTCACACTTGGCTTTCTCATCGTCTTCACCTCGATGCCGCCGAGCGGCAACGGCGAAAAAATCTCCTTCTACCAGGACGACCTCGATACAACGCAACTTGCGCTCGACGAGGAATTCACCGACTCGCACGAGGCCGGCTCACCGGCGATAGAACTGCAGCTCTCGCAGCCCGACGAATCGGCGCAAATCGACGATGCGCAGCCGCAAGCCGCAGAAGAGACGCAACAGCCCCCTACCCGGGAGGAAAGTACCCCAACGCAGGAGGAGAGAACCCCGCCCCAGGAGCCCGAAACCCAACCCGTCGAAACCGCCACATCACGCAACTACCCCGACTTCGCCTCCGCACAGGACAACGCTCTCCGCGCCGGGCACAGCGGCCGCTGGCACGAAGCCTCTTCTATCTGGCGAGCGGCCCTGAATTCCGAGGCCGACAAGCGCTATACACTGCTGATTCAAAGCGTTGAAAAAAGCCTTTTTATCGCCGACATATTCGAAAAATTCGCCAACTCGGCGCAACTGCGGGATAAGTTTTTCATCCTGCGCGCCGATAAGGAGAGTGAAAACTATCTTGTCTGCTGGGGACTATTCGCCGACGCCGAAGAGGCGCGCGCCGCTGCCGCAGCCCTGCCCGCGAGAATAACAGCCTACCGGCCGGTGCCCTACGATCTCTCCGACCGGCAATAAGGACGATGAGGAATCTTCTCGCAGCCCTGATGATTGCTGCATCCATCTGCGCTACGGCGCCGGCCGATGAGGTCCATCTCGTCGACGGACGCTCTTTCCAGGTCAGCCGCTGGTGGGTGGACGGCGAGTATCTCGTCATGACCACCGAGGAGGGCGAGGTCAGGGTCCTGCGCCAGCAGGTCGAAAGAATCGACGTCGAGGGGCTTGTGGATGAGGAACCGGGCGGACGGTCCATCACACCATTCCGCTTCAGGGAAGGCACCGATCTGCTCGCCGTCGTTCCGGAGGAACGGCGTTTCGCCGTGCCGGCATCGGTCCTCTCCTGCGCATCCAAAGGTAACATCGCCGCCGCACTGGCCGAGCTAGACTCTCTCGTGACGTTGGGAAACGAATACACTCGCTCCGCCGACTTCGCCATCCTCAAAGCGGCCCTGCTCTTGCGCGCCGGACTCTTCAAGAAAGCTCAGGATCTCATCGCACCAGTCGTCCACGCCTCGCCCCGGGAAGGATTCAGCCGCTTCCTCGCAGGACAGGTCGCCTACTTCCAGGGAAGGTGGCAGGAAGCGCTCGAGCACTACCGGATTTCACTGCTGTCGATGACCGGCAGCGCCGACAGGGAATTGCGCAACAGGACCACCGCCAGGCTCGTCGAGCTGGAGGGCGAATACCGCAGCGCTATCTTCGAAAGCGAGCACTTCGTCTTCCACGCAACCGCCCCCGTCGACGAGCGGCATACGCCCCGGCTGGTCCTGCAGACGCTCGAGGATCTCTACGGCCCGCTCTCCTCCGCGCTCGCGGTCTCGCTCTCCGGCAAAATAGCGGTGGTCGTAGCGGACGATATCCCGTCCGCGCCCGACGGCACGCGCCGCGAGGGAGCCTACGACGGACGCATCGTCCTCGCCGCCGGCGCGCTCGAATCGGAGCGGCTGGAAAGGACTCTCGCTCACGAACTCGTCCACGCCCTCCTGCTACCGCGCACTAAGGGTAACTGCCCCGTCTGGGTTCACGAGGGGCTGGCGCAGTTCCTCAGCGGAGTCTCAACCGAAGATATCGCACCCGAATTGAAAGCACTCGCCCAATCCGGCCAAACCCCGGGCCTCCTCCCCGACAGCCTCACTCTACTGGAATATCTGGTGCGGTCCTATTCTCCGGCTCACATCGGAAACATGCTTACCCTGCTCGCCGAAGGCTCGGAACCGGAACAGGCGATTCACCGCACATTCGGCCGCCGGCTCGACGAACTCCGCCTTGCGCGCGATAACTGGCTCGCTCCCATTATCGCCCGCGCTCGCTGATCCACTCCGCAAAATCCGTTATACTGCCGCCGGGAAAAAGCCATGCCCTACCTCATAGACGGGAACAACCTCATCGGGGCGATCAGGGTGATCGATATCCGCGACACCGCCGCCCGCGAGAAAATGACCAGGATGCTGGCGGCCTACCAGCGCGCCAAGAACAACTCTGTCATCGTCGTCTACGACGGGCCGCCGCCGGGCGGAGTACGCAGCACTACCAACATCGGCGGCCTCAGAATCATCTACGCCGGGCCTGACAGCGACGCCGACTCCCGTATCCGAAAAATCCTCGACCAGGCAGCCGAGCCATCCTCCTTCGTCGTCGTCAGCTCAGACAAGCAGGTCTACTCCCATGCCCGCTGGCGAGGCGCAAAAGCAATGCGCGTCATGCCCTTCTTCAGCGACCTGCAGCAGACCCTCGAGCGCGACGGGCGGCAGGCCGCCGAGTTCGACTCCCTCAACGACGATGAGGTCGACGAGTGGATCCGTTACCTCGGGCTAGAGGATTGGCAGGTTGAAGACTAATCTTTTTGCTTTTTCATTGCTTTACAATAAAATGACACTTGTGGGTTCCGCGGATCGCCGATGAACGACACTGCCGACCAGGGTTTCACGATCGCGCTCTTCGGGGGCGGTTTCGACCCGCCTCACAAAGGCCACGTCGCTTTCTGCCGTGCGCTGGCCCGCAGCGGCCTCTTCGACAAAGTATGGGTCCTGCCCACCTACAAACACCCCTTCGGCAAGGGAGCAGCCCCCTTCGCCGACCGTTTGGAAATGTGCCGCCTGGCTTTCTCCTCGCTCAGCGACAACATCGAGGTCAGGGACGACGAGTCGTGCGTCGGATGCGAGGGCTACACCGTCGAGCTCATCAGATGGCTGCAGAAGCGCTACCCGCAACACCGCTTCTCACTCGCCCTCGGCTCCGATAACTACGAGGTGCGCACACGCTGGAAAGACTTCGACAAGATCGAGAGCCTCGTCGACGTCCGCTTCTTCGGCAGAAAGGGCTGGGAGGAACTTAACCGAAAGCTCCACATCCCCGCGCCCTTCCCCAGAGTCAGCAGCGAAGAAAT
>CBFCZO010000131.1:0-9189 GCA_965602675.1 uncultured bacterium | reverse complement strand
CCCAGGCTGACAATGGCGACTTTGCGCTCTCCCGTGTCGATCACCGCCTCGCGCGAAACCAGGATCGTCTCGGTGGACTCAGGCTGCCCGATCGATACATCGGCGAACATGCCCGGCTTCAGCAAACCTTTGTGGTTATCGAACTCGAGCCGCACGCGAACCTCCCTCGAGCCTTCGTCGAGGTAGGGGTAGATGTAGCTGATGCGGCCGCGCAGGGCTTTGCCGGGAACGTAGGGAAGCTCGATCGTTGAGGTCTGCCCTTCGGTGACGTAGGGCAACTGGAATTCGTACAGCGAAGCAAGCACCCAAACCCTGCTCAGGTCGGCGATGCGGTAGATCGTCTGCCCGGGAGTGACGTGCAAGCCCTGGTTGACGTTCTTCTCCATCACGATGCCGCTCGATGGAGAACTGATGGTCATCGTCCTGCTCGCTGCGCCATTCTCCTCCAACTCCCTGATTTGTTCGTCGCTGATGTCGTAGAGCGAGAGCCGCGTCCTCGCCGATTCCAGCAATTTCGCGTTACCGGCGTTTTCACGGTTCTTCCAAAGCAGCAAATACTCCTGCTGGGTCGCGTAAAGGTCCGGAGAGTAAAGCTCGAACAACGGCTGCCCGCGCTTCACCTGCGCGCCCGTCGAATCAACGTGGATTTTTTCCACCCAGCCGTCGATCTTCAAATTCACATCGACGATCCGGGTCTCGTCGTAGGCGACATTGCCGACCGTGCGGATTTCCATCTTTAGCGGCGCGGAAACCACCGGCTCCACACGCACGCCGATGTTCTGCAAAACCACGGGATCGATCGCTATCTCGCTGCCGAACTTCTCCGCCTCGATCGGGATCAGGTCCATCGCGCAGATCGGGCACTGGCCCGGTTCGCTTTCCACTATCCACGGATGCATCGGGCAGGTGTATAGTTCCTCCTCGATGCTGTCGCTCGCGGCCTGCGCACCGTGGGCATGCCCGGCATGCTCGCCCGATCCTGTTTTGCCTTCCGTTTTCTCTGAAAAGAATTCTGCTGCTAGCTCTTTCAGTGATGGCCCCGCGAACACGCCGACAAGCAACGCGCCGACAACCAGAATTCCGGCGAGCAACACCCAGATGAATCCAGGAGCCCTGGGTGGCGCCTCGCGGGTTTCCTCGTGCAAAGTTCTTTTCTCCTGATCGATATTCTTGCTACTCATGGACTATTACTCCGTCGTCCGCACGCGCGGTGCGAGCGATTATTTCCCCGCCGGCAAGTGAGTCCTGCCCGGATGAGCTTCCCGGGATTCTGCCCAGCGCTTGATAAAGGCCGATTACACTCCTCTCGCGTCCGGCGATCGTCTGTTCCAACTCGAGTTCGAGGTTGAGCAGAACGATACGATCGTCGAGCAGATCATCGAGCTCGGCCCTGCTTGCGCGGTACGCCGCGTCCGTTGCTTCGAGCGCCATGCGGGCCAAGGGGATGTTCGATTCCCGTATCAGAGTTATTTGTTCGTCGGCACTCTCTATTTCGTCAAGGGCCCTGCGGATCTCCAGGGCGACGCGATTCTTCTCCGCCTGGTAGCTGGCTGATGCCAGGCGGCTTTCCGCTTCAGTCTCCGCCACGCGTTCACGCTGCTTGCTGCCGCGCCACAGAGGCAGGGTGACTGTTATGCCGGCCGTCCATAAATCTGCCACCCCGTCGCGCACGCCATAGGCGAAGTTGAGACCGTAATCAGGCTGAAGCGCTTTCAGCGCCAGCTCTCTGCCGGTCGCGCGCTTATCGATTTCGGCGGCTCCGGCCAGCAGCGAGGGATTGTTGGAGACGGCCTCGTTCATCGCGGCGGCGAAATCCACCATGACGGGAGTGGGGGAGAGCTCCGCGGGAGGCTCGGCGAGCTCCGCGCCGGGATCGCGATTTAAAAAAACGTTCAATTCCGCTTTCAAAGTCTGAAACTGCTGCTCGATACCTTTGATCGCCGTCTCCAGGCGGCTGAGCGAAAGGCGAGCGCCGAGGACGTCGCGCAGGCGAACACTGCCCACCTCGTAACGGCTCTCGGCCGTCTCGATAATCTTGCGAATCTCGTCCGCCGTGGCGCGAAAAGTTCTCAGATGACGGTTTGTAACATAGAGATCGTAGTAAATCCTGCCGATTTCGGCTGCGATCGCCACTTCCTTACCCGATAGCCTTTCCGCCGCGATCCCGATGTCCTGCCTTGCCAACTCCCCGCGAAGGCGCCTGACTCCCGGGGCGGGGAACTTCTGAGAAAACGAAATCTGAGACTGAGTCATCGGGAAGCGGCCGATGTCAAACGGGTTGGTCCCGACCGGATAGTTCATCAGCGCGAAGCTGGCCACGGGATCGGGCAGCGCTTCTGCGGGTTTGACGCGATGGCGCAAGGCCTCCAGCCTGTGCTGCAAAGCAACGATGTCGGGATTGTTCGACAGCGCTTCTCTGATCAGTCCCGTCAGATCCAATGTCCCCGTCTCTGATTCAGCTTGCCCCGCAGCGGCCGTGAAAGCATTAGCCATCAACAAAAAAACTAAAATAAGTGACTTTCTTATCAACATCTTCACTGCCTCGATTTCCCGGGCTTTATGCCGCCGGCAGGAGTGATGAACCCGCCTGCGCGGCTGTATGAACACGCACTACAGCTCTTAAGTCATATTACGTGTATAACTTTTAAGGTATTTCTGTCTGTTGCGGAGCGGGCGCTTACCCGCCGCTCGAATAAAACGATATCTGGTAGGAAAACCCTGAATTTACCGCAGCCTGGACTAGTGCTTCCTCAGCCATTACACACAGGCAGACCCGCAATTAATCTTACTGTTCTTCCCGCGCTTCCGCCTTCAGAACGCCCCCAATGAATGTGAAGACCATCCGCATTCGAATAAAAAAAGCCAATTAAGTTGTTGATGCACAGCAATTTATTCTATATAAAATGAAACGCGGGTGGGGGGTACTGATTAATTGATTCAGCATCGTCCAATGATCCCTGCTGCCCCATGATAGTTACAGATAAAGTCGGGAAACATTTGCTCTCTTACATCGTCAGCTCATAATGTAAAGTAATTTACATTTCGGCGAATGCCTTGGGGGGTGGATCAATTTGTGGCTCCATCACGATTATTTATTTGTAGCCGACTGAGCTGCGCATCTTTTTGTTAGGAGGATTAATCATGGAATTTCTCTCCGGAAGGAAGCCCCGAGCACGTGCGGTTCTACTCAGCCTTGTTCTGGTCTCGTTTCTCGCCGTTTGTGCCTCGGGCCAGGTCGAACCCAGGCGGGAAATAGGAATACCAGATATCCCGGGTTACCTGACGCTGAAATGCGATTTCCACATGCACACGGTCTTTTCCGACGGACTGGTCTGGCCGATAGTGAGGGTGCAGGAAGTCTGGCGCGATGGCATCGATGTCTTCTCAATCACCGACCACATCGAGTATCAGCCTCACGCCGAAGATGTCCCGACGAAGCACAACCGGCCTTACGAGATTGCCAAGCCCGGAGCGGACGCGCTCGGCCTGCTGATTATCAGGGGTGCGGAGATCACCCGGCAGAAGCCCCCCGGCCACTTCAACGCCGTCTTCCTCGATGACGCCGCACTGCTCCAGAAGGATGATTTCAAGGAAGCGATAAAGGCGGCCGTGGATCAAGGGGCCTTCATTATGTGGAACCACCCCGGCTGGCCCGACAACAGTGAGATTTGGTATCCGATACATACGGAACTCTATGAAGCCGGCTGGCTGCATGGAATAGAGGTTGTCAACGGCGACACTTACTATCCCATGGCACATAAGTGGAGCATAGAGAAGAAGCTTACGATCTTCGGCAATTCCGATGTACACGATCCGATCGACGTCGATTATGACCCTGCAGCCGGGGAGCACAGGCCGGCGACCCTGGTCTTCGCCACCGAGCGCTCGCTTGACGCAATCAAGGAAGCGCTTAAGCAGCGTCGGACCGCCATCTACACGCAGGATAGGCTTATCGGCGAGGAACAATACCTCAAGCCGCTTTATGAGGCATCGATCGAGGTGCTGACCTCGGAGGTGGAACTGCAGGGCAGGGTCAGGAATCGGATATTCATTCGTAACTCCAGCGAAGTGCCTCTCTATCTTGAGTCGGCAGGCTCGGTCGTAGATATCAGCGTTCCCGAGAGGCTGACCCTCGACGCCGGCAGCACCACCGTGATGGTGATCCGCGCAATCTCTGCCGATATCTCGGCCGAAAGAGACGTCGAGATTCCTTTTACCGTGTCGAATTTCCTCATCGCTCCAAGCAAAGGACTTCCCGTGAAGCTGATGCTGAAGGTTAAATTCACTCCTGCGCAGCGCTGAATCTCATTCGCTCCGCCGACAACGGTTAGTAAAGCCGCTCGCAGGCGCGGGCGGCTTTCTCTGTGTTCACATCGCGACTATCAAACTCTCGCTAAAAAACGTGGGCTCGTTAGGACGCGACACATTAGGCCGGCTGTCAGGAAGAAAAAAAGTGGGGCAGGTTGTTAAACCCGCCCCGAAAGCTGAGCAGTGCTGGATAAAATCCGTTTATCTCGGCGGCCACTCCGGAATGCTGCGCCCGGGTGTCCAGGGAGCAGCGGCCGCTTCAAGTTTCGACTCCAGTTGCTTTAGCTCGACTTCGATCAGGTTGCGCAACTGGCCGACGATCTCGCCGAACTGCTGCGAGGCTATCTCGTAGTTGCGTCGATGAGTTGTTGTCGGAGCCGAGGTGCAGGCCCAGTGTCCGTAAACGATTTGCTGGATGCGCCCCATGATGCCCGGCGGAGCCGGTTCCGCACGGCGCGGCTTCGTCGCATCGCCGGTGAATGCCTCCTGCACGTCCATCAGCTTGATCTCGAGCGCGCGCACCTCCGCGGCCAGCGCGGGATCGGCCTCCGGCGCGTCCAATATCGACTTCTTTATATGCCTGATGCGGTTCATCGCGTCGTTGATCACCGCGTTGGCTCCCATGACGGCGCGCATCAGCTCGGCGGTCTCCTGCTGGAAGGCGAGCAGCGCGGTCTTGTCCTCGGCGGGCAGAGTTGCCAGCCCCAGAGGCACGGTCTCGAAAGTCTGGGGCTCAGATAGCGGCGTGAACTCACCGTCCGCATATTTTGCGATGCTTACCGTGTATTTGCCGGGCACAGCCATCGGCCCCACGGGCTCGCCGTACCAGGAGAAGCGGGGCCTCTCGAGCCGCGTCGGCATCGTCGAGGGATAACGAAGATCCCAGGCTACGCGATGGAAGCCTGCATGCGCGGGACCCGTCAGCCGCCGCACAACATTGCCCGCTTCGTCGCTGACCGTGAGTATGATCAGCGGCATCTCCTCGCGGTCCTCCAGCTTCAGCTCTTCCCAACTCGGGTAGTTGACCGGCTTGCCCTCTTTCTGCAGCTTTTTCTCTCCCTCCAGGCGCTTGTCTTTCAGCATCGTCAGGGAGTCCTTGAGGTAATAGGTGAACACCGCGCCGAACGGCGGGTTGGGTGCGTTGTAGAACGAGTCGCCCAAGGATGCCTTTTCGCCGCCGCCAAGGGGATCGGCCTCGATGTACATCCAGGTTTTCTTGACCGGGAAGAGAATCGATTCCTGCTTGAGGGCTTCGGCCGTGATCTGCCGCAGCGGAGTGTAATCGTCGAGGATGAAAAAGCCGCGGCCGAAAGACGCACAGACGAGGTCGTTCTCGCGCTTATGGATCTCGAGATCGCGTACGGGTATCACAGGCATGCCGTCCTTGAGCTGGATCCAGTTCTGACCCGTGTCGATGCTGAAGAAAACGCCGAATTCCGTCGCCACGAATAGCAGGTTCTCATTAACGTGATCCTGAACTATCGACCAGAGTATATGGCGGTCGGGAAGATTGTTCGTGAGCGAGGTCCAGGTCTTGCCGCGGTCGCTGCTCTTCAGCAGGTATGGCTTGAAGTCGCCCATCTTGTGGTTGTTGAAGCAGGCGAAGACGGTGTCGGCGTCGTGCGGCGAGGCGTAGACGTCTGCGACATAGCTCAGCTCCGGCACACCCGGGAAGCTGTCGATCTTGCGCCAGTTCTGACCGCCGTCCTCGGTCACCTGGATCAGGCCGTCGTCCGTGCCGGCATAGATCAACCCCTCCGCCAGCGGCGATTCCGACAGCGATACCAGGTTGCCGTAAGGAGTAGTGTGGAGATTCTTCTCGACGGAGTCGACGCTCCACACCGTCCCCATCACCTCGAGCTTGTTGCGGTCTATCTGACGCGTGAGATCGGGGCTGACCGGAGTCCAGGTGTCGCCGCGGTCGTCACTGCGGTAGAGCTTCTGCGAGGCGAAGTAGAGGCGGGTGTGCGAGTGCGGGCTGATGATCAGCGGCGAATCCCAATTCCAGCGTGAGGCGTCCTCCCCAGGCTCGACCTGCGGCTGAATACTGACGATCTCGCCGCTCTTACGGTCATGCCGTGCAAGGTTGCCGTATTGCGACTGGCCGTAAATTATATCCGGATTCTCGGGATCGACACGCGGTTGGAAACCGTCGCCGCCGACCACGATGAACCAATCACTGTTGCGGATGCCGTGGACGTTGTTCGTGCGCGACGGGCCGCCCTGCGTGTTGTTGTCCTGTGTCCCGCCGTAGACGTTATAGAATGGAAAATTGTTATCGAGATCAACTTTGTAGAACTGTGTCACGGGAAGATTCGACTTGAAATCCCACGTCCCCCCGCGGTCCCAGGATTCATAGAGGCCGCCGTCGCAGCCGACGATCAGGTAGTCGGAATCGCAGTGATCGAAGGCGACGGCATGGTTGTCGACGTGCTTCCACTGCTCGCCCACCATCTGCCAGGTTGCCCCGCCGTCCTCCGATCTCATCAGGAACGTGTCGACGGAGTAGAGCACGTCGAAGCGGTGCGGATCGCAGTAGATCTCCTGATAATACATCGGGTACATGCTGACGTAGCCGCTCATCTTCGACCAGCTCTCTCCCATGTCGGTCGAGCGGAAGAAACCGCCGGTGTCGCGCTCCGCCTCGACATCGGCGTAGACGACGTCGGGATTCTGAGGCGATACGGCCAGAGCGATTTTGCCTACGTCGTAGGGTGGCAGCCCGCCGGTCAGCTTGCGCCAGCTTTTCCCGGCGTCGGTTGATTTATAGATACCCGATTCGGGGCCGCCGTTGATTAGTGTCCACACGTGGCGGCGGCGCTGGTAGGCCGCGGCGTAGAGCACATCCGGATTGCGCGGATCGTAGACAACGTCGGTCACGCCCGTGTTCTCGCTTATCTCCAGGATCAGCTCCCAGGTCTCGCCTCCGTCGGTCGTCTTGTAAAGGCCGCGATCGCCGCCGGGCGACCACAAAGGTCCCTGCGCCGCCACATAGACGACATTCAAGTCACGCGGATCCACGACTATCCGGGCGATGTGCTGCGAATCCTTCAGCCCCATGTTCTTGAAGCTCTTGCCCGCATCGGCCGATTTATACACGCCGTCGCCGTAGCCGACGCTGCGCTGGCTCTTGTCCTCGCCGGTCCCGACCCATACTACGTTGGGATTGTTGGCGTCGATGCTGACGCAACCGATCGAGTACGAGCCGTAGCGATCGAATACGGGAGTCCAGGTCGTCCCCGCGTTGGTCGTTTTCCAGATGTTGCCGGAAGCGATGGCGATATACCAGGTACTCTGTTTCTTCGGGTGAATTGCGATGTCGCTCACACGGCCCGACATCAGGGCCGGACCGATATTGCGGAATCTGAGGCCCGAGAATGTCCCGGGATTGAGTCGATTCTGCTCCTCAGGGTCCTGTTGAGACGCGGCAACGGATAGCGGCAACAATAAAAGCAATGTAAAAAGGACCGCAAGAGATCGTTTCATATCTCTTCTCCATCAAATTCTTTATTAAAAGGATCGTGCCCCCCTACTTTCGGCAAGAAGTGTGGGATTTCAATTCAATATCTCAGATTTGAGACTAATATTCAATAAAAAACTCTTACTCACACGGAATCTGATGGCTTGCAGACGCACCAGCATAAAAAAAGGAGGGAGGGCGGATGAGAAACCGCCCTCCTTCACCGCAATATGCTGATCAGGGTTTCCAATCCGGTATCTTGCGACCCGGAGTCCAGGGTGCGCCGGCCGACTCCATGGCATCTTCCAGTTGCTGGATGTCGACCTCTATAAGGGAGCGCAGACTGCCGAGCAGCTCTCCGAATTGCGCCGCGGCCAACTCGTATTGCCTCCGGTGCGTCTGCGTGGGGCCGGCGGTTGTCTGCGTGCTGCCGAAAGCCACGGTCTGCATACGGCCTGCGATCGACGGCGAGGTCGGCTCGTCGCGCCGCATCTTGGTGATATCGCCCTGGAGGGCCTCCACCATCTCATGGAGACGCAACTCTATTGCCCTGGCGCGCTCAATAAGTTCCTGGTCGGCATTGGGAGTATCGAGCAGAGACTTCTTGACGTACTTTATCCGCTCCTGACGCTCCTCAATCACCGCCGAGGCGCCCATGATGGCGCGGGCAAGTTCGCCGACTTTAAGCTGGAAGGCGAGCACCTCCTCCTTGTCCTGCGCGGGCAGGGAACCCAGGTCGAGAGGCACCGTGGTGAAGCTCTGAGGCTCGCCGATCTGCGTCAGCTTGCCGTCCTCGTACTTGCTGAGAGTCACGCTGTAGGTGCCCGGGACGGCCATCGCGCCAAAGCCGCCGCGGAAGAAGCCCCTTCTGCCTTGCTGCTCCAGCCTGGTGGGCATTGTCGAGGGGTAGCGGAAATCCCAGGCGACGCGCTGGATGCCCGCCATCGCCGGGCCGGTAAGGCGACGGACGACGTTGCCCTCGTTGTCGCTTATGGTGAGAATGATGACCGGCTTCTCCTCCAGATCCTCCAGTTCCACATCCTCCCAGTCGGGATACTCGATCGGCTTGCCTTCCTTGCGCAGCTTGCCCTCTTCCTCACGCCGGGCGTCCTGGCGGCTTTTAAGCGAATCCTTCAGGTAGTAAGTGAAAACGGCGCCGAAGGGCGGATTGGGCGCGACGAAAAACGAGTCGCCCTGGGAGGCTTTCTCGCCACCGCCGAGCGTGCGCCTCGGGTAGTACATCTGAGCATCCTTGACCGGGAAGAGGATTACCTCCTGCCCCAGGGCCTCCTCGGAAACGAGGCGCAAAGGCGAGTAATCGTCGAGGACGTAGAATCCACGGCCGAAAGATGCGCCCACCACGTCGTTCTCACGCCGCTGGATCTCGATGTCGCGGAAGGAAATCGTCGGCACCCCGCCGC
>CBFCZO010000130.1:0-9288 GCA_965602675.1 uncultured bacterium | reverse complement strand
GCAAATTCATCCAGGCGCTCAAAGAGGTTCTCTAGCGGCCTGATAGCATCCGACTCCGACAACGGGCGCCTCACTCCGGCGCCCGTTGTTTCGAGTAGGTCAATAATTCCGTGGATTTGATTTTCTTGTTCAAAATTGATGAGTATGATTTGTGCAAGTGAGTTTTAGTCTGAACGACCTGGTTCAGTTGCGGCGGGGGTCTGCCGAAAGGCGTCCGACCAACCAAAACCCGTCGCAACCCGGAAACATTAATAAAAACCACAGCTCCCCGCCGTCAACTGCAACGCTTTGTTAGGTTTTGTTATTATGTTCTATAGTTATCACTACATGTCCCTTCTTGTGGCCCTGGTCGACATACCTGTGAGCCGCGACAATCTCCTCCAACGGATAAACCCGGTCTATGACCGGTTTTATCTTTCCCGCCTCAATAAGCTCTCGGAGAAAAATAAGATCTTCAGCACACCCGTCTGTTGTCCCGCCTTTTAATTTCTTGCTGCCTATCATTGAAGTCCATAGCATTGGGGCAAACTGTGGCAGCCCGGCGACTGCTGCAAGATGGACTCCATTTTGCTTCAGCGAACCTTTACTGCGTGAAAACGAAATGTTACCGATCGTGTCGTAAACAATGTCGTAGGTCTCACCACTCTTGGTGAAATCCTCTTCTGTGTAGTCAATCACCTTGTCGGCTCCCAGGGATTTCACCAGCTCCACATTCGTCCCGCTGCACACTCCCGTAACTTCCGCCCCGAAGTACTTGGCAAGCTGCACGGCATAAGTGCCCAGCGATCCCGAAGCGCCGTTGATAAGCACCTTGTGTCCGCTCTCAATCTTCCCCTTGTCTCTTAGGAAGTACAATGAGGTTATCGCCCCAAAAGCAACGGCGGCCGCCTCCTCATAGGTCATATCCGCCGGCTTTATTGCCACCACACCGTCTTCAGGCAGACATATGTACTCGGCGTAAGCGCCAAAACTAAATCCCGCCCCGCCAAAAACCTGGTCACCTTCTTTAAATAATTTTACAGCCTTGCCCACCGCTTCAACTTCTCCGGCAAGCTCAAATCCCAGAATTTTTTTCCTCGGTCTGGTAAGACCGAACATTAGTCGCGCGAATAACCAGTACCCCCCGGGAAATTTGGAACCTCGCATTCTACAGTCCCCTGATGTCACTGTGGTTGCATATACTCTAATCAGCAATTCGTTGTCCTTGGGAGTGGGCTTTTCCACCTCCCGTAATTCAAGAACATCGGGGGGGCCGTATTTTTCATAGACGACTGCCTTCATTGTCCTCCTCCAGGATTACTCTGATTCGGCCATTTTCAGTATCGTAAACCGCATCCATCCTGCCTGCAAGCCGGCCGAACCCACCAATCTCAAAGGCGGGGAACCCTGCCGTAATTCCAAATCAACGGAATCACCCACACACCCGTTTTTCCCTGCCGCTCCTTAATCCGACCGACCGGCCGTTGCCCCTCCCCACCGGCTTTCATCTTTACGCCATCCGGCCCTGCTGCTACACTCCGGCGTCATGCTCGCGATAGCCATCGACGGCACCGCCGGGTCGGGCAAATCGACACTCGCAATGCGCGTCGCGCACCGCCTCGGATACAACTACATCGACAGCGGAGCAATGTACCGCGTGGTCGGTTGGATGGCCCTGCAAAAAGGTATCGAACTCGATGATCCCGGCGCCCTCGGCGCCCTCGCCCACTCCCTCAAAATCGACATCGACAGCGGAGCAATGTACCGCGTGGTCGGTTGGATGGCCCTGCAAAAAGGTATCGAACTCGATGATCCCGGCGCCCTCGGCGCCCTCGCCCACTCCCTCAAAATCGACATCGAGCGCACCGACGAAAGCGGCAGGCCCCGCTTCCTCGTCGATGGTGTCGATATCTCCGAAGAGATCAGATCTCCCGAAGCATCCCAGGCCGCCTCCAGCGTAGCTGCCGTCTCCGCGGTGCGCGAAGCCATGGTCGAGCAGCAGAGGCGCCTGGGGCGCCGTGGACGCGTCGTCATGGAGGGGCGCGATATCGGCACCGTCGTCCTCCCCGATGCACGCGTCAAGTTCTTCCTCACTGCGCGGCTCCAAGTCAGAGCGCAGCGAAGAAAAGACGAGCTCGCCCAACGCGGCAACCACCAGACCCTCGGGCACGTGATGGAGGAACTGCGCAAGCGCGACACCAGGGATTCCACACGTCAGGACTCGCCGCTCAAACCCGCGCCCGACGCCGTGATTCTCGACACCAGCGATAAAAGCCTCGACCAACTCGAGGCCGAAATGCTTCAGATCATCGCCGCCCGGACTGGAATAACCGCCTGATATCACTTCTCCCCAAAAAAAGCTTGCCCAACTGAACTTAACTGTACATACTGCGTATATACGGTAGGCGCGCAACCCGCGGCGGCCGCGAGGGGAAGCATGATTCTTAATCTCACCGATCTCAGCGACGAGTCCTTACAGAGCCAGCTTGTCCGGCAGGTTCGCGCCAAAATCCTGGCCGGAGAGCTCGCCGCCGACTGCGACCTGCCCTCGATCAGATCACTCGCCCGAGAGCAGCAGGTCAGCGTGATCACCGTGCAGCGAGCCTACGAAAGCCTCGTGCGGGAAGGGCTGATCCACTCCCGCCGGGGCAAAGGCTTCTTCGTATCGGAGTTGGATGAAGCAATGAAAAAAAGATTGGCGATTCAGAATTTGAACGGGAAAATCGTGCCTCTTGTTTCGGCGGCCTTGGCGGAGGGGCTGTCGAAACAGGAGATCGAACGCGTGGTGGCTGAAATCCTTCGCGAGGAGAGCGGTGATGACAAAAGCATTTAACTTCATCAACACGGTCAAAAAATTCCCGGGCTTCCAGCTCGGGCCGCTCAACCTCGAGCTCGAGCCGGGCACCGTGCTCGGCTTCGCGGGGCCCAACGGCTCGGGCAAAACGACAACGATCAACTGCCTCATCGGCCTGGTCAAAGCCGACAGCGGGAAGATGAAGGTGTTCGGCCGGCCGAACGATCCCTTCAAATCCGACTGGAAACAGGACATCGGCTTCGTCGGCGATACACAGGTTTTCTACGAGCGCTGGACTGGCGCCCGCAACCTCGACTTCCTCTCCCGCTTCTACCCGAACTGGTCGCACGACCTCGCCGCCGACATCGCCAGGCGCTTCGAGGTGCCGCTGGGCAAGCGCGCCAAGGATCTTTCGCGCGGCAACCGCGTCAAGCTCGCACTGATCGCCGCCCTGGCACACCGTCCAAAACTGCTGCTGCTCGACGAGCCGACCGTCGGACTCGATCCCGTCGTCCGCTCAGAGCTCCTCGATGTACTCTTCGAGGTCGTCGAGAGCGAGGAGCGGGCCATCTTCTACTCCACACACATCCTCTCCGACATCGAGCGCCTCGCCGACGAGCTCGCCTTCATCAACAACGGCAAACTCCTACTAAAAACACCCAAGGAATTCCTCACCGATAAATGGCGCACCATCACTTTCAGCCATCCGCAGCCCGAGTTTCCTACGGACCGCTTCGAAAGCCACTTCTCCAAGGGCAACGAACACCGCATCATCAGCACCGACTACCAAACCCGCTTGCAGGAACTCAAAGCCGCCGGCGCCGAAAACATCGAAGTCGGCCGCATGGGCATACAGGAAATCGCAGTGCAGATCCTCAGGGGAGCAAACGGTGTGGAAACTGATTAAAGCCGAATTCGTCTACAACTGGCAGTGGATTGCTCACGCTTACTTCCTGACTTTCCTGCTCGCACTGCTCAATCCCAGGTCTTCGCAGGGAAACATGAGCGAGATGCAATTCGCCGCGCTCGTCGTGTTCCTCGCCCTCATCGAGATCCATAGAATAAAAAAAGAAAACAAGATCAGGTTCTACGGCACACTGCCCGTCTCGTTGACCGCGGTCAGCGCGGCCAGGCTGATGTTTCCCCTCCTCTACTGGTTCTTCGGCATGGCTATCCTCTTGACGACAAACGGATTAGCCTCCCTGGAAACGGGACAAAGCGCCGACTTGGCCACCATCATCTACTTCTTGGATATTCTGCTGCTGTTCCTGACCACAGCGTTCATCTTCGACGACATCAGCCACACGCTAAAAGGATGGCCGAGGCTGGCCGTCAATGCCGCCAGCGCAGTCGTCCTCGCCTCGCTTTTCATCGTCCTCATCATGAAATTCCTGATCATCGATTTCATCATCATTTCGGGCGCCGACCGGTCGGGTGCCATGGCGGCACTCGACTTCCTCCAATCCGTACCCCTCCTCCTCACCGTCACGGTTCTGGAGTCGGCCCTGCTTCTGTTCACCGGATTTCTATTCACCAAAAGAACATCCTTCATGGAATAGGAACGACAATTGACCAGCGAGCTCATTAAAGCCGGAATGATTTGCAGACGATCCCGCGGGCCGGGGAGCGGCGGCGGGGATCTCCGCCGGCGCGGCGAGCATCCCGGCAGGCTGCCAGCCGCGCCCCCTGGGCATCCGGCTTTTCGACGGGAGGGCCGGCCTCCGCGGTGCTCCCGGGCGGCGCCCTTGCTTCCGACAGGAGCGGTCAGATGACCAACAGAAACAGTTTGCGGATCCTCATCACGGCCGGTTTCGGCTACTTCCGTCTGCCTATCATGTTGACTTACCTCACGGCCGCCGCGGTCCTGGCCGCCATGCTGCTGTCGGACCGCTTCAGCTTCGAAACGATCTACACCGTGATGGCCGTGCCTTTCGCCGTCTGCTCGATGTATATCGCCTTGACCAGGGGCCAGGAGAAACAGGACCTCGCCGTCTTGTGTCTCCCCGTCTCCCTCAGGCGCATCGGCCTGTCCCGCCTCGTTTTCCCACTGCTTTTCCTGCTGATAGGAATCGCCGTGCTGTGGCTCACAGCACTGATCATCCGCCCCGCGTTGGCGTCACCCAATGCGCTCGAGAGATCGGCGAGACTGCTCTACCACCTGATGTTCCTCAACGTCTATATGCTGATTATCATCGACCTCAAACAACATGCCCGGGGCGGCGCTTCAGTGATCCTCGCCGGATTGACGATCGTTATGTTGCTCCTGTTGCACATCGCCCTCATCGAGCTGCACCGCATCATTAAGTATGCCGCCGATTTCATCGGATTGGATGCCGCCCCGCTGGCCTCGTATTTCGGCTACCACTCCCTCTGGACCGACGCGGTGTTCTTCACCTACGTGTCGGCCGTCGCCTTGTTCTCATACTTACTTTTTGTGCGCAGGAGGCAGTATCAATAGGCTTCGCTATTGCGCCAACGCCACCAGCGGCCAAACCATCGGAATCATCAGCACCGCGATCACACCCAGAATCAGAATCAGCGGCACCCCAAGCTTCATGTAATCGGTGAAGCGGTAGCCGCCCGGTCCGTAGATGAAAAGGTTGGTCTGGTAACCGATCGGCGTGGCGAAACAGGCGCTCGCCCCGAACAGCACCGCCATCACGAAAGGCATCGGCTCGAATCCCAATGCCGTCCCGGCAGCTATCGAGACCGGCGTCATCAGCGCCGCAGCCGCGCCGTTGCTGATGAAATTCGTCAGCAAGCTCGTCAGAAAAAACAGCGCCGCCAGCACCGCCACCGGGCCGTAGCCCTCTACGAAGGAGAGCACGGTGTCGGCGTAAAGCTGCGCGGTACCCGTGTTGGACATCGCGTGGCCCAGCGCAATCGTCGAAGCGATCAGCACCAGCACCGATGCGTCAAGGCTCTTGTAAGCCTCCTTTATCGGCACGCAGTGCGCCAGCACCAGCACCAGCGCGCCCAGCACCGCCAGCACCATGATCGGGATGTCGGTGAGCGTGGCGCCAACGATCACGCCCGTTATCACTCCTATGGCTATCGGAGCCTTGTTGCGGTTGTAGACCGTCTCCCCGATGCCCTCCAACAGCAATACATTCTCGGCGCTGCGCATCTTGGAAATGCCGTCCTCGCCGCCCTGCACCAGAAGCGTGTCGCCCACAGCCAGCTCCACATTGCGGATCTTCTCCTGGATGTGCATGTGACGCCCCTTGCGCAGGATCGCGATCACGTTCACGTCGTAGCGACGGTGGAACTGAACCTCCTCGATCGTCTTGCCCACAAACTGGCTCGTCGGCATGATCACCACCTCGGCCAGCGTGAAATTCCGCTCAGTGATCCTCACACCGTGCATCCCCAGCTCAGGCGAAATCACCGCGCTCTGCTCGCGTTGGATCCCGAGAATGTCGTTCACCGTGCCCTTCGTCAGCAGGATGTCCCCCTCCTGCAACTCCACCCGGTCCACAGGCGGGTAGATGACTGCCTCACCACGGATGACCTCCATCACCTGCATGTCGGCCCAGCGGTGCAGGAAGGCGTCCCACACCGTCTTGCCGATGCTCGGGCTCCCGGGCTGGATCTCCAGCTCGGTCATGAAACGTTTCTGCTCCGTCGTCGCCAGCGTCGACGTCACCGTCTTGCGGTCCGGAAGTACACGCGTGGCCAGAAGGCCGATCAGCAACAGCCCCACCAACGCAAGCGGCACCCCCACGGGCAGAAGCTCGAACATCCCGATCGGGTGCAGGCGCAAATGCGGATTGGCGCTGCCAATCTTTGTCGCCACGTCGCTGACAACCAGGTTCGTCGATGTGCCGATCAGCGTGCACGTCCCGCCGAGGATCGATGCATAAGAAATCGGAATCAGAAACTTGCTCGAGCTCAGGTTGTACTGGTAGCACACCCGCAACATGATCGGCACGAACAGCACCACGATCGGAGTGTTGTTGATGAACGCGCTCGACACCGCAACGGTGATCATCGAGAGGATCAGCACCCGCATCGGTCGGCCCTTCGAGATCGCGATGATCTTGTCGCCCAGGTAGCCGACCGCACCCGTCCGCATCAGCGCGGAGCTGATGACGAACATTGCTCCGATTGTTACCACTGCCTCGTTCGCGAAACCCGCCACAGCCTGCTGGTGCGATAGGAAATACAGCCCAATCTCATAGCCCGCAAGCGCGCTGAGGATGTGGTTGACCTCCGGCAGCGAGAGGACCACGAGAAATATCACCGCCAGCAGCGCTGTCACGTCGTACGGGATGATCTCCGTCAGAAAGAGGACGAATACCGCCAGCAGCAAAATAGATAAGATTACGGGCTCCATCCTCTCTTTTCTCCGGCAGACACAAGATTTGAAGCACTATTTAAAGGTCAACGGAGTGTTAACGCAAGTTTCAACAGATCAGCCGCGATCGGGAACTTTCACCCGCCACCTTCGTTACTGCCGTTGAGGAAGCATCATCCTTGACTGTTCCCGGCCATTCACCTCCTGTAGTATACTCCGCCCAGGGAGCGCGTTTCAGAGAGGAATATGATTAAGATTAACAACCTCACGAAGAAGTACGAGCGCGACAGCCAGACCGTTACCGTCCTGCAAAAGCTCAATCTCGAAGTCGAAGAGGGCGAGATAATCACGATCATGGGGCCCTCAGGTGTCGGAAAAACCACGCTCCTCAACATCATCGCCGGGCTCGACACCGATATCGATGGCGACGTCGAGGTCGAGGGGCGCCATCTGCAGAAACTCTCCCTTAGTCAGCTCGCCGTCTACCGCAACAAAACCATCGGCTTCATCTTCCAGGAGTTCAACCTCCTGCCACACCTCAACGCCCTCGAAAATGCGCTCTTGCCGCTCGTCTTCGCCGATATCTCCCATTCCGAGGCCCATAACAAGGCGCTCAACGCCCTCGATACCGTCGGCCTAAAGGAAATGGCGCAGCGCTACCCCTCCGAACTGTCCGGAGGCCAGAAACAAAGAGTCGCCATCGCACGCGCCCTCATCAACCGGCCGAAGGTAATCCTCGCCGACGAGCCGACGGCAAACCTCGACTCCCGCACAGAAAAATCCATCATCCAGCTCGTCACCAGGCTGGCCGCTGAAGAAAAAGCGACGCTCATCATCGCCACCCACAACGAGGAGCTGGCATCACTGGCGCAGCGCATTTTTACCATCGAAGAACTCCAGGGGGAAGAAGCGTGAGGCTCGACAACCTGTTGACCAGCAGTTGGCAGAATGTCCGGCGCAACAGGCGCAGAATCTTGCTCAGCAGTTTCGGCGTCATCTTCGGTCTCGCCACGCTCATCCTCTTCTTCTCGCTCACCAATGGCGTCCGCAACCTCATCTTCAACCACCTGATCGAACAACTCCCAGCTAACCAGATGAAGGTTAATCCCCACTATGAGGGGAACGTTCTCGGCTTCGGCATCCAGAAGCTCCTCGGAGGAAAATCCGAGGACGTACCACTCTCCGAGCGAAAAGACCGGTTCAATATCGAATCCGTCAATGAGATTACGGCCATCGACGGCGTCGCCTCAGTTCATGGCATCATGCAGGTCGAAGCCCGATCCTACCTCTACCTCTTCAGCCCCGGCAACCGCGCCAACTCACGCGTCGGAGTCTCCGGCGTCGACGACGAGCTGATCGTCGGCGAACTTGAGGACCCCTCGGTCTGGCATTACGAGGAGGGCGACAGCACCGTCCCGGCCCTGATCAATCCGCAACTCGTCGTCGCATGGAACGAAACCTTCAGCGTCTCCTTCGACCTCCCAAAGCTCACCATCGACACCATCAAGACCGTCCCCTTCTGGCTGGAAATCTCCAACGACCGCACTGCCGACACCTACTCCAAGCGGATAAAAGTCATCGGCCTCTCCAACAGGGCACCCATCTTCGGCCCCCTCGTGCCGATCTCCTTCGTCAGGGAGATCAACGGAAAGCTCTTCGAGGACTACAGCGACCTCTACTCCTCACTCTACGTCTCGGCAAAGGCACCCGAGTTCGTACCAGGCATCGTTGAAAAACTCCAAGGCTTGGGATACGACGCCACCGGCGAACAGCAGCTCGCCGATACCATCAGTTTCGGCATCAACGTCGTCACTCTCTTCCTCGCTGCCATAAGCCTCGTAATCGTCTTCATCTCACTCCTCAACATCGTCAACATCTTCCTCATCACAGTCATGGAGCGGAAGTTCGAGATCGGCGTCATGAGAGCCGTCGGCGCAACGCGGCGCGACATCAGGTCCATCGTCCTCACCGAATCTCTCTTCATCGGCCTCTTCAACGGCTTCGTCGGCTCAGCCATCGGCATCTCAGTCGTCCTCGCTCTCGAATGGCTACTCAATCCCGTCCTCGTCAGATTCGTCCCCGGAGGAGCCAGCTTCTTCGACCTCAGCCCATGGCTCATACTCATCGTCCTCGTCGGCTCGCCCCTCCTCAATCTGCTCGCCGTCTTCCAGCCCGCAAACTACGCCGCACGCCTCGACCCCGTCGATGCCCTCAGGCG
>CBFCZO010000129.1:0-9323 GCA_965602675.1 uncultured bacterium | reverse complement strand
TCATGCGCCGGTAAGGGGGGGCCCCCCCCCCCACCCCCACCCCCCCCCCCCCGCCCCCGCCGCGGGGGGCGGCGCCGCAATTCCCCGGCGGCAGCATTCCTGCTATTCTCAAAGAAGAACGATATTTAATTGTCGGCAGGGAACTATTTTGATGCAGGGAGAAGAGTGATGAAGGAGAAAGACGAAGTCGCGCGGTGCGTCAATCGCCGCGAATTTATTGCGACCACCGCCGCTGCCGGGGCGATGCTGGCGGCGGGCGGGAGCAACCTTCTCGGGGGTCCGAAGGTGAAGAAGAGCCAGGTTTACCTGGTGAAGGGAGCCGAGCGCGGGGCGATGCTGGCCGGGCTGCTGGAGATGTTCGGGCGGGAGCGGTGGAAGTCGTGCGTCGCCGGCGGGCGCGTGGTGGTGAAGCCGAATTTCAACAGCGCTCACGAATTCCCCGGATCGACGCATCCCGAGACGCTGCGGTTGCTGCTGGGCGAGATCAAGGCGGCGGGCGCGGCCTCTCTGATAATCACTGACCGCAGCGGGATGGGCAACACTGCCGAGGTGATGGAGAAGGTGGGGGCGACGGCGATGGCCAAGGAGCTGGGCGCGGAGATAATCCCCTACGAGGCGTTGCCAGCGGAGGCGATCGTGCACAAGGAGTTGCCCGGCAGCCACTGGAGCCGGGGTGTGGAGTGGCCGAAGTTGTATGAGGAGGCCGACTGCATCGTGCAGACCTGCTGCCTGAAGACGCACCAGTACGGCGGGCATTTCACGCTGAGCCTGAAGAATACGGTGGGGATGGTGGCCAAGAACTCGGTGAACGGCGAACACAACTACATGCGCGAGTTGCACGGGAGCCCGAACCAGCGGGTGATGATCGCCGAGATCAACGCGCTCTACGAGCCTTCGCTGGTGGTTCTGGACGGCAGCAAGTGCCTGGTCGACGGCGGGCCGCACGAGGGCACGCTGAAGGAGCCGGGTGTGATGCTGGCGGGGAGCGACCGCGTGGCTCTGGATGCGGTGGGGGTGGCGATGCTGCGGATATACGGCACCACACCGGAGGTATCCAAGGGCAAGATATTCGAGCAGGAGCAGATCCGTCGCGCCGCAGAGCTGGGGCTGGGAGTGCCTTCGGTCGAGGGCGTGGAGATTGTGACACCCGGCGGCGTGAGCGAGGAGTTCGCGGCCAAGATCCGGGAAGTTCTGGCCGCGGGATAGGCGATGTCGGGCAAGCTGAACAGGCGGCGTTTTCTGGCAACAACGGGGGCGGCGGCGGGGCTGGCGTTGCTGGGGATGAGGGGGGCTTCCCTCTCCCCCGCCCCGAAGCCAGGGACCACGCAGGGGGCATCCGGGGTTGAGGCGGTGGTGCTGGGCAGCGCGCAGGACGGCGGTGTGCCGCACGCGGGCTGCCGGTGCGCTCACTGCGAGGCGGCGAGGAAAGACGCATCGCTGCGGCGGCGCAGCCCGTGCCTGGGGCTGCTCGATCACGAGAACAAGCAGGCGTTCATGATCGACTCAGGGCCCGACTTTCCGCGCCAGTTGGAGGAGCTGCCGAGCGAATGGCGGGAGCCGGGGCTTCCGTTGGCGGGGATTATTCTCAGCCACGCCCACATCGGCCACTACGCGGGGCTGGTTCACCTCGGGCGCGAGGTGCTGGGGACGGTGAAGGTGCCGGTGTGGTGCAGCGCGCAGATGGCGGATTTCCTGAGAAAGAACGGCCCCTGGAGCCAATTGGTGGAGCTGGGCAATATCGAGCTGAAGGTCTTTGAGGCGGGGCGGAAGTTCGAGCTGACGCGGAAGATCGCAATTGAACCGCTGAAGGTGCCGCACCGGGCGGAATACACGGACACGCATTTCTTCGTCGTCGAGGGGCCCAAAGGGCGCCTGCTCTACCTGACCGACATCGACCGCTGGGAGGGGCTGGAGCCGCCGATCGAGGAGTTGATCAAGGGAGTGGACGTCGCGCTGCTGGACGGAACTTTTTATTCGGCGGAGGAGTTGCCGGGTCGCGACATGACGAAGATCCCCCACCCGCCCGTGGTGGAGACGATGGGCAGGCTGGGCGGGGCAGCGGAGACGGGCCGGACGCGGATCGTCTTCACGCACATCAACCACAGTAACCTGCTGCTGGACGCGGACGGTGAAAAGCTGCGCGGGCTGAGGGAGAAGGGATTCGATATCGCCTACGATGGGCAGAGGTTCGAGCTCTGAGCGTTAGAGCGCCCGCGTTGCTCAATGCCTTAACGAACCACTATTGCAGATAGAACCGGAGGAATTCTTCCGCGCAGATCCAAGGGCTGAGCCGGGTGTTGCGTGGATTCCAGAAGCGTGGTCCGCGGTCGCCTCCCGGCAGCGGTCCGCCCCAGCGGCCCGGCCATGCGAGCCAGGTCTCGTCCGATTGATCGAGCACTTTGAGCAGGTAGTCGCCCGGCAACAGCTCGGTTCCCGATGCCGTTGTCTCGGAGGCGAAGGAGAAGAGTTTCTCCTCGTCGAGGAACGTGGGGTGTTCAGCGGCAGCGAGGTAGATGGAGTGGCTTCCGGGGGCGACATAGAGTATCGGCCTGCCGCCCCTGAGCTCGGCCTGATTCAATTCGACGGCTGTCCCGTACCATCCCTGGGTGAGGGCGAGGTAACGAGGATTTTCTCTTTCGTCGAGGTAGAGGGCTGCCATCTGCCAGTCGCCCGCGCGGGGGGCGAATCCCCCCTCGAGCGGGAAGAGCATCCAGTACTGGACGACGGTAAAGCGCTCGTCTTCCGCTCCCGCCTCGAAAGCGTTGGCGTAAACCATCGGCATGGAATCGGCGAATGACTCGGAGATTTTAAGGGAGAGGTAGGCGTCGCCGCTGCCGGCCTGGGCGAGGTCGGCGGGAGCCAGGGGGCCCAGCTTAACCGTGCCGTCGCCGAGACCCCAGAACCATCGCCAGCCCTGTTTGAGATCGGTCGCGGCCAGGTAATCTTCGACGGAGACGGGGCGGGTGGAGTCGCCGTTGCTGAAGACCAGTATTGGCGCGTGACGCTCGGCCAGCGCCCGGGCGCTCTGATGCGGCAAGGACGCCGAGGCGGCGGGTTCGAGCGGGTCGAGTGAATTTTCGGCCGCCCAATAGTAGGCCTGGACGAGAACAACCAGCAGCAGGGCGGCAACGATTGCGCGGCGGGCCCAGGTGGGAACGATCTGCGGCGGGGTGGGGACGACAACCTCTTGCTCGGGCGAGCGGATAACGAAGAGGAAGCCCTTGGTGTAGGAGATCATGGTGGCGGCGATGAGGAGCAGGCTGCCGGCGGTGAAGAAGAATTCGCCGAAGGGGAAGTCGAGGAAGTAGCAGACGACGAGGGCTGCCTGAAAGCCGAAGGCGTATTTGCCGATGAGGCTTGATTCGATCATGACGCGCTTGCGTCCGGCAACGAGGACGCTTGCGAGGACGATGAGTGCGTCTTTTGCGATGATGACGAGCACGAGCCAGAGTGGGAAGTCGCGTGTGGCCATGAGCACGAGGGCGAGGAGGATGACGAAGAGTTTGTCGGCGAGGGGATCGATCATGCGTCCGAGGTCGGATGCCTGGTCGAGGAGGCGCGCGAACCAGCCGTCGAGGAAGTCGGTGAGGATGGCGAAGACGAGCAGGGCCGCAGCGGCGCAGCGGGCGGGAATGGAGTCGATGAGGAGTAGCCAGCCGATGAACGGGACGGCGAGGATTCGCGCGAGGGAGAATAAATTGGGGATTGTGAATATTTTTTTTGCGGAGAAATCGAGCATGTCTCTTATCCTTGTTGTTTTGGTAGCCCCAAGTCTAGGGGAGATTTTGTTGTGTAACAAGGGGAATGGGTATCAGCACGGAGAGGGAGGGATTGAACCGCGGAGGAAAGAAGGAAAGAAGAAGAAGAGGAAATCTCACCACTGAGTTCTCAGAGGACACAGAGGTGATCGACGGGGGTAGTAGAAGATGAGGCTGGGGTGGAGGTTTGAATCTGAGGAGGTGTTTCTCTGACCCCTGGTGAGATTGGGTTGCCCTTTCAGGGCAAATTGGTGTGGGCGGCAGGGTTCCCAGGGTGGCGCTTCGCTTACCCTGGGCTAGAAATTGTTCAACCCCTTTGGGGTTGCTCGGTGTGGGTGATGGCTTCGGCCTGATTCACTTACGGGATGTCCCTCCTGGTAGCGGGATCGGGCCGCATAATCCGTCGCGGCGGATGGTCTCTACATTGCCTTGCTGGATTGCGCCGATTAGTGATGAAAAGGTTAGAAGGAACAAGGGCATGCCCCCGCGTGCCGCGGGGCAGGCTTTCGCGAGAAGCGGGGCGCATAAATGCGCCCCCTACTATTGCTGCGCAGGTTTTAGCCAAATGATAACAAGGGCGGGATTGTCGTGACGGGATTAAGGCGGCGGCCCTCCGCCGCAGGCGGATAAGTTCATTCGCCCCTACTGTTGCTACGCAAGATCTTAGCCGAATGAAAGTAAGGCACGATCTTTTTCTGCGGGGATTTAGCGATTGTGCCGAGCGAGTTGTTGTTGGGTCAGTCTTAGAATTCTAGGGCGATGTTGAATATCCCTTGTTCGAAATGGAAAATCGGAGTGTTCATCGTAGTGTTAACCTAGAATTCTAAGACTGACCCGAGGGCAGGTTTTATTGCCGGTGCGAGGTTATCAGAGTGGATTGGTGAGTATGGCAGGTGGTGTGGGGATTCGCGGAGGGGATTGGTATGGGCTATAATGCGGGGGTTGAGCGCGAAGGAGAGCGGATGTGACAGCCGAGGAAGCTGTGGCGAAGATCGCCGACGTGGCGGCCAACATCGAGATGGTTGTGAAGGGCAAGACGGAGGCGGTGCGGCTGGCGATCGTGACGCTGCTGGCGCGGGGCCACCTGCTGATCGAGGACGTGCCGGGCGTGGGCAAGACGGTGCTGGCGCACTCGCTGGCGCAGTCGCTGAACTGCTCTTTCCGGCGGGTGCAGTTCACCTCGGACCTGCTGCCGAGCGATATCCTGGGTGTGAGCATATTCAACCAGAGCACTCACGATTTCGAGTTCCGCCGGGGCCCGATCTTCAGCAACATCGTGCTTGCGGACGAGATCAACCGGGCGACGCCGAAGACGCAGAGCAGCCTGCTGGAGGCGATGAGCGAGGGCCGGGTGAGCGTGGAGAACGAGACGCTGGATCTGCCGGCGCCGTTTATGGTGATCGCGACGCAGAATCCGATCGAGTATTACGGGACGTACCCGCTGCCGGAGTCGCAGCTGGACCGCTTCCACATGCGCATCCATCTGGGCTACCCGGAGCGTGAGTTCGAGCGGATGATTGTGACGGGGATGCGGGCGACGGAGAAGCTGGCGGCGATGACGCCCGTGCTCAACGGCGACGAGGTGGCCTCGCTTCAGGAGCGCGTGGAGCAGGTGCGCATGGAGTCGAGCCTGCAGGAGTATCTACTGGAGATCGTGGAGCGGACGCGGGCGTCAGACCGCTTCCAGCTGGGGGTGAGCCCTCGCGGGGCGATAGCGCTTTACCGCTGCGCGCAGGCGATGGCGGTGGTCGATGGCAGGGATTACTGCGTGCCGGACGACATCAAGAACCTTGCTGTGGCCTGCTTCGCGCACCGGGTGATCCTGGTGAGCAGGCGCCGCGACGGCGGTTGGAGCACAACCGAGACGGCCGAGGCGGTGGCTGAACTGATCGAGAGCGTGCCCGTGCCGCGCTAGGGAGACGCGGGCAGACAAGTCCATCTATGGCATCTTTCAGATTCAAGATCCTGACGAGGAATCCCGAGTTGGGGATTCGCGCGAGCGGGCTGAAGTTTACGTTCATACTCGTTGTGGTGCTGTTCGCGGCGGTGAACACGGGCAACAACCTCACCTACCTGATTTTTTCCGCGCTGCTGGGAGGAGTGATGATCAGCTGGTCGGCGGCGTATCTCAGCCTGCGCGCAGTTGACGTGCGATTGAAGTTCCCGGAGGAGATTTACGCGGGCGAGGAGACGCGCATCGATTTCATCATCCATAAGGGGCCGGCGTTGCTGCCGGGGCGGTCGCTGGGCTTCGGCTTCCGGCCGGTGCCGCCGAACGAGGTCGCGCACCAGCCCTATTTCTCCCAGCTGGAGCGAGGCGAGACGCGCCGGCTGCCGGGCAACTACTTTTTCAAGCGTCGCGGCCGCTTCAGGATCGACGGCGTCGACGTACGCTGTAACTACCCGTTCGGGCTGATCAGCCTCGGCAAGCATTTTCCGCGGCTGCAGCAAATCATTATCTATCCGAAAATTTTCAACCTGGAGGAAATGTTCGAGCGTCGTTCTGAAGGGGCGCTGACGCTCGACTCGCACCGTCGGGGCCACGACGGGGGGCTGCTGAACGTGCGGCCGTTCCTGCCGGGCGACGACTACCGCCGTCTGCACTGGAAGGCCTCGGCGAAGCTTGAGCGGATGATGCTGAAGGAGTTCGCCCAGGAGGAGGGCGATGCTATTTGGCTGCATTTCAATCCGCTGCGCAGGGGCGATAAGTCGAAGGGCGACGCTGCGATCTTTGAGCTGGGCGTCTCGATGGCGGCATCGATCGCCTACCTCGGGCGTCAGGCGGGCCTGAGGATGCTGTTCAGCGGTCCGGGCCTGCGGCTGGTGCCCGGGGAGCCGGTTGATCATACGCGTCAGTTCTTGGATTACCTTGCGGAGGTTGAGATCGGCCCGAGGGCACTGTCGGGCGACCAGTTACGCGTGCCCGAACACCGGGGCGAGGAGGCTGTGATAGTGGTGGACCCGCTGAGCGCAGGGGCGGACTGGGGCAAAGCGGAGGTATACGACCGCGGCAATCTGGAGAGAATGCTGAGGGGCGGGAGGGCCGGGCGTTGAAGCCAGCGACGGCACTGAGGCTTTCGGCGACGGCGTTGGTCGCATCGGGGGGGCTTGCGCTGGCGGTCGCGGGCAGCGAGACGGCGACATCGGGCACTGTGATGGTTCTGGTGTCGATTCTTGCCGCCCTGCTGGGAAGCCCGAGGCCGCGTAACGCCAAGATCAGGAAGCACGTTTGGAACATCCTGGCGATTCTTGCGCTGTTTCTGTTTTTGGGCGAGCTGGCGCTGACGCGCGACCTGCTGTCGTCGGTGGTCAGGCTGGTCATCTTCCTGACGTCATACAAGCTGTTTAACATCGTGGCGACACGCGATTACTTCGCGCTGTTCATGCTGAGCTTCTTCCAGATGCTGGCGGCCGCATCGATCTCCTACGACTACCGCTTCGCCCTGCCGTTTGCGCTGTTCATCATCTTCGCCAGCCTGAGCCTCTGGCTGCACACGATGGTGGCGGGTCGAGAGCGCGAGAACCAGGCGCGGATGCTGCACACGGGTTGCCCTCAGCCGGAGGATACGCGGCGGATCAGCTGGCGGCGGATGGGCGCGCAGGTGGGAGTGGGCGTGGCGACGCTGGTGATGGCGATTGCTTTTTTCCCGCTGATTCCGCGGCTGCGCACGGACGTTATGGGTCCGGCGATGTCGGAACCGCTGCGGCAGGTCACCGGCTTCAGCTCGATTGTGGACCTGGGCGCGATCGGTGCGATCAAGATGAGCGACAGGATAGTGATGCGGGTGACCCTCAGCGGCGACGCGGAGGCTGTTGAGCGCCGGCCGAAGCTGCGCGGGATAGCGCTGACTCATTTCGACGGTCGCCGCTGGTACCACAACATGCGCGGCGGGGCGCGGCTGGAGCGCTCGCGCGACGGCCGGTTCTATCTGCCCGAACCCGCGCCCGGGCCGAGGATCCGCGAGGAGATCATTCTCAAGCCGCTGGACACGAGGGTGATTTTCGCGTCGGGGAAGCCGGAGAGCGTGCGCGGGCCGTTCAATTTTCTCTATGCCGGACCCGGGGGCTCGCTTTTCCTGAGAAGGTTCAATTACACGCAGATTCGCTACGAAGTGAACGCGGTGGTGCCGGATGTGGACCGCGCGGAGCTGGGAGGGATAGGGATTTCGGAGAACGACGAGGCGTTGAGGCGCTACCTGCAGATACCCTGGAACGAGCAGTTCACGCTGGCAGACAGGCGCAGGGTGCAGGAGCTGACGCGGGGCGTGACGGAGGGCAGCGTCGATTTGCTGGAGGCGATGCAGCGGATCGAGCGGCACCTGCAGACGGAATACCGCTACACGCTGGATCTGCGCGGCTACCGCGGCTCGCGCTCGAAGCTGGTATCGTTCCTGTTCGAGCGACGCGAGGGGCACTGCGAGTTCTATGCGTCGTCGATGGTGCTGATGGCGCGCACGATGGGCGTGCCGGCGCGGCTGATCAACGGCTTCCAGCTCGGGCAATACAACCCGATCGGAGATTTCTATACGGTGCGGGCCGCCGACGCGCACTCGTGGGTCGAGGTTTACTTCCCTGGGCACGGCTGGGTGGAGTTCGATCCGACACCCGCGAGCGGTCAGACGAGCGAGTACGCTAACGCGGCGCCCGACCTGTGGTCGGGATTGATGGAAAGCATCGACATGTTCTGGATCCAGCACGTGATCGCCTACGACGCGATCGACCAGGAGCAGTTTTTCGAGGACATCCGAGGCGGTATCGGCTCGGCGTTCGGGGCGTTCAACTCGGCGGTCGACGCGCTGCTGGGGCTGATCCCGAATCTCGACGTGAGCGCCGATTTTTATCCCGTGCTGCGCTTGGTTGTGCAGATTCTGATCGCCGTGGCGATTTTGGCCGCTGTCTATTTCGCGATAGTCAGACCATTACTGCGCCGTCGCGGTGGCGAGCAGGCCGGGCGGAGAGTGCCTTTTTTCGAGAGGGCCGTGAGGCTGCTGCGGCGGATGCCAAGGTATGAGTTCACGCCGGGTCAGACGGCGCGAGAGCTGGCGGGGGCCGCGGCCGGGTTCGATTACGGTTTGGTGGTGACGGAGATCGTGGAGATATACGAGCGCGTGCGGTTCGCGGGCGGCGAGGAAAGAGCGGCGACGACGGCGGCCGGTAATGCGCGCGTGAGGAAGTTGGAGCGGATGCTGCGGGGCTCACTTTAGAAGTGAGCAACAAGTCCGCGTCGAAAGATCAAGAAGAATACAGACCAAATCATTCGCCTGCGGCGAATTCATCTGCTCGCGGGAGGGTGCGGTGCAGGCCCTACGTGCCGCGGGGCGGGATTACGTTTACCACGGGATAGGAGTTGTGCAACCCCTTCGGGATTGTTCGGGCGTTCCATTGCGGGCGCTAAACCAGTTAGGGCGCAGACAGGAATGTCCGCGCCACCGGATAAGACGTCAGGATAGGGCTGTGCGGAGGGTTCCCGCCGTTGGCGGGACCGGGCGGAATAAATCCGCCGCGGCGGACGCCCCTACTATTGCTTTGCGAGGTATTAGCCAAATGAAAGTGGCGTGCGTACCT
>CBFCZO010000128.1:0-9511 GCA_965602675.1 uncultured bacterium | reverse complement strand
GCGGCGGCGGAGGCGATGCGCGCCCTCGACGAACCTCAGTGGTCGGAATGGGTCAAGGGGGATAGTAATGACTTCGAACGTCTGGGCGAATCTGGAGATCCCCGGGCTGTCGGGCCGCTAGTCCGAGCCTTGAAGAATGAAGACATGGATATTGTAGAAGAAGCAGTAGCTGCATTGAAGAAAATAAAACCAATGGAAGCGGAGCAATTAATATTAGAGAATGTCGACTCAATCCAAAGAGGGATTCACAGAATAAAGCAATTTCTAAGGCATGAGATCTTTTTGACTGACTATAAACTATGGCTATATAAGATTGTACAGATACTTAAGTCGGAAGGAATGCTCGCTTCCAACACATTAGCAAAGCTCATTTTGACATTGCTTGATTGCAGGAATCCAGATATTTGGGTTGTACTTGATGTATCTGGAGAAATGCCACCAACAAGTGAGCTTATTGACGCCGTAGTGAAAGTAGCCGTGGCGGAGGGTTTGACTTCTATAATTCCGCAGAACATGCCTTATCTTTCGGAGATTGTGGGACAGGGAAAAATTGGCTGGACCGATGGGACGGAGCAACGCATTAAAAGCGTTGCAAATAGAGTCCTTAAACAGCTAGCAAGGAAGTGATTAGTGTCGCCGCCTGATCAAAGTTATTATGATCCTGTTGTACGAAACGTTACATAGTGATAAGATGGTTAGATGGATGGGGGCGTCTATAATTACTTTACTGGCCGTCGTGAGGACCGAAGTATCGGCCTGACTTCCCGGAGAAACCGCCCGCCGGGAATCCGTAAAAGAACGTATTCAACCAAGAAGGATTTTCGCCAGCTATTGCCGCCAACAAGGCTTGCTTTTAAGATAGTCCCAAATTCGGCTTGTCGTTTGCTTATTAGAACGATTTGTGCTCGGTGCGCGCGATGATCTCGTCCTGCAACTCCTTCGTCAGATCGCAGAAATAGTCGCTGTAGCCGGCCACACGCACGATCAGGTCGCGGTACTTCTCCGGCTCAGCCTGAGCCTTGCGCAGCGTCTCGGCCGTCACCACGTTGAACTGCACGTGGTGCCCGCCCAGCTTGAAGTAAGTCCGCACCAGCTGCGCCAGGTTCTCGATCCCCTCCTCGCCCTCGAGCAGCTTCGGCGTGAACTTCTGGTTCAGCAGCGTCCCGCCCGTGCGAGAGTGGTCCATCTTCGACGCCGATTTCATCACCGCCGTTGGACCCTTGCGGTCGGCCCCCTGAACCGGCGAAATGCCATCCGACAGCGGCTCGAGCGCCAAACGCCCGTCGGGCGTCGCCCCGGTTTTCGAGCCGAAGTATACATGACAGGTCGTCGGCAGCAGGTTGATCCGGTAGTGCCCGCCCTTGGTGTTCGGCCGACCGTTGACCGTCTCGAAGAACGCATCGAACACCATCCGCATGATCTCGTCCGCGCTGTCGTCGTCGTTGCCGTAGCGGGGCGTCTTGTTCAACAGCGTCTGCCGCAGTTTCTCGTCACCTTCGAAATTCTCACCGAGCGCCTTCAGCAACTCGTCGAGCGTGAAATTACCCTTCTCGTAAACCTGGTCGTTGATCGCGCTGAAGCAGTCGGTCAGCGTTCCCAACCCCACGCCCTGGATGTAGTTCGTGTTGTAGCGCGCGCCGCCGTCGTTGTAGTCCTTGCCGTTGGCGATGCAGTCGTCAATCACCGTCGAAAGGAACGGCACCGGCAGATGCTCGGCGTACAACCGCTCGATCACGTTGCTCCCGGCGATCTTCACATCCACGAAATACTTGAGCTGCTTGCGGTAGGCGGCCAGCAACTCCTTGAAACTCTCGAATTCCCGCGGATCGCCCGTCTCGATCCCGATGCGCTCCCCAGTCAGAGGATCCACGCCGTTATTCAGCGTCACCTCGAAAATCTTTGGCATGTTGAGGTAGCCGGTCAGGATGTAGCTCTCCTTGCCGAAAGCGCCCGTCTCCACGCAGCCGCTCGTGCCGCCGCAGCGCGCGTCCTCGATCGTCTTACCCTGGCGCAGCAATTCCTCCACAACCGCGTCGGCGTTGAACATCGATGGCTGGCCCCAGCCCTTACGCACGATCCGGCACGCGCGCCTGAGAAACTTACCGGGATTCTTGCGGCTCAACTGGATGTTGCTGCTCGGCTGCAGCAGGCGCATCTCGTCGATCACGTCCAGAACCAGGTAAGTCACCTCGTTGACGCCGTCGGAGCCGTCGGCCATCAGACCGCCCGAGTTGATGTTGGCGAAATCGGTGTAGGTGCCGCTCTCCGCGGCAGTCACACCCACCTTCGGCGGCGCAGGCTGGTTGTTGAACTTCACCCAGAAGCACTGCAGCAGCTCGCGCGCTCCCTCCTCGTCCAGTGTGCCCTCTTCAAGGCCCTGCTTGAAGAAGGGATAAAGGTGCTGGTCGAGGCGCCCGGGATTAAACGCGTCCCACGGGTTGAGCTCGGTGATCACGCCCAGGTGCACGAACCAGTAATGCTGCAAAGCCTCGCGGAAGTTCCGCGGAGCGTGGGCGGGCACGCGAGTGCAAACCTTGGCAATCTCTTCCAGCTCGGCCTTCAACTGCGTGTCTTTCTCTTCCGCAGCAAGCTCCCGCGCCTTCTCCGCATGGCGCCGGCCCAACGTGATAATCGCCTGGGCGGCAACCCTCATCGCCTTCAATTGCTGCTGTTTGCCAAAGGCCTCGGGATCGCCGTAAATGTCGATCCGCTCGAGACTCTCGTCGATCTCGGCGATGAAATCCAGAAAGCCCTTCGTGTAGATCTTGCCGTCGAGAACGGTGTGCCCCGGCCCGCGCTGCTCCATGAACTCGGTGAACATCCCGCTTTCATACGCCGCCTTCCACTCCTCCGTCATCTCGGCAAAGATCCGCTCGCGCACGGTCTTCCCCTTCCAGAACGGGATAATCTCTTCCTTGAAGGTCCTGCGCGTCTCCGCATCCACTGCAAAGGAAATCTTCTCGCGGCTGTCCAGAATGTCGAGATCTTTCAGCGTGTGGCAGCAGATCTCAGGATACGTCGGTGTCGCCTTCGGGGCCGGACCACGCTCGCCCACGATCAATTCGCTCTCGTTGATGCAGATCGTCCTGTTTTCCATCAGATACTTGAAAGCCAGCGCGCGCTGCATCGGCGCCGAGTTGAGGCCCGATTCCTTGTAGAATCTCGTCATCAGCAGTGCGCGTTCGGTCGACACCCGAGGCTTGGCGTCCAGGCTTTCCTGCCTCAGTTTTTTCACTCTCCCGTTCATTCTTTTTTATCCTCTTATGGTGACTTCCAGGCTGTAGCGGCTCAGCGTCTGGGCTATCTCTTCCATGTGTTCCCGCTCGGGCGGCCTGGTCGGCGGCATCCTGAATTCCCTGTTCAACAATCTGTACTTCTCCACCCCGGCCTCATGGTAAGGCAGAAGCTGAACCCGGCGCACGCCCGGCAGCGAATTTATAAACTCGCCTGTCCTTATTATATTTTCATCGCTGTCGTTTATTCCGGGAATCACCGGAATTCTGATCATTATTTCGTTCCCTGACTCCGCCAGCTTCCTGAGATTCTCCAGGATCAGCCGATTCGATACGCCCGCCTCGCGCTGGTGCAACCCCTCGTCCATCAGTTTCAGATCGTAGAGAAACAGGTCAATCAGCGGACTCAACTTCTCGATCACCTCGCCGGGCACCGCCCCGCAAGTGTCCACCGCGGTGTGAATCTCTTCCGCTTTGCTCGCGCTCAACAGTGCCTCCAGGAATTCCGCCTGGCTGAACGGCTCGCCGCCGGAGAATGTCACACCACCGCCCGACTCCTCGTAGAAAGCCCGGTCGCGCAGTATCTCGTCCATCACCTCCGCCGCCGTCATTCCCCGCCCCGAGGCCTCCAGAGCCTCGCTGCAGCAGACATCCACGCACGCCCCGCACGTCTTGCAGCGTTCGGGCAGGCGGGTAATTCCACCTTTGGAGAACTTGATCGCTCCATGCAGGCACGCTCTAAAGCACTCGCCGCAGCCGATGCAGCGGTACTCCCGGTAGATGATCTCCGGCTCGGGGGATTGACTCTCGGGATTATGACACCAGCGGCAGCTCAGCGGGCAGCCCTTGAAAAACACCGTAGTCCGCAGCCCAGGGCCGTCCTCCACCGAATAGCGCATGATGTTGGTCACCACGCCGGCGACACCCGCCCCCTCAGGCGGCAACGTGCCCTCACGCCCCTTCTCGCTCCGCGTCATCCGCTCCGATTCCAAGTCTTTCACCCGAACCACAACGAAAATCTACAACACGATTGTAGCCCTTTTTCCCCCGTTCGCCAAGACCGCTGCTTGCCGACCCTCATCCAATTCGTTTATAATCCCCGCAGGTCACCCTTTCAGCCGCGATTAGAGAGAAAGTCAAATGACAAAACTTGTCGGATACGAAGAAATCAAGGCATCTCTCGACAAAATCGATCTCGTCGCCGAAATAGAGGCCGGATTCGCCGCCATGTCCGAAGGCAAGGCCGTGATTCCCCCCGTGGGCGAGCTCGTCTTTCACGATCCCCCGGGCGAAACCCACATCAAATACGGCTATATCAAGGGCCAGGAATTCTACGTCATCAAAATCGGCTGCGGCTTCTACGAAAATCAGAAGCTCGGCCTCTCAACGCGCAACGGCATGATGCTCGTCTTCGAGCAGAATTCCGGCCGCCCCGCATACATCCTCGACGACAAGGGCCTCCTCACCGACGCCCGCACCGCAGCCGCCGGAGCCGTCGCCGCCAAATACCTCGCGCCAACTCATGTCAGCCGAATCGGCATTGTCGGCGCGGGCGGCCAGGGCAGGATGCAGGCCGAATTCCTACGCGGCATCGTCGACTGCGACGATCTGCTCGTCTGGGGGCTCAACCAGGACGAACTGGACAGCTACGTCGAAGACATGCGCCACACCGGCTATCGCATCGCCACAACCACCGACGCCGCCGAAATCGCAGCCGCCTGCAACCTCATCGTCACCGCCACGCCCTCCGAAACACCACTGCTCAAGGCCGCCGACATCCGCCCCGGAACCCACATCTCCGCCTTCGGCAGCGATACGCCCTCCAAGATCGAGCTCGACCCCGCCATCCTCGGCAAAGCCGACATCGTCGCCGTCGACAGCCTCGAGCAGTCGCAACTGCGCGGAGAAATCCACCACGCCCGCGAGGCCGGCCACATCACCGATGACGACATCGTCGAGCTGGGCGACATCGTCACCGGAAAGGCCGCCCCAAGGGAGTCCGACGAGCAAATCACCGTCATCGACCTCACCGGCGTCGCCGTCCAGGACATCCAGATAGCCACCGCAGTTTGCAGGACCGTCGACGCCTGAGAATCTTCCACTAAAGTGACGAAAAAAGGCAGGCTCGAAAGCCTGCCTTTGGTTTCTGAATCGGTGCTTTGCTTCTACTGCCAGGCCTGCGCCGCGTAGAGGAACGATGCGGCGGCATCCAGCGTGTACTCGTTCTGCTCAGCAATCTGCCTGTGATCCCGGTAGTTCAGCCGCTTGCCGCTGCTGTCCAGCTGCAGGCCGGGGACGACTCCTCCGCGGATTCCGCCCGCCGCGCCGCCCAGGATATCCAGCAACAGCTGCGAGTGAGGGTACTTCGGAGAGTTCGCGCCCACACCACTGACGAAGCTGTAGTCCGGGCCGGGATGCAAGCCGAGCACCCAGTGCATGTAACGCTTGCCGCGCTTCGCAGGCACGATCGAGGGAAACTCCTCGTAAAGAATCGCGTAGGTCGCGGCGAAGCCCAGGAAGTCCCCGCTGGAGCCCCACCACTTGCTCAGGTTTTCGATGTTGACTCCGAAGATGTTGCCGCTCTCGACGCCGGAGTTGTAATTGACCCAGCGCTGTGTCGCATTGCGCACGCGGTCCCGAATGTCGTTATCAGCCGAATCCAGACGCGCGAGGAACGGCAGCGCGAACCAGTTGCCGAAGGAATTGATGTATCCCGGCCACTGCACACTCATCCCGTCGATCCAGCTCTTGTTGTTCTTGATGAAGTTCAGATACTCGCCCTTGCCCGTCGTGCGGTAGAGCTCGGCAGCCCCGGCCAGCATCATCTGCTCCTTGCCGTACTTGTACTGGTCGTGCTGACCTACCCAGATCTGATCGTGCGAGCGGAAATACTGCCAGGCACGCTCGGCTGCCGTCACCAGGCGGTTGCTCAGCTGGTAATCGTAATTGCGCACCGCCCGCGAAGCAGCGCTCGTCGCTGCGATGAACTTGAGCAGGTTCGGCGTCGTCGTGTTGGTGTAGACGTGCCGGTCGTCCTGCACCTGCGAAGTGTTCGAAACGCTGCCGGGAGCGACTGAACCCGCGTAGACTCTGTTGTCGGTCATCTTCTCGGGCGATTTCTCGGCGCTCCACTGTTCGTGCGAACGCGCTACAACCGCGTCGTAGACCCGGCCGTTCTCCTGCTGCATGCTCAGCAACCACTCGGCGCCCCAGGCGATCTGCTCGACCATATCGGGAACACTGTTGCCCTTGCTTGTGCTGAGTTCCTGACGGTTCCACTTGATCCCGTAGTTGTCGCGCGTGTCGCCGTAGCGCTCGAACGACCAGCTCAACAGCAGCAACATGTACGAATTGTTTGCCACGTTGATGTCGTAATCGCCCGCGTCGTGCCAGCCGCCCAAGTTTAAGCCGAGATGCTTGCCGGGCTCGGAATCGGGCTCCATCGTCCCCAGCGATTGAAAGTTGTCCGGACCCTGGTGGTTGGCACCGATATGGATTCCGTCATCCATGAAACACTTGCCGTGGCCCAGCGAGCCGACACTTACGCTGATGTGCGACATCTGAATCGGAATGTAGGTACCAATCGTGCCCTCGTGCAGGTTCTTGTATACATTCCTGCCGATACGGAACGACACGCTCGTGCTATTGTCGAAGCTGATCCTGTAGGTTCCCTCTTGCGTGTAATCGGAAAAATCGAAGCGGATAAAACGGCTGCCCCACCGGCTCTCCTCAGCGTCGGCGTCGTACTGCCGCACCGTCCGCCAGCTACCGTCCTTGAACTTGCGCTGAAGGCGCGCGACCGAATAGATTCCCGTGTTATTCGTGTCCTCGACTATCGTCCACTTCTCGTCGCCGGGCGCGAAACCCAACTGGTTGACGTGGACGATCAGGCCCTTGGTCGAAACGCCTTCGTCACCGTCACCGTCACCACCGCCATCACCACCGCCGTCACCATCGTCGCCGCCGCCGCCGGAACTGCTCGCGGGCGAAGTGATCCTCAGGCGGAACGAGGGATTGCTCTTCTTCTCGAAAGTAGCGCCTACCTGAAAAGTGTCGTTGTCGTAGTAGCGGTCATCCGCGAGATAAAGATTCGCGGCCGAGCTCTCGATCTTGACATTCAGCTTCGCCGCCTCGGGAGAGATATCGATGCTCTTGAATCCATAAGCCAACTCGTACGCGTTCACAGTCTGCGGATAGTATCCGCCGCCGCTGTTGGTCGAGTACTTCTTGCCCGTGAACTTGCCTGTCGGTAATTTCACCTCCAGCGACGCCCAATCAATCTCGCTCCAGTCGGCGTTGTTAAGTGCAGTATCGATTACAACGCTCGAACCCTCGATCGAATAGGTCTGCGAGAAGGTGATCTGCGTTCCGGGAAACTTACCCTTCACGACCACCGTCCCCGCGCCTGCGTTTATCTTGTACTCGGTGATATCAGCACTATAATAAGGCATCCAACCCTTGATTCCAGTGTAGATGCCGCTCTCGTCCAACAGTAGCTCGCCGTTAAGCCTGGCTAAGAAACCGCCGTTCTGCCACACCTCAAGTTTGAATCCTCCCTCGCTGAACGTGCCGCTCGAATCGAGCGTTACTTTCGCGGCAGCCTGACCCGCAAATGCCATCGCGGCCGCCAGAAAATACACCGTTAGCAGAGTTTTGAACCTTCTTGATTTCAGGTGGGTGGTAGCTGTAGCTATCTCTTTGATCGTTTTCATTCTGCCCAACCTCGCAAGGGGTCGTTTCCTTATTCCGTGTGCAGAGAGGTCAAGAAACGTACCAAACCGGCACGGTCTAATACGCTGAGTCATTTCAATGAGTTACGGAGTTTTGTGACCTGGATCACACCATTGGCAGCGTTGCACTACCGGTCTCGTGACGTTTCATCTTGCAACTAACTCACAACCTTCAACGGACCATTTGAACGGCGCCTGCGGCCGCCTGGTCGAGCCTGCGATCGGTGCATCGGCCGTTGCATCCGGAGCGCGCGAAACCACAAAACTCTTCGCTCTGGCGATTTCACTTGCTGCCCGCTTGGCGCCTTGTTAAAATCGCTTTGCTGAGCTGAATTGAATTCAAAGCCATTCAATATGGGAGACTCGCTTTCATAATTTCTTATACATCTAACTTTTACTTTTTACCGCGTAATCCCTTCATATTTATCGCCGGGAGGCCATAATGTCGCCGCTGATACCTTCGTATCTCGAGAAGATAAAACCCTATGAGCCGGGCAAACCGATAGAGGAATTGCAGAGAGAACTGGGACTCGAGGAGGTCGTCAAACTGGCCTCCAACGAAAGCCCGCTGGGGCCGCCGAAAGCCAGCATTGAGGCGATCCACAAAGCAATCAACGAACTCAATCGCTACCCCGACGACAGCTGTTACCACCTGAAAAACAAAATAAGCGGCAAGTTCGACATCCCGGTCAGGAACATCACCATCGGTGCCGGCAGCGCCGAACTGATCGTCAACGCCGCGCGCTCCCTGCTCGGGCACGACGACTACGCAGTCATCTCACAACAGACATTCGTGATGTACTGGCTCGCAGTCCAGTCGGTTAACGGCAACATGATCCGCGTGCCGCTCAATAACTACACCTACAATCTCGAGGCGATGACATCGGCGATCAACGACCGTGTCCGCATCGTCTACATCGCCAACCCCAACAATCCGACGGGCACAATGGTCGACGCCGAGCAATTCGACCGCTTCATGGCCTCTCTGCCACCCAATGTCATCGTCGTTTACGACGAAGCCTACAAGGAATACGTCGGCCGGGACGACTACCCCGACCCGTTCCAATACTACCGCCGCGGCGACAACATCATCATCCTCCACACCTTCTCCAAGATCTTCGGCCTCGCGGGACTGCGCATCGGCTATGGTATCGCCAACAATGAGCTCAGCGACGCCCTCAAACGCGTGCGCTCGCCCTTCAACGTCAGCATTATCGCCAACGCGGCCGCCACGGCGGCACTCGATGCCGACGAACACGTCGCCGAATCCATCAAAATCAACAATGAAGGCATGGCCTACCTTACCTCCGAGATGCAGAAACTCGGGCTCAACGTCATCCCTTCCGTCACCAATTTCCTCCTCGTCGACTTCAGCCACGACGCCATGGAGCTCAACAACAAACTCCTGCGCAAAGGCGTCATCGTGCGCCCCATGGCGTCCTTCGAAATGCCCACAGCACTGCGAATTTCCATCGGCCTGCCCGACGAGAACCGCAAATTCATCCAGGCGCTCAAAGAGGTTCTCTAGCGGCCTGATAGCATCCGACT
>CBFCZO010000127.1:0-9578 GCA_965602675.1 uncultured bacterium | reverse complement strand
AACGTCGTGATCGACGATAACGTCCTGCTCGACGCCAAGGGCGCCGACAACCGCGGCATCTTCATCGGCGACGGCGCCTTCGTCGGCCGCAACTCGATCCTCAGCTGCAAGGACGGCGATATCCACATCGGCCCCAAAACCAACATCGGCTTCAACTGCGAGATCTTCTCCGCCGGAAGCGTCGTCCTCGGCAGCAAAATCTTCCTTGCAGCCTACTGCTACCTCGTCGGCGGCACCCACCGCTTCGACCGCACCGACATCCCAATCATGGACCAGGAGCGCGAAGCGAAGGGCATCGCCATCGGCGACAACTGCTGGCTGGGCGCGGGAGTGGTGATCGACGACGGCGTAACCATCGGCCGCGACGCCATCGTCGGCGCGGGCGCGGTCGTCAACAAGGACGTCGATGAATACGGCATCGTTGGGGGCGTCCCCGCGCGTCTGTTCAAGGACAGGCGTGCGGAATAGGTCTCCCCGTCAGGCAGTAGTCTCGTTGCAGGCTTTATAAAAAGACATGCGTCACTTGCTCAAACTCCTGCCTTACCTCAAGCGATACCGCTTCGGCATCGCGGCCGGGCTGCTCTATGCCCTCCTCACCAACACCTTCCAGGCCTTCACCCCCTGGATCATCGGCCGCATCGTCGACGCCATCGGCTGGCGCGTCGACATGGACTTCATACTCCCCATCATCGGCCTGTTTTTGGTCATAGTCATGCTCGAAAGCGTTCTCCGCTTCCAGATGCGCCGCACTCTCATCTATATCTCCCGCTACATCGAGTGCGACCTGCGCAACGACCTCTTCAATCACGTCCAATCGCTATCGGCATCCTACTTCAACAAGGTCCGCACCGGCGAGATCATGTCCCGCGCCACCAACGACCTCTCCCAGGTCCGCATGGTGCTCGGCCCAGGCATCATGTACTCCTTCAACACGGTGGTCGCCTTCGCCTTCGTGCTCACCATGATGATCGGCATCAGCCCCTTCCTCACCGCCGTCACTCTCATACCCCTGCCCTTCCTCTTCCTCATCATCCTCACCGCTGCGCGAGCCTTACATAAGCGCTTCACGGCCGTCCAGGAGCGGCTCGCCGACCTGACTACTTTCGTCCAGGAGAACGTCTCCGGCATCAGGGTCGTCAAGGGGCACTGCCGCGAAGGCAGCGAAACCCGCAAGTTCCTCGGCAAGAGCGACGGCCTGCGCCACGCCAACATCTCCGCCGCAGCAATCTTCGGCGGCCTCATGCCGATGATGATGACCACCGCGGGCCTCAGCTCCGTGATCATCCTCTTCTTCGGCGGCGGCATGGTCGTCAACGGCGAGATCTCATTCGGCGACCTCGTCGCCTTCTTCGCCTACCTCGGCCTCCTGCTCTGGCCCACCATGGCGCTCGGCTGGGTGATCAGCCTCTTCCAGCGCGGCAGCGCATCGATGAAGCGGATTAACGAGATCCTCGACGCCGAGCCGGAAATAACCAGTCCGCCCGAGCCGGTCGCACCGGAGCGCATCGAGGGAGGCATCTCGTTCAGCAACGTGACCTTCTCATATGGCGACGACGACGTGCTGCACGACATCGATCTGGAAATCCGGCCCGGGCAAACCGTCGCGGTCGTCGGCCCGACAGGCTCCGGCAAGAGCTCGCTGCTGCAACTGGTGCCGCGCATCTACGATCCGACCGCCGGATCGGTCGCGGTCGACGGCGTCGACCTGAAAGAAATGGATCTGCAAACGCTCCGCTCAGCCATCGGCTATGTGCCGCAGGAGACGTTCCTCTTCAGCGAAACGATTTCCGAAAACATTGCCTTCGGCGCCCACGGCAAGGAACTCAGCGAGGAGGAAATCCTCCGCGCAGCCGAAGCGGGCCGAATTGCGCAGGAAGTGAAGGAATTTCCCCGCGGCTATGACACCGTTCTCGGCGAGCGCGGCATTACCCTCAGCGGCGGACAGAAACAACGCACCGCCATCGCCCGCGCCCTGGCCGGCGATCCCGAAATACTTTTACTCGACGACTGCCTCAGCGCGGTCGACGCGAGCACCGAGCGCGAAATCCTCAAATCATTGCGCGAGGAACTCAAGGGGCGGACTGCCCTGATCGTCAGCCATCGCATGAGCAGCATCCAGGACGCCGACCTGATCGTCGTGCTCGAGGACGGGCGGATAACCGAACGGGGCACGCACGACGAGTTGATCGCTGCCGGCGGCCTCTACGCGCAGCTCTGGCGCAAACAGCAGCTCAGCGAAGAGCTGGCCAAAGCGCAATAGGAAGACGGATGGCAAGTCACGCGGCAACCAACGAATTTCACGAGGAGCAGGAGCTCGGCAAGGTCTACGACGCCGCGCTCATGCGCCGCCTGCTGGCCTACCTCGCGCCTTACAAAGGGAAGGTCGCCGTCGGACTCGTCCTGCTGATCGCCTCCTCCCTGATCGGACTGCTCGGCCCCATACTCGTAAAAATCGGCATCGACGACTACATCGCCGTCGGCCGCATCGACGGCCTCTGGATCATCGCCCTTATCTACGCGGCGGGGCTGGTCGCTCACTTCTTCATCCAATACACCCAGATCATGATCCTGCAGAAAGTCGCACAGAGCGCGATGTACGACCTGCGACGCGACATCTTCACCCGCCTGCAAAGCCTGCCCGTTCGCTTTTTCGACCGCAATCCCGTCGGCCGCCTGGTAACGCGAGTGGTCGGCGACGTCGACGTGCTCAACGACATGTTCGCCGCCGGCGTGGTCACGATCATCGGCGACATCCTCACGCTCATGGGCATCATCGGCGTCCTGCTGCTGCTCGACTGGCAGCTCGCCCTCATCACCTTCACCGTCCTGCCCATAATGTTCGTCGGCATGATGCTCTTCAAACTCAAGGCGCGGGAGGCATTCCGTAAAATCCGCACCCGGCTGGCGAAGATCAACTCCTTCATGCAGGAACAGATCAGCGGCATGACCGTGGTGCAGAGCTTCACCCAGGAAGAGCGCAGCTCCCGCAAATTCGACGGCGCCAACCGCGAGCACATGGAGGCCAACATCCAGGCAGTGCTCTACTACGCCATCTTCTGGCCGTCTGTGAACATCGTGCTCTCCGCGGCCACCGCCCTTATCCTCTGGTACGGCGGCGCGCAGATCATCGGCGGAGCGCTGACTTTCGGCGTCCTCGTCGCCTTCATCCAATACGCCGAGCGCTTCTTCCGCCCGATCGCCGACCTCAGCGAGAAATACAATGTCCTGCAGCAGGCGATGGCCAGCTCCGAGCGAATTTTCAAGCTGCTCGACACCGAGCCCGATCCGGAGCCGGCGTTGATCGATATGGTTCCGCTCACGAAGGTCAAAGGCAGCATCGAGTTCAAGAACGTCTGGTTCGCCTATGACGGCGAGGAATTCGTCCTGAAGGATCTCAGCTTCAACGTCGAGCCGGGACAGAAGGTGGCCATCGTCGGCGCCACCGGCGCGGGCAAGAGCAGCATCATCAACGTCCTCACGCGCTTCTATCCCATTCAGAAAGGGCAAATCCTCCTCGACGGCGCCAATATCTCAAGGCTGCCGCTCTGCCGCCTGCGCCGCGAAATCGGCGTCGTGCAACAGGATGTCTTCATCTTCAGCGGCTCGATTTCCGATAACATTTCACTCGACGACGCGGAAATCGGCAAAGAGCGCATCCGCGAAGCCGCGAAGCTGGTCAATGCCGCTCTCTTTATCGAACGATATCCCGACGGCTACGGCACCTTCGCCACCGAGCGCGGTAACATCTTCAGCGTCGGTCAGAAGCAACTGCTCAGCTTCGCCCGCGCCCTCGCCTTCAACCCCGGCATCCTCGTGCTCGACGAAGCTACCGCCAACATCGACACCGAAACCGAAATCCTGATTCAGGAAGGCCTGCAACGCCTCATCGCCGGTCGCACATCCATCGTCATCGCCCACCGCCTCTCCACCATCAAGGAAGTCGACAAGATCCTCGTGATGCACCGCGGTCGCCTCGTCGAAGAAGGCAGCCACGAGGAACTCCTCGCCAAGCGTGGCATCTACCACAAGCTCTACCAGCTCCAGTACCACGAGCAGGAAGTACTCGCCGATTGACACCCCATCCGCCTATCCATAAACTTCAGAGGTTCCGTCCGATCGGGGGCCTGTAAATGCTTCGCAGCATGCCGAGAATTCTTGTTCTCACCGCACTCATGATGGCTGCCTCTTCCTCCGCACTGCTCGCCGACAAGCACATCGTCGAGGAAATCACTCTCGACGACGGCGACAGGACCGCCGAGGCCCACACATGGCTCGGCACCGGGCGCATGGCATACTTCGACCCCTTCGCAAACATCACCACCATCGTCCGCCGCGATATCAACAAACTCTACATCGTCCTGCACGACAGCAAGGAAGTCATCGAGATCGAGCTGCCGCTGAAGCTGCCCGAGGATTTCCAAAACCTCTTCTCCGAGATGAAAATGCGCTGGCGCACAAGCAGGTTGAACGAAAGGCGGACCATCGGCGGCTGGGATTGCAACAAGGTAGTGGTTCGCGGCCGGGGAAGCATCAACGTGGATATCGAGATGTGGATGACCGACGGCGCCAACATCGATTCCGAATCTCTCCACTCGCATTTCAGTGCAGCCTTGAAGCTGTCGCCGCTCTTCAGCGGCCTCGGCGAAGCACTCATCGGCCTGGGCGATACATTCACAGCCGAGATCTCCATCTCCACAAACAAGCTGGGCTTGCGCAGTTCCTCCGTATCGCGGGTGAAATCAATCTTCAACGAACCGCCGCACCCGAAATCCTACGAACCGCCAGAGGATTTCCAGCGAATAATGTTCGATTTCAAGACCTACCTCCAGCTCATACGGCTGGGGTACCGGCCGGGCGTTCCCGCCGGAGTTTGACATCCACTCAGTCTCTCTGATAGTTTCTCTCTTCTGTATGAAGCAAGGGGAGGCTTGTTGATGCCTGCAAAGAAAAAAACTCAGTCAAAACCTATTGAAATGTTTGAATCGGCACTGAAACTATTCTGGAATGGCAAGTACGAACAGGCTATCAAAGCCTTCGAGAAAATCATCAATAACCATCCTGAAGAAATCGCGCTCGGCGCGAAAATTAACAATTTCATCAACGTCTGCAACAGCCGCCTCGAAGATGAATTTAATCCCAAGACCGCCGAGGACTTTTACCTGACTGCGACCTGCCACCTCAACAACGACGAGTGCAAGGAAAGCATCTCCTGGCTGCAGAAAGCTCTCAAGAAAGAGAGCCATAACGACGCCTACCTCTTCACTCTGGCATGCGCCTACGCGCGCTGTGGCGAAAAGGAAGAGGCGGTCAGCACCCTCAAACAAGCCATTAAACTCAACGAAAACAACCGTTTCTACGCCCTCAACTGCTCCGATTTCAAAGAGCTCGAAGGCGAGACCGGTTTCTTTAAGCTCTTGGATAAATAGAACTCCCCGCTTGAGAGAAAATGCAGGAAGAAATCAGAAAAATACTTATCGAGTTGGGTGAAGATCCGACCCGCGAAGGCCTCAGGAGAACGCCTCAACGATACGAGGAAGCGATGCGTTTCCTCACCAGCGGATATGATCTCAACGCCGAGGAATTCATCAACGGAGCGATATTCCAGCAGGACTACGACGAAATGGTCACTCTGCGCAATATCGACTTCTACAGCCTTTGCGAGCACCACCTGATCCCCTTCTTCGGCAAGTGCCATGTCGCCTACCTGCCGAAGGGTCGAATAATCGGACTGTCAAAGATCGCGCGCATTGTGGAAATGTTCTCGCGCAGGATCCAGCTCCAGGAACGCCTGACCACGCAGATAGCCGAATGCCTGCAGGAAACCGTCAAACCGTTGGGCGTGGCCGTTGTCGTCGAAGGATTCCATCTCTGCATGGCAATGCGCGGCGTGGAAAAGCAGAACTGCTGGTGCGTCACCTCGGCCATGCTGGGAGCCTTCCGCAATGATCCCAAGACGCGCAACGAATTCATGAATCTGATGACGGCCGGACATCTCTCCTGAAAGCCCCTAAACGACTGAGCTCCGGCATATTGTTATACTACGAGGCTACGCCGATTCGTGTTAGACTTCCGGCTTGAACGCGCTCTACACGGTCTTGACTGAAACGCATTCTGATGAAGACTTGATCCTGGGCATTTAAATGACCAAAAATTACGTCCCTAAACACATTTTCCTGACTAAAGGCGTCGGCCGCCATAAAGAACAATTGGCCAGCTTCGAGCTGGCGCTGAGAAAGGCGGGAATCGCAGTATTCAACCTGGTCAACGTTTCCAGCATCTTCCCGCCCCACTGCAGGATTGTTTCGAAGCAGGCGGGTCTGCAAATGCTCAGCCCGGGACAGATCGTCTTCACAGTCAAGAGCCAGGCCCAAACCAACGAGCCGCACCGCCTTATTTCAGCCTCAATCGGCCTGGCTCGGCCAACCGATCCAAACCTCTTCGGCTACCTCAGCGAACATCACGACTTCGGAAAAAAGGAACAGGAGGCTGGCGATTACGCCGAGGATCTGGCCGCGGGAATGCTCGCAACAACGCTGGGCGAGACCGAATTCGATCCCGAGGAAAGCTGGGATAACAAGCGCGAACTCTATAAGATATCCAACAAGATCGTAAAGACGCGCAGCATCACACAAACAGCGGTCGGGCGGCGCAGCGTCTGGACCACGGTCGTTGCCGCCGCTGTGTTGATCCTCTGAAGAGGAACTAAAATGGCTGGCAAACACCCTTACATTCCGACCACTCCCTTCGTTGCTGACAGCGCCGACAACGTCGAAGCAATCCTCGCAAAGATGCGTCACATCTCATTTCAGGGGCGAAGCCTTGCGACCGCCCTTGATATCTGGGAGCGAGCGGTAAAAAGAGACGCGCGCATCTTCCTCGGCCTCTCGGGAGCCATGGTGCCTGCGGGCATGCGCCTGCTTTTCGTCCAGCTCATTCGCCACAAGCTGATCCACTGCATCGTGACTACGGGCGCCAACACATTCCACGATATCCATGAAAGCCTCGGCTTCGACCATTTCATCGGCTCTCCCTTTGTCGACGATGTCAAGCTGCGCAAGCAGGGCTACGACCGGATGTACGACACACTGGCCTCCGACGACGAATTCATCGAGGTCGACCAGTTCACCATGGACGTCATCAAAAAGATGGACACCCGCGGAGGAGCAATCGGCACTCCCGAATTCTATCGGGCTATCGGCGCCGCTATCGACGAAAGGGAGCACCGTCCCGGTTTTGTCGTCGAGGCTTATAAGCGTGGAGTCCCGATCTTCTGCCCGGCGATCGGCGACAGCTCGCTCGGAATCGCCGCAGCCGTGCTGGCCCAGAAAGATCCCGACCAAAAGGCGATCTTCGATGTCATCGGCGACGTGCAGGAGCTCTCGCGCCTGGTGTACGAGGCCGACGAGACGGGCGTGGTTTTCGTCGGCGGCGGCACCCCCAAGAATTTCACACAGCAGACCGAGGTGGTGGCTCACTTGATGGGCAAGTCCGTGGCGGGGCATAAGTATTGCCTTCAGTTCACCCAGGACGCGCCGCACTGGGGAGGTCTGAGCGGATGCACGTTCGAGGAAAGCACGAGCTGGGGCAAGATCCATTTTGAGGCCGACAAGGTGACCGTCTACGTCGACGCGACAATCGCGCTGCCGATTGTCGTCACCGCGCTGATACAAAGACTGGGGATAAATACTGATGGTGACTCCGATCTATCCTAATTTCCTGAACCTCCCGCCTGAGCTGTCCGATCCCGAGCAGGCCGGAGCGCTTATTCTTCCGCTGCCGCTCGACATCACGGCGTCGTGGAAACGGGGCACCGACGACGGCCCCAAAGCGATAATCGAAGCCAGCCACCATATCGAATACTTCGACGACGAAGTGGGCTTCAATCCCGCGGCGGCAGTCGGCGGAATCGCCACCCACCTGGAACCGGAACTTCCCACCGACCCGAAACTGGCGATGGAGGCCGTCGAAGCCATTGCTACGGATCTGTTAAAGGAAAACCGCCTGCTTATCTCTCTCGGCGGCGAACATTCGCTGACTTATCCGCTCGTCAAAGCTCACTTGAAAAAATGGCCCGAGCTGTGCGTGCTGCAGATCGACGCCCACGCGGACCTGCGCGAAAGCTACGCCGATTCCCCACACAACCACGCCTGCCCGATGAAGCGCCTGATGGACATTGGTATCCACGTCACCGCTCTCGCTATTCGCTCCGTCGACGAGTCAGAGGCGCCGCTGCTCAACACGCCACTGCGCCGCACCTTCCAAGCCCATGAGCTTGTCGGCCGCGTCAGTGAGAGGCTGGAAGAGATCATCGACTCCCTGCCTTGCGGGAATCTCTACATTACCATCGACCTCGACGGTCTCGATCCCTCCGTTGTGCCCGCTGTCGGCACCCCTGTGCCGGGCGGTCTGGCCTGGTTCGAGACGCTGGAAATCCTGAAGACAGCCATTCGCCGGAAACACCTCATCGGAGCGGATGTCGTGGAACTCAACCCCAGGGAAGGGCTTCACTGCGCTGATTCGGCTGCCGCGCGGCTCGTCCACAAACTCATTGCATACAAAGCAGCCGATAGAGGATAGGCGGATTATTCGATGCTGCTACGTTGATTTCGTTATCATTTTATCTGCAATTGACAATATGATCTGGTAACTGAATGCAGGAGCAAAGTTGCTTTATCCACAGTTCGGCGTAAGATGCCGAATCGTTTTAATACTTGAAGGCCGCTTATGATCGAGATCGTTGGTGTCAGGTTGCGCGAGTGCGGCAGGGTTTACTTCTTCAAATCGGGGAAGTTCAACCTCAAGCGCGGGGACTTCTGCTGGCTCCAGACAGAGCGCGGCGAGAAAATGGCCGAGGTCGTGATGGCCACTACCAAGGTCTACCCGAACACAATCCCGGAGGAGATGGATAAGGTATTGCGCGCCGCGAGCCCCGAGGAGGTGGCCGGCACCGAAGCCGACGAGGAGCGCGAACAGCGGGCCTTCGACGTCTGCCTGCAGCAGATCAGAGCGCATGAACTGCCGATGAAGCTCGTCAAGTGCCGCTACATCGAAAGCGGAAAGCGCATCGTCTTCTTCTTCACTGCTGAAGGGCGAGTCGATTTCCGCGCCCTCATCAAGGATCTCGCCCGCGAATTCAAGACCAGGATCGAGCTGCGGCAAATCGGGGTGCGCGACGAGGCCAAGATCCTCTGCGGGTTCGGCACCTGCGGCCGATCACTCTGCTGCTCCTCATGGTTGCCGCACTTTATCCCCATCTCGATTAAAATGGCGAAACAGCAGAATCTCTCCCTCAATCCGCAGAAGATCTCAGGCCTCTGCGGACGGTTGCTATGCTGCCTGGCATACGAGGTCGAATTCGATAATAAGTTCGAAGACGGAAAGAAGAAAGTAGACTTCGTCGACCCCCCATGCAGCCCCTACTCACCACCGCTCTGAAAACCGCATATACACCGGTAATATCAAACACCGCTGTACGTAAAACAGGCCGGAGTCGTCACGTCTGCCTCCGGCCCGTCATCTATATCCAAACTTGTGCAGCTTAAGTCTGCATGTATTCCAGGTAGATCTGCTCGAGGTTC